>CAJPOL010000052.1 GCA_905372265.1 uncultured Treponema sp. | reverse complement strand
CTCGGCTGCGGTATGGCGCTTTGGATCGGAAACCAGATCAGCGGTTCAGACGGCTTGTTTTACTCAAACAAGGAAAAGTTGGAAGCAAAAGGCGCAAAGGTTACAATGGAAGCCGAAATCGACCGTATCGATTTTCAAAAAAAGGTTGTGTACGGTAAGAAAAAAGACGGATCGAACATCGAAGAAAATTATGATAAACTGATTTTGGCGACCGGTTCTCTGCCGATTATTCCTAAGCTGAAAGGTATGGACCTTGAAAATGTGCAACAGGTAAAACTGTTTCAGGATGCGCAAGTTGTTATCGAAAAATTAAAGAATCCTGCAATTAAGCGTGTCGCTGTTGTCGGTGCAGGGTATATCGGCGTTGAGCTTGCCGAAGCATTCCAGCGGCATAATAAAGAAGTGATTCTAATCGATGCAATGGGAAGTAGCCTTTCAAATTACTATGACAAAGAGTTTACGGCTTTGATGGATAAGAATTTAAAAGATCACGGCATTCAGCTTGAATACAATCAAACCGTTCAGGAAATTAAAGGTAGCGCAAAAGTTGAAGGGATTATCACCGATAAAAAAGAATTTGCCTGCGATATGGTAGTTGTCTGTATCGGGTTCCGGCCGAACAACGCGCTCGGTAAAGATCAGCTCGAAACGTTCAGAAACGGCGCATACATTGTAAACCGCAAGCAGGAAACCAGCATAAAAGACGTCTATGCAATCGGCGATTGCGCAACCGTGTTTGACAACTCGATCGGCGACCGCTCTTACATCGCTCTCGCGACCAATGCCGTCCGAAGCGGTGTTGTCGCAGCTCATAACGCTTCCGGTATTTCGCTTGAGAGCATCGGCGTTCAAGGCTCTAACGGTATCAATATCTATGACTTGAAGATGGTCTCGACCGGTGTTACAAAAGAGCGTGCTCAAAAATTAGGCTTTGAGGTGGAAGTAACCGACTTTGAAGATTTACAGCGGCCTGAATTCATGGAGAATAACAATCCTCCGGTTAAAATCCGTATCGTGTATGATAAGAAAACCCGTGCGGTAATCGGCGCTCAGATGGCTTCCCGGTATGATATGTCGATGGGTATTCATATGTTCTCGCTTGCCATCCAAGAAAAGGTTACCATAGACAAGCTCAAACTATTGGATATCTTCTTCCTTCCCCATTTTAACAAACCGTACAATTATATCACAATGGCGGCAATTTCCGCAAAATAAACAAACGGACGCCTCTAAAAGTGTAATCACGTTTTTAGAGGCGTTCCAGCTGTTTCAGAGCAGAGGAAGAATTGACAGTGAACGCAAGTGGCGTTCTCTTTAAAACTCTTTGCGCGTACTGATGCGTTTACCTTGATTAGAGTAAAACGATGGATTGAACGAACAGCATATCCACAGTATAATACTGAAAATGCTGATGAGCATTAGGAGATACTATGCTTTTAGACCGCTCTGCAGGAATACTGCTGCATCCATCCTCCCTTCCGAGTAATGAAGGGATCGGAACACTGGGAAAAACCGCGTATGAATTTATTGATTGGCTTCATGCCGCGCATATACGGCTATGGCAGGTGCTGCCGCTTGGGCCGACCGGTTATGGAGACTCGCCTTATGCGGCATTTTCGAGCTTTGCCGGAAATCCGCTGCTGATCGATTTGGAAACGCTTTCCGAGCACGGGTATCTGACCGCCGATGATATACAGCTGCCGGACTATCTTTCCACAGAAGGACATATTGACTTCGGTTCGACGGTATACTGGAAGGTGCCGGTCTTAAAAAAGGCCGCAGCGGCGTTTCTCAACAAGATTGAAAAGAACCCCTCCGATAAGAAATTACAAGAAGCTTTCCGGACTTTTAAACAGTCCCACAAGCACCTTGACGAATATGCGCTGTTTATGTCGATTAAAGAAGTCTATGATGCAAAGGCTGTTCAGGAAAGGCTTTTCGGAAAATTGTGGAACAACTATTGGCCGAAGGAATTGGCGCAGCATGATCCTGCGGCGCTGCAACGCTGGACACAAGAGCACCCGCACGAGATCGAATTGCACAAGGTTATCCAATATTTCTTCTTTGACCAATGGCTGTCGATTCGCCGGTATGCAAATGAAAAAGGGATTTCGATTATTGGGGATATACCGATCTTTGTCGCGCCGGATTCTTCGGACGTTTGGGCAAATCAGCGGCTCTTCCAGCTCGATGAGAATGGCGTTCCGACTGTCGTTGCCGGAGTTCCGCCGGACTACTTTAGCGCAACAGGACAGTTGTGGGGAAATCCGCTTTATGATTGGGCTGCAATGAAGGATAAAAAATATCAATGGTG
Organism: uncultured Treponema sp.; assembly: GCA_905372265.1. Classification (GTDB taxonomy): domain Bacteria; phylum Spirochaetota; class Spirochaetia; order Treponematales; family Treponemataceae; genus Treponema. The sequence goes on along the minus strand of CAJPOL010000052.1, from coordinate 9,881 downwards.
GCTTGACCGCATCGATGCCTGTTTGGAGTTGGTTGATTATATCCGTATTGATCACTTCCGCGGCTTTGAGTCCTATTGGGCGGTACCGTTCGGTGCGGAAACCGCTGTGAACGGCGAATGGCGTCCCGGCCCCGATCATGCGTTTTTTGAAGCGGTACAGCGGCATCTTATACAGAAAGATAAAGATGAGCGGATTTCGAGAATACCCGGCGGCTATGCGAAAGGCTTACCCATTATTGCCGAAGACCTTGGGGTTATTACGCCGCAGGTGGAGCGTCTCCGCGATGACTTCCATTTGCCCGGTATGAAGATTCTACAGTTCGCTTTTAGCGGCGCAGAAGTGCGCGAGCATGGTTTCAGCAATGCTTTTTTACCGCATACGTATACGCAAAGCTCCGTTGTCTATACAGGAACCCATGATAACACAACCCTTCGGGCATGGCTTGATACGCTGTCGCGCGATGATTTTGAAGTCCTTTTGTTTTACCTCCACGGAGAAAAACCGGAGCCGGAACTGCTCGATGCGCTGTTTTCTACAAACCGACACACGGATTCAGACGGCTGCTATTTTATTGATCCTGCATCATTTAAGAACGATATATGCGAAGACCTTATCAAACAAGCGTTTTTCTCGGTAGCGGTGTTTGCCGTCATTCCGTTCCAAGACCTCTATGCGCTGGACGCAGAGGCGCGCATGAATGAACCGTCAACTCTGGGAAAAAACTGGACATGGCGGATGCAGCGCGGGCTATTCACGCAGGACAGCGCCGAATGGCTTGGCGGTTTAGTAACCGCTTCAGGCAGGTGCGGCGCTGCACAAAAAGGGACACATTAAAAAAGGGTGCGCCCTCCGCTGCGGTAACACCTCTTGATAAATGCTCCCGCCTGTGTACAATAATAAACCTGTTCGGGAACTTCCGTTTCTGAACAGATCTAATCTTCGAAGGCGCCAGTGTGATGCTGCCTGAATATTCGTTGTTTCTACAATACAAGCGTCCGGAATCTTTTTTTCCGGAGGCAGCTTGTGTTCAAGGAGGTTTTCATTATGAAAGATGCTCTTAAAAAATACCATGGAGTGTTCCCTGCCTTTTATGCATGTTATGATGATAAGGGAGACATATCGCCTGAGCGGACGGAGGCTTTTACCGAATATTTAATCAAGAAAGGCGTCAACGGATTATATGTCGGCGGAAGCTCCGGTGAGTGTATTTACCAGACTATTGAGGAACGGAAACTGGTTCTTGAACATGTGATGAACGTTGCAAAAGGTAAGATACCGATTATTGCGCACATTGCCGCTCCCAGCACGCGCCACAGTATTGAACTGGCCGAACATGCGGAAAAGGTCGGCGCTGATGCAATTGCTGCTATCCCCCCCATCTATTTTGTATTGCCCGAAGACGCCATTTTTCAGTATTGGTCGCAAATGGCTGCCGCTACTAATCTTGACTTTATTATTTACAATATACCCGGTACAACGCAATATAATCTGTCGATGAACCTTTTCAACCGAATGCGCGAGAATACAAAAGTTATCGGCGTTAAAAACAGTTCCATGCCCGTACAGGATATTCAGAAATTCAAAGCGGCGGCCGGAGAGGATTTTGTTATCTTCAACGGACCTGATGAGCAGTTTATTGCGGGCCGCATTATGGGCGCTGCCGCCGGAATCGGCGGAACATATGCTGCAATGCCGGAATTATTCGTTGCAGCGGATGCATGCGTTGAACGCGGCGATATGAAACAAGCTCTTGAAATTCAAAATGCCGTTAACGATATTATTTATAGCGTACTCCGCTGCCGCGGAAGTTTATACGGCATATTCAAAGAGGTGTTAAAGCGGAAGGGCATGAATATCGGAACAGCGCGTTTACCGCTTGCTCCGGCCGCCGCTGAAGATGAACAGGCTATTGTTTCTATTATAAAGAAAATCGATACTGCCGTTGCAGCGTATAAAAAATAGTTGATAAGAGACTGTATAGCAGTGTGCTAAACCTTACTTTTGACGCTCATGGCAGTTTACCGCCATGAGCGACGGGCTTTTTATAGTAAAGACTTACCATAAAGGGGCTGTCCAAAAACTTCAAGTTTTGGAGGTTTTCCTTAGACTTAGTTGTGATTAAAAATGTACTTCCTTGTACATTTTTAATCGGTGAGTTCGGCAAAGCCGAAACATCGCTACTGTGTAGAACCACCGCTATCCGTGGCGGTGCTGATAGGCATTGCACTATAAAGACTTAAATTAAAAACTCGTTATCAGCTTTGCTGATGAGGCATCTTCTAAAAATCTAACCGAGTTTTTAGAGATGCCCTAATGTCTAATATGGGTATTACCGATTGATCCGGAAGCGGATTAGTCGGTAATTATCACTATCAAACGCTTGTAAAACACCACCTTACTTCATTGCATGTTACTCAATCTCCTTTTTTTCAAAAAAACTACTTGACTTGTTGGAGTAGTCGGAATATACTGTAACTACTTCAATGAACGGAATAGATACACCGTCAATTTCAACGGAAATGATGCGGGGGCTTAATGATATGCTTATCTTATCGCTCCTCGCGCAAGAAGACAGTTACGGATACGAAATTTCTCAACATATTACCGCGTATTCGGAAGGCGTATACACTATTAAAGAAACAACGCTCTATTCGGCATTGGGCAGACTTGAAAAAAGCGGATATGTCGTTTCGTATGAAGGTTCAAAGACGCAGGGGCCGCCGCGTACCTACTTTAAACTGACGAATTTCGGTAGAAAGTACCTTGCAGAAAAAAAAGAGGAATGGGAAGCAGCCAAAAAACTGGTTGACACCTTTTTTGCTTTATAAAGGAGCGTGAATTTATGGAAAAAATTATTACGTATGTCAATAACGTATTCAGTTCTTGTCCGCATACGGAAGAAGCAGCGCGGATCAAAATGCAATTTATTGATACGCTCATCGAAAAGTATCAAGCGCTTATTGCGGAAGGGAAGAATGAGCATGAAGCGTTCGGAACGGTCATCGCAGGGTTCGGCGACATCGAAGAAATAAAAAAGACGTTACAGCCCAACGCTTCTTCCGAGCAAATCGTCCCGCCCTCTCCTCAAAATACGGACGCAAAACAGCCGCTTGATGCAGCTGGAATTATTGCCGTCTACCGCGAAATTCAGCAAACGCTCAAACACAATACGCAGCGGGAAATAGCTTTCGTTCTCGCAGGACTTGGGCTTTTAGGCTCGTTCATTTTTTTAGATATTATATTCAGCAACTTCAGATACTTGTACAGATTCGGCAGCATAACCGGATTAGGAGTGATCGTCTTTTTTGTCTGTATCGCTTTTGCCGCTGCACATTTTATCATATATGCACAGCGGACGTTACAGGTTGAAAAAGAGATATTTCATCTGACGGGAAAACCGGAGGAAAAAGATTTTACCGGCTTGATGCAGGACTTCAAGGAAGAAGGCAAACCTTTTGCAAAGAAACTGCAAAAGACCGTTTTGATCATAACCATCCTGCTGTTTTTTTTGATAATCATCCTTAGCGGGGCATTTGAAACGGCTGTCTCTATTGCGATAGCGGGAATCATAACGAACGTACTCATCGGCATTTGGATGAAATAATAGGGCAGGAAAAAAGCAATGTTAAAAAAAGTACAGCTGACAATTGCACTGCTCCTTATCATCCTACTCTGTTTTGCATTCGCAAACCGTTGGGGGATATTCCGTTTATTAACAGGGAAAAGCCGTGTTTTGATCAATGAACAATGGACAGCGCACACTGTCGAAAAAAAATATCCTGCTGCGGAAGTTTCTTCGCTGGATATATTCACAAACTACAGCGCTGTTACCGTCAAACGCACGACGGTAGACGGTAATATTATCGTACGGACAACGGGGCTGCCTGATACCGCCATAGAATTTATCATCGCCGACGGGCGGCTCAGGATTGAGGAGGCGGACGTGTGGAACAGGCAAATCCGCAGATTTTCCGATGACCGGTATCGGGAATGGTATATCGCTTCCTATATTACGGTTGAAATACCGGAAAGCGTTCATTTAACGGAACTGCAATTTGATATACAGAGCTCCGTTCAAGCCGACAATATCGAAGCCGATTCGGTGCAGATAAATGGCATCGACGGTAACACATTCAGGATGCGGCAGTGTAGGTTCGGTACGCTGTACAGCAGCGGCAACAGCAACCTGCATATATCGGATACGGCGATTCAACAACAGCTGTCGCTGCATTCAATCAATGGAAATATAAAACTGAAAAACCTTTCAGCCCCATCCGCAGATATTACCGCCGAGAACGGTTCTCTTTATGCAGAGAAGATTGCATTTGATGAACTGCTGTGTAAGATGGAAAGCGCATCATGCAAAATAACGGGTTCTATCAGTAAAACTGCGGTTATTACCACGGAATACGGCAATGTCGCGCTTGAACTGGACGAAACTGCCGCTGCGGAAAAAATAGCGGTGCACTCAAACAACGGCCATGTTATGCTGAAAGGTCTTGCCGCGCAGACTGCCGATATACAATCGGATTACGGCAATATCAGGTTGAATAACGCCCGGTTTAACACATTACACTGCCGTACGGATTCAGGAACTATTCACCTAAACGGCAGCGTTACGGAAGCTGCCGAGGTTATAAGCTCGAACGGTTCCATCTCAATTGACTTAAACAGCGAGCCCGTTGCAGAACACATCAAACTTTATACACAATATGGAAGCATCACCGCAAAAAATCTTTTAGCGGCTGCTGCCGATATCGAAACGGACAACGGCAATGCGGATTGCACTAATTGTACGGTAACCGATCTTACCGCTGTTGCGGGAGGAACTCTTTCTTTTACCGGAGACCTCAGCGGAACAAACCGGCTGACATCCACATACGGCAATATCGCTGTAACACTGAAACGGCCCGAATCGGAGTATGCCATTGCTGCCGAACGCAGGCACAATGAAACGACGACAACTGCTGTAGAAAATATGACGATTGAGCGTTCCGCTCCTGCATCGGAAGATTTTTCCTTTATCGCCGGTTCTGCAAACGCCGCTGACAAGCTCTTTCTCTCCGCCGATAACGGAAAGATCACCGTCAAAACAAGATAAACGGAGAGATTATGTCAAAGAAAATACAATGTGCACTCGCGCTTATCATAGTAGGCGCTGCATGTCTGCTTACCGCTGTCCGGTGCAGTTCATTCCGTTGGTTGCATTTCGGATGGAGGCGACAAGGGATTTTGCTTAACGAGCAATGGGTTGACCGCCGCACCGAAGCCGACTACGAAACCGGCGGCATTGTACAGCTTGCCGTTACCAATACGGTAAGCCCCGTGCGTATCATACGGAACACAAAGAGCGGCGTTATTACCGTAAAAACAGCCGGTCTTCCCGACACTGCAATAGACGTTTCTTCAAAAGACGGAATACTGAGCGTTACCGAAGAAGACATCCGCCGCTGGATTCAACGCCGCGTTTCCTACCGCTACCGCGATTGGTATATCGATTCCGAGATAACAGTTGCCGTTCCCGACACGCTGCAGCTCACGGACATCCGGCTCGCTGCAGAAGCGCCGCTTCAAATGGAAAACATCAAAGCCGATTCGGTACAGATCAGCGGCAGCGCATCTCCCGCTTTTACTGTCAGGCAATGCCGGTTCCGCACGCTTTCCGGCAAAATGATAGATGCCCGTATGGAAATGCGGAATGCTGTTATAGATGAGCGCATTGTTTTTCATTCGGAGGACGGCAGTATACTGCTGTATGATGTAAAAGCGCCCTCTGCCGAGTTTACGACGGATGATGGGCGGATTCAGGTGACCATGATTGCCTGTGATGAATTAGTCTGCCGCACTGCCGACGGTTCCGTTACGGTCAATGGAACCGTTACAAAAAAAGCGGATATCAGCAGCGGAGACGGCTCTCTTTCACTGAACTTAGAAGGCAGCGCGCTTACGGAACAGCTGAAACTGTACACGAAAGACGGCTCCATTACCCTGAAAAATCTTTCCGCCCCGTCTGCGGATATTGAAACAGGCGATGGGAGAATACGCACGGAAAATGTTTCATTTAATACGGTGCGGTGCCGGTCGGGGGACGGCAGCATCGGTTTTTCCGGCATCGTTACCGATACGGCCGACTTCAGTACCGGAAGCGGTTCCATCACAGCCGATTTATCGAAGCGCGAACGGACAGCGAAGCTGCTTTTGCATAGTAAGGACGGCAGTATTACGCTGAAAAACGCAACGGCGGCTTCTGCGGAACTGACTACCAACGACGGTTCTTGTACTGCGGAGCGTTGTTTTTTGACCGATGCGCGCATAGAAGCGAGCAATATCATCCGGCTGGACGGAGACCTCAACGGAACATGCCGGTTGACATCAAAAGACGGGGATATTAGGCTTAGCCTTAACGGCATCGAAAATGATTATGCTATCGCATCAGGCCGCCGTAAGGACGGCTCGACCGTAGTGGGAAACATAACGATTAAAAGTTCAACTCAATCGGCAGAAAATTTTCCTATTGTTGCAGGCTCTGCCGATGCCCCCAACAAGCTCTTTTTATCCGCCGATAATGGAAATATCCATATCAAAACACAGTAGCGGAGGTTTGATGTATAATCTTATGGAAGAAAAAATGAAAGAATTGCTTGCGCAGTACCGAGCGCTTATTGAAAACGAAAATGATCGCATTGCGGTGATGGCGAATACTAGTGCATTTATTATGGAAATGCTGCACGGTTTAAACTGGGCAGGGTTTTACATCCTGAACCGCGATGAACTGGTATTGGGACCGTTTCAAGGTAAGCCGGCCTGCTATCGAATTGCGCTTGGGAAAGGTGTGTGCGGACACTGCGCTGCAACCCGTCAGAGCATCATTGTTCCCGACGTCCATGCATTTGCAGGGCATATTGCTTGCGATGCCGCAAGTAAGAGCGAATTGGTAGTACCGGTTATCAGCGGTAGTGTGTTATTCGGCGTCATTGACCTTGATTCGGATCAATACAACCATTTTACCGATGAAGACAGACGCTTTATAGAAGCCATTGCAGCGCTGTTTGCTGAAAAACTCTGCGAGAAGGAGAAGCGATGAAAAAACACATTTTTTTAGCGATCTGTTTATACATGCCGCTGTGGGGCTTTGCGCAGACGGGACAGCCTGAAACGGCTCAAGAGACGGTATACCATCGGCTGCTGCAATACCGGATTGAACACGACAGCAATTACCGGCAGCTGCACATGCAGGCGGATATTGCGGCAAACCAAGCGGAAAAAGCAAAGACGGAATCGCTTATAACAACAGAAGTCGGCAGCGGAGACACACAGCTTCTGCTGAGCGCCGATAAAGCAAAAACAGGGATTAAAACAGCGCCGTATGCGAATGTTCTCTTACCGTCCTATAATAACACAGGGATAAAGGTAAGCATTCCGTATAGTAAGGAAGGAAAAACGGTAAACAATCCTGCTCCGGGCGTACTGCAAACGGAATCGCTCGGCGCCGAGATTACGGTTTCTACCGATATTTATTCTAAAAATGCACAGGCAAAAACATATACACGGGATAGCGCTCACTATGCTGCGATACAGGCGGCACAAGCAAGAGAAGAAGGCGTTTCGCTTGCCGAAAAACGGTTCCTGCAAGATATTCAGAAGCTGTTGGACGATTACACAGCGATGCTCGATAAAGAGTTACAAGCGGTAAAGGCCGAAATCGGGTACAACCAGATTAGAACTCAAGGGTATGCCGATAGTTCAACTAAAATGCGTACCGCAAATTTGGAGTTATTAAGCGCAAAGCGGGAACAGCAAAATGCAGCGTTCATCTTTTCGGCATCATACCGTGTTTTCGCAGAAAGCTGCGGCATAGAACCTGAGGCTGACCCGCGCGCGTTTTTAAGCGGTCTATGGGATTCTGTTCCGCTGCAAGAAGCAGCCGATATTGCAGCCTATCCGCAAGCCGCTTACAAAGCGCTTGCCGAAGCGGAACAGCAGCATGCCCAAAACACGGCCAAAAGGAACATTGAGCAATCGCCGTTCTCACTCAGTGCGGAAGCGGGATACAAAGTAAACAGCGTGAAAACCTCATTCGGGGGCTCTGCTGCAAAAGAAAGTGCGCATTCTATTTTAGGCGGGCTCAATTGGCAGTTTCCCGGCGGAAAAGCCTATACCGGCGTTGAAATTCCGCTCTCAAACCCGAAAAGCGCTTTAGTCCGGCTCGGTATCAGCTGGAATCCGTTTTACATACGGTACCGGCAGCTTGAAAAACAAAACACGAAGCTGGAGGAGGAAATTGAGCTGCTCAAAATTGAGGATGCAAAAGAGCAGTATAAAAAACAAGTGCAAACCGGTACCATTACCAATGAACAGATGACATGGCAGCGGAAAATTACTGCGGATGAATTGAGTATTTATCAGCAAAATGCACAAGATCATGCTCAGTGGTACCGCAGCGGTGTAATCAGCCGGCTTGAAAATTTGCAAGCGGAGCTGGAATATAGAAAAGCCGAAGCCCGCCATGCAAAGGCAAAGACAGCTGTCATCATTTTCAATATCGATACTGCGCTGCTTTTTAAAAAAGAATAAACAGCGCCCGACATAAGGTACAGAAATATGAAAACAGTCAATAATAAAGAGCAGCAGAATATAGAATGGAAATCCGATTGGAAAGAAGATTATCTAAAATGGATATGCGGTTTTGCAAATGCACAGGGCGGTAAAATATATATCGGTAAAAATGACAAGGGCGAAACGGTCGGGATAAAGAATGCGAAGAAATTACTGGAAGATATTCCGAATAAAGTACGGGACATATTGGGAATTATTGTTGATGTAAATTTGCGTACCTATCATACTAAAGAGTATTTGGAGATTAATATCGCTCCCAGCTCATATCCGGTCAATTATAAGGGTGAGTATCATTATCGAAGCGGCAGTACAAAGCAGCTCTTGAAAGGCGCTGCTTTAACGCAGTTTCTATTTGACCGGACAGGACTGACGTGGGATAGCGTTCCGATGGAAAAACTTGATGTCAATGATTTTTGGCATGATAGTTTTGCTCTTTTTAGAAATCAAGCGCTCTTGAATAAAAGGATGGATGAAAAAGATTTACAGATAACCGATGCACAATTGTTGGATCATTTAGGCCTCATTAAAGACGGATGTGTTTTAAGGGCCGGTATGATGTTATTCCATCAAGAGCCGGAAAGATGGATTAACGGATCCTATATCAAAATCGCTTATTTTCAGTCGAATACCGAGATCGCATATATGGATGAAATTCATGGGTCATTGATTAGTCAAGCAGAAAAAGTAATTGATTTATTGTTTACAAAATATTTGACAGCCAATATCACGTATGAAGGTGTAACCCGCATTGAAACGTATCCGTTCCCTAAAGCCGCAATTAGGGAGGCGGTGTATAATGCGATTGTTCACAAAAATTATGCAACTCAAATCCCTATCCAGATTAGCGTATATAAAGATAAATTATATATTTCCAACGATTGTATCCTGCCCGCAGGATGGACAGTCGATACGCTGATGAGTAAGCATCGCTCGAAGCCATTTAATCCGAATATTGCGAATGGTTTTTTCAGAGCCGGTTTAATAGAAACATGGGGACGCGGTATCGAAAAAATCTGTGAGGCATGTATTGAACACGACACTCCTATACCCAAGTACACTGTACACCCAGAAGATATTATGGTGATGTTTGAATGCCGTAAAAAAGAGATACATACCGATGTCGTACGGGAGAAGCCGCAGAGATTCTATGATAAACGGTATGAATATCGCATGAATACCGACACGAATACCGACATAAATACCGACATGAATACCGACATGAATACCGACATGAATACCGACATGAATACCGACATGAATACCG
>CAJPOL010000051.1 GCA_905372265.1 uncultured Treponema sp. | reverse complement strand
GTAAAGGTCATCTGTTCAATTTTCCCCAATTCCCTCTGCGGTCTTAGCGCTCTTCGCGGTTTTATTTTATTAACCGCAGAGTTCGCAGGGAACGCAAAGGATTCGGTAAAGATTACCTATTCAATTTTCCCCAATTCCCTCTGCGGTCTTAGCGCTCTTCGCGGTTTTATTTTTTATTAACCGCAGGGTACGCAGAGACCGCAAAGGATTCAGTATCGGCTTTCTCATCGGTATACAAACTCAATGCCGATAACAAGCTCAAATACAATGGTGAGAAATTCCGAGAAAGAAGGAATCGCTGTTCCGTTCAAAAGTCCAAGCATCATTTCTTTCAGCTCTGCAACGACTCTGACGCATAGTAATAGGATACCGACAATAACCATCAGTGCAAGCAGGATTTCCGTATAACTGGCAAACAAGCCTAAATACCGTCTGAGGTTCTGTTTATTCAATTGCGTCGATATTTTTTTCATATGCTTTTTCCGTTCTCTTTGGCATTGTTGGCGGAATCGCTATCTTTCTTACCGGAATTTGTGATACTGTAAAGGTACCGTTTGATTTTTTGACTGGCTGTTTTCTCAAACACTTCTACCTGCTCAATTCTGTCAATGCGGGATATTTTATTCACATTGGAATTAACAAAAAATTTGATCTCATTCAGTATCTCCGCCTGCTTATAAGCGACTGCATCGGCGAAACCGGAAACAGCGTCCGTTACGGCTGTTTGCAGCTGCTGTATAGCTGAATTTCCGGCGTTCGTGTTATTTTTTTGCACTTCTTCCGCGATTTTTTCTTCGTTGAGCTGCACGTATGCAACAAGTGAAGATTTTTCGCCTTCGACGACAAGGGATTCTGTTACCAACGGATGCTGATTGAGGACAAATTCGATGTCCTCAGGATAAATATTCTCCCCGCTTGAACCTAAAATCATATTCTTTGAGCGGCCTTTAATTGCAAGATGTCCTTTTTTGTCCATGAAAAAAAGATCACCTGTTTTAAACCATCCGTCCTCCGTAAAAGCCTCTTGCGTCAGTTCAGGAGCTTTGTAATAGCCTTTCATAACATTCGGCCCCTTGACCAATAATTCTCCAATGCCGGTCTTAGGGTCGGGATTAGCAATCTTGATTTCCACTCCGGGAACACAATAGCCGATCCAATTCGGCTCTGTTTGCGTTGTGCTTGAGTATGCAACAAGCGGCGCTGTCTCCGTAAGACCGTACCCGATTGAATAGGGAAAACGGGCGTCTTTCATAAACTGCTCGACAGCGGGGTCTGTCTTTGAACCTCCGAGACCGAAAAATTTCAGTTTACCGCCGAAAGTCTTTTTTAACTGTTTGCCGGCAAGACGGGAAAGCAGTTTTCGTCCGAATTTCGTACGGCAGAGCTTGGCGCGGAACGGTGTAGCGGTAAAGGCAGGAAGTATTTTGTTCCGGTAAATTTTCTCGATTATGATGGGAACGCTGAGCATCATAGTCGGCTGTATCGTTTGCAGCGCCGGCAGGAGCAGGCGAGGGGAGGGGATTCCTTCAAGATAGTACACACATGCGCCGTTTAAGAAAAACATCAAAAAACCGATGGAGAACTCGTAGACATGGGAGAGGGGAAGGATGGACAGAGCCCGATCATAACTATTGATACGCTGAGCGTATTGCCCCGCGATGGCTGTGAAAATAAAGTTTTTATGCGACAGCTCCACTCCTTTTGAACGGCCGGTCGTACCGGAAGTATAAATAATGGAAGCGGTGTCTTCTTCTTGCACAGTATGCGGATGGGGTGTGCCGTCTCTCGTTTCCGTTCCTTTTTTTACCGTAAAATCCTGAATATCGATAATGATTGATACGGTTTCAGGGAGTCGAGGCATGAGCTTTTCCGAAGTAATAATGATGCTTGTTTCCGCATGTTCAAGGCAGGCCGTAACTTCTTTATCGGTGAAGTCAGGGAGGAGGGGCACCGCGATTGCTCCCATCGTTACAATAGCAAAATATGCGATACCCCAGTGCGGAGTATTATGGCTGTAGAGGGCAACCTTATCGCCGGGATTTATGCCGAGACGGTAGAGGATTGCCTGGACTTCTTTGATTTTTTCGCCGATTTCTCTATATGAAAGCGGCGTACCCGATACAAATGCCAAAGCGGGACGGTCTGCAAAACGCTCAATACTATTGGCGAGAACAGCCTGAAATGTGTAATGTCCAAGTTCGTCAATCGTTTGCATGGTGAAATTCCTTTAATACAAAAGGGTCTGTCTAAAAATCAAACCTATGTTTTTAGAGTTTTCCTTTATGTTTTTTGCTGAGTAAAACGACACCTTGAGCTTCCCGCTCGGCAAGCCGTACTCCCTGCGCTTTGAGGCCTTTTTCAGGATAGGCATCTGCTTTAAAGCGCTCCTCATTCTTCTTTGTGCGCGGTTTAGGCGCATACTGCACCGTAAATTCAAACTGCTCAGCGGTATCTGCATAGAGTACCGAAGCAGTATCGGGGACAAACAGATAGTCTCTATTGAGGATGTATGATTCTATTCGCGCCCGTTTGATATACGGATACTGCGTTTTCTCATCTTTATAAATAACCGTAAAAAGAATGCGCGACAATAATTCTTTCTCCGCAAAACCGCAGTACCACATACCCGTTCCTACAAACAAACGGTCGGGCACATCGATAACAGTGTAGACGCCGTTTTTCCGTAATATGAAGATGCGGTCATAGGGAGAGACTTTTAAGAGCTCTTTACCGGCGGTTACGGCTGTACCGAGATACCCCGCCGTTTCATCGTAGCGGAGGGATATGTCCCGATTTACAGCCTCTTTAACGTCTATTTTAGTGAAACCGGTTATTTCCGTTTTCCGCTCTGTGATTTCAGGCGGCAGCTTTGCAAGGATACCGTCAAGGACGCTGAGCGCATATTTTTTTAAGTTTTTCAATAATCGTGCAATCTCTTTCAGCCGGCCGGAAATTTCCTGCACCTCAGCGCGGTTTTTTTGAATATCGTAGAGCGAGATTCGTCTGATCGGAATTTTAAGGAGCCGGTCGACATCTTCCTCGGTTACTTCCCGTATCAGTTCCGCTTTAAACGGTTCAAAACCTTTAATTACCGCTTTTATAACCGATTCTGCGGTTTTCATGGTTTCGATTTTTTTATAGATGCGTTCTTCAATAAAAATCCGCTCCAGTGTGCGCAGGTGCAGACGGTCGGTGAGCATTTCCTGCTCATAGAGCAGCTCATCTTTCAGTAAAGCAAGCAGCTGCTGCGAATGCGTTTTAATAACCTCACTCACACTTGTTTGTACCGGCAAGTTATCTTGGATGACCAAAAGGTTACAGGAAACGGACTGTTCGCAGTCGGTAAAAGCATAGAGCGCATCAACGGCATCCTTTGCATAAACGCCGCGTGAAAGTTTCAGCTCTATTTCAACTTGCTCCGCTGTGTAGTCGTTAATTTCCGAAATTTTAATTTTTCCCGACTTTGATGCGGCTTCGATGGAGGCAATGAGGCTTTCGGTAGTGCTGCCGAACGGCAGCTCGCGGATGACAATCCGTTTTTCATCGGAAGTGTCAAGTTTTGCCCGTACCAGTACTTTCCCCCTGCCGTCCTGATAGTCCGATACATCGATTAGTCCTCCTGTCTGAAAGTCGGGGTAGAGCGTGAATGGGGCGCCGGAAAGACAGGCTTTTTCTGCCTCAATGATTTCGCGGATATTGTGCGGAAGAATTTTTGTTGACATTCCGACAGCGATTCCCTCCGCTCCGATAAGCAGTACGACCGGCAGTTTTGCGCGAAATACTACGGGCTCTTTATTTCTGCCGTCGTAGGAAGGAACATACCGTGTGATATGCGGGTTAAAAAGAATGTCTTTTGCGAATGCGGTAATGCGGCATTCGATATACCGCGGGGCGGAGGCTTCATCGCCGGTGAACAGATTTCCGAAATTGCCTTGCTTATCGATAAAAAGACTCTTGTTGGCAAGTACGGTCAGTGCATTCCCGATAGAGGCATCCCCGTGCGGATGGTACTTCATACAGTAGCCGACGACGTTAGCTACTTTATGAAACTTACCGTCATCCATTTCAAAAAGAGAATGCAAGATGCGCCGCTGCACCGGCTTTAGGCCGTCTTCTACGTCGGGGATTGCGCGGTCGCGGATGACATAGCTGGCATACTCCAAAAAATTTGTGTTAAATAACCTTTCAACGTAATCCATACAGAGCTATTGAGCATAGCGGAAAAAGCCGGCTCTGTCCAGCTTAGCATTTTTACAGCCAGACGAATGATATGGGTTTATCCGCTAAAAAAATCGATATTGACAACCGTCTCCTTTTTATTTACTCTTATAGGTAAGCGCGGTATAGCTCTAAAAATATGTTTTTAGAGACACCCTTATATCTTTTCTAAGGAGATAACTATGAAAGTAGCTATTAACGGTTTCGGCAGAATTGGCCGGTTGGTATTCCAAGCATTGGTTGAACAGAATTTGCTTGGGAAAGATACATTTGATGTGGTTGCAGTTGTAGACCTTTCAACCGATGCAAAGTATTTTGCATATCAGCTTAAATATGACTCGGTACAAGGCAAGATGAAAGCGGACATCAGCACCAAGGGTGAAGATGTACTGGTTGTCAACGGACACGAAATTAAATGCGTTTCCGGTAAAGGGTTAACCCCCGCTCAACTTCCGTGGAAAGAGCTCGGTATTGATGTTGTTATTGAAAGTACCGGTTTATATACCAACGAAAAAGCATACGGCCATTTGGAGGCAGGTGCAAAGAAAGTTATTATTTCTGCGCCCGGCAAAAGCGCTGATGCTGCAAAGCCGATCAAAACAATCGTCATGGGCGTCAACGAAAACGAGTACGATGCTTCAAAACATCATGTCGTATCAAATGCCAGCTGCACAACCAACTGTCTGGCGCCGATCGTTCATGTTATCTTAAAAGAAGGTTTCGGTATTGAAACCGGTCTTATGACAACTATTCACTCCTATACGGCAACCCAGAAGACTGTAGACGGCGTTTCGGTAAAGGATTGGCGCGGCGGGCGTGCAGCTGCCATCAATATCATCCCCTCGACCACCGGCGCTGCAAAAGCAGTCGGTGAGGTTCTTCCTACCACAAAAGGGAAGCTGACCGGTATGTCTTTCCGCGTGCCGACCCCCACCGGATCCGTTGTCGATTTAACATTCCGCGCCGAAAAGGATACGTCTATTGAAGCATTGGATGCGGCTTTCAAAAAAGCCTCCGAATCCTATATGAAAGGTATCTTAGGCTATTGCAACGAAGAAATCGTTTCGACCGATATTATCCACGACAAGCGATCTTCGATCTACGACAGCAAAGCAACGCTTCAAAATAATCTGCCCGGCGAAAAACGCTTCTTCAAGGTCGTTTCATGGTATGATAACGAATGGGGATATTCAAACCGCGTTATCGACTTGCTCAAATATATGACCAAGAAATAATCGCAACGCCGCCCATTCATCCTTATGCAGATGGATGATCGGAACCGAGGCAGCCCTAAAAGGCCGTAGGCTTTTTAGGGCTGCCTTTTTTTCATAGGGAATGTTTCCCCGCAGCTCTATGAGGAGCTCAAATGCACAATGGCCGAACGGAAGAGTTCATCTTCTTTTTCAGACGGGTTAATACCTGAGCTGCGCATTGATTGCGCTGCGTTTTCAACAGCCTCTGCCGCCCGTTTCCGCTCGTAGCCCATATCGGCAAGTGCTATAATAATATCTTCAAATTCGGATTTTTTCTGAACTGTCTGACGCCCGCTCTCGTGCACAGTGGTCAGCTGCCCTTTCAATGTTAAAATCATTTTTTGAGCGGTCTTTTTTCCAATTCCCGGAATACTTTGTAAGCGGGCGAGGTCTCCTTCTTCCAATGCCGTTTCCAACGCCGCGCCGTCAAGGCCTGACAGGATTTTTAAGGCTTGTTTGGGGCCTATCCCATCAACTTTCGTAAGATCAAGAAAAAGACTCCGCTCCGCCGGATTTAAAAAGCCGAAAAGCCGCATCTGATCTTCGCGGTGATAGAGCCATGTGTATACTTTAACCGTGTTTCCGACTGCTCCCAATCGGTCTACCGTTAAGGCGGAAACGAACGTTTCCCATTCTATTCCGTTATTTTCTATATAAACCGATTCGGCCGTCTTTCCGGTAAGCGTTCCGCTTATACTATTAAACACCTGATCCTCCAGCTCTTATTCGGGAAAACGGTAAGGACATCAGAGTCCCTCTAAAACGCACGGGGGAAAGCATAGCTGATAACTTCCTGCATTGTACCGACAGGGTGAAAAGTTATTCCCTTTTTTACGTGTTCGGGGATTTTTTCAAGATCGCGGAGATTTGCCTCCGGAATGATAATCTCTTTTATGCCGTTTCTGCGGGCTGCAATGGTTTTCTCCTTTAAGCCGCCGATAGGCAGTACTTGTCCGGTTAAAGACAATTCCCCCGTCATGGCAAGTTTCGGCTTTATCGCCGTATTTGAAAGCAAGGATAAAAGAGCGGTTGTCATGGTTATACCGGCTGACGGGCCGTCTTTCGGCGTAGCTCCTTCGGGGATATGCAGATGAATAAAATTATTTTCAAACCACTTCGTCGTACTGATCCCCCGCTCAACAGCAAAATGACGCACCCATGACCATGCAATAGCCGCCGACTCTTTCATAACCGATCCCATTTGACCGGTCAGTTTAAAGGTTCCCTTCCCCTTATTGGCGAGCGCTTCAATCAAGAGGGTATCGCCGCCCATACTCGTCCATGCAAGGCCGAGCGCAGTTCCCGGATGCTTTGCATACTTTATGTCATCCTCACGGAATATAGGTTTACCGAGTCTTTTTTCAATTTCGGCGCTATCGGGAGCAAAAACATCTTTTTCGCTGCGTACTCCGGAGACCAGCTCGGTCGCTATTTTCCGGTGCAGCTTATCAAGATTTTTCTCAAAATTGCGTACGCCGGATTCCCGCGCATACGCATTGGCAATATACAAAAGCGCTTGTTTTGAGTATTTTACCTGCGATTTTTTCAAACCGTTCTTTTCGAGACTTTTGGGAAGAAGATAATGCTTTGCAATTTCCACTTTTTCCGAATCGATATACCCTGAAAGCTGAATAACCTCCGCGCGGTCCAACAATGGACGGGGGATCGTGTCGAGGGTATTAGCCGTTAAAATAAACACGATATTCGATAAGTCGAAAGGCAAATCCAGGTAATGATCGCGGAAAGATATATTTTGTTCAGGATCCAGTACCTCAAGCAGGGCGCTTGAAGGGTCTCCTTGATAGCTTTTTCCCATCTTATCTACTTCATCAATCATGAATACCGGCGCTTTTGTCTTTACAATCTTTAAGCCTTGCAGAAGTTTACCGGGCATTGCGCCGATATAAGTTCGCCGATGGCCTTTGATTTCCGCTTCATCGCGCATGCCGCCGACCGAGAACCGGAAAAACGGCTTATTCATTGCGCGGGCAATGGATTTCCCGACGCTGGTTTTCCCGACGCCTGGGGGGCCA
Organism: uncultured Treponema sp.; assembly: GCA_905372265.1. Classification (GTDB taxonomy): domain Bacteria; phylum Spirochaetota; class Spirochaetia; order Treponematales; family Treponemataceae; genus Treponema. The sequence continues at coordinate 5,138 of CAJPOL010000051.1, read as the reverse complement.
ACCAATAAAATAATCGAACCTTTTGTATCTCCTTTCAGCTTACGCACTGCCAGATATTCAATAATCCGTTTTTTTACTTCCTCTAAACCGTAGTGATCGGTATCTAAAATCTTTTGAGCTTTATCAAGCTCGTATACTTCCTGTTCGGGAGGATTCCACGGAAGGGTAAGTACGGTTTCGAGATAGTTTCTGCTGACAATATATTCGGGAGAATTCGGTTCAAGAAATTTAAACTTTTCAAACTCCGACTCAACGGCTTCTTTTACCTCACCGTCAAACTGAAACGAATCGATGAGCTTACGGAATTTTTCTTCGTCGGCTTCTTTCGGTTCCGAGCTGAGACCGAGCTCTTTTTTGATGCTCTTTAATTCTTCATGCAGAAAGTATTCCCGCTGATTTTTTTCCACGCGGGCATTCAAGTCGCTTTGAATCTTCCGCTGCACATCCAGCAGTTCTTTTTCTTTCTTGATATGAACAAAAACAGCCTCCATCCGTTCACGGACATTGAGCGTTTCCAAGATTCTTTGCTGTTCTTCTTTTGCAATATTCAAAATGCTGGAAATGAAATCGGCGATTTTCCCGGGATGATCGATATTGACCATATTGAGACGCATTTCTTCAGAAAAGAACGGATTATTTTCGGACAATTCTTTCATTTCGCCGATAAGCCCGCGGATAAGCGCTTTCACTTCAACCGTATCGTCCGATTCATCTTCGAGGTATTGCACGGCAACGACAATCGGCTTTTTCTCGTTGATGACTTTACGGATTTTAAAGCGTTTAAGCGTTGAAATGAAAATATTGATACCGCCGTCAGGCAGATTTATTTTTCTGATAATCCGTGCGACCGATCCGATCTGATAGACGTCATCAGCCGACGGCTCTTCCGTCTCGTTTTTCAGCAGCGAAAGACCGATAAAACCGCTATTCCCATAGGCTTCTTCCACCGAGCGTATGTCGTCGGCATTGTTAATTAAAAGCGGCGTAAAAATCCCCGGATAAATAGGCCTGCCCGTCAACGGTATAAGATTTATTTTCTTAGGCAGCAGCGCCTCAACGGAAGCAACTGCATTTTCTTCTTTAGTCTCTGAGTCCATAACTCCAAATATCGCTATTATCCTTTAAAAAGTCAATGTCGCAGACATTGCATAAGCGTGCCGCTTTTGTTATGCTTCGAGCTATGAGAGGCATAACAACAATGCTGTTGCAGGCCGTCGGCAGTCTCGGCTTCATCTTATACGGCATGAAACTGATGAGCGAAGGCATCCAAAAGAGCGCTGGAGAAAGTTTACACCGTATTTTAAACATGATGACCGGAAACTGTTTTTTAGCAATGCTGACCGGTATTGCGGTAACGGCGATTGTTCAATCCTCCGGAGCGACAACTGTTATGACTGTTTCGTTTGTCAATGCGGGGATTCTGTCTTTAACGCAAGCAATCGGCGTTATCTTCGGAGCAAATATCGGGACAACCGTTACCGCATGGATTGTCGCTCTTATCGGATTTCAATTTCAATTGGCGGATATTGCCATTCCGGCATTCGGCGTCGGTTATTTTCTTACCTTCTTTAAACGAATCCATAAAGAAAGTTTAGGCGAAGGTATTATGGGCTTCGGCCTCCTTTTTGCCGGTCTCGGAATCTTATCCTCATTGATGCCGAATGTATCGGCCGATAAGCTCGCCTTTCTGTCGGTTGCCGCCGATAGCGGTTTGTACAGTATTGCACTCGGATTTGCCGTAGGCTTTCTTTTAACCGTTATCTTACATTCTTCTTCCGCAACGACTGCAATAGTGTTGACGATGGCAGCCGGAAATGTGATCGGCATGGATTTTGCCGCAGCAAGCGTTCTCGGCAGTAACGTCGGTTCGACCATCGATGCCGTCCTTGCCGCAGTCGGCAGTAAGCTCAATGCTCGCCGGACAGCTACCGTCCATGTTCTATTTAACGTATGCGGAGCTCTGTTATTCCTTATTTTTTTCAGACCGGCGCTTTCATTTTTAGAGTTTCTCACTCAAGAAGGCAGCGGTTTTGACAATATTACCGTCCGCCTTGCCTTTTTTCACTCGCTTTTCAATATCGTTAATACGCTGATAGCGCTGCCGTTTGTTTCTCACATTGCCCGATTTGTTGAATGGCTGATAAAAGATTCCGGCAGCGAAGTGCCTGAAAAGTATCAGCTGGTAATGCCGAGTGCTACAAGCGGGAAAGGAAACATCGAAGCGTATATTTTACAAGCGGAGTGTGAAATAAGCATGATGTCGGTGATTGTCCGTACTATGTTCGATACATTGCGTCCGCTGTTTGAGGATAAAAACAAAAATACCGGCTATGCCGAAACGGTTATCGCGCAGCTGATGCAGAAAGAAAATTATGCGGATCAAATGCAGGAGGAGCTTTCCCGTTATTTGATTGCGACGTCCCGTCTTTCGTTGAGCCGAAAGGCAGAACACAATGTACGGCTTATGCTCACCATTGTCGATGATCTTGAAAACATGACCGATCATATCTATGAACTCGGCCTGCACATCGAAAAAAGCATGAAAAAGAAAACCGTTATTCCAAAAGACGATATGGATAAGCTTTTGCCTTATATCGGAGTGGTGAATCAATTTATTCATTTTGTGCATGAGCATCTCAACAAACCGCTCGCGCAAGAGCAGCTGGCCTTGGCCGATGAGATGGAGCAAACCATCGATTCAATGCGTTCAAATCTTAAAAAGCTGGCACGGAAACGCCTCGAGGAAGGGGCTGATGTAAAAGCTGAGCTGCTTTATATCGATATGGTACGCACGATTGAAAAAATAGGCGACTGTGCGTTCGGTATTTCCGAAACCTTGAGTAAGACGCTATAGATCATCTTTAAAAAAACGAGGACCGCGATATGAAATTCAGAATTTTAGTCATCGATGATGAAAAAAATATCCGTGAAGGGCTTCAGATGGCGCTTGAGGATGAAGGCTATGAAGTACTGACTGCCGAAGACGGTACAATCGGCTTGCAAACCGCTTTGTCAGAGGTGATAGACCTTGTTATTACCGATTTACGGATGCCGGGTGTGGGCGGGCAGGAAATACTGCGGAGGGTAATCTCCGAAACGCCGGGAGTGCCGGTTATCGTACTGACCGGACACGGTACCGTCGAAACAGCCGTCGAAGCGATGCGCATGGGCGCGTATGATTTTCTCACCAAGCCGCTTGATCTCGACCGGCTCTCCCTGCTGGTTAAGCGCGCGCTTCAAAACAGGGAATTAGTTCTCCAGCACCGTGAATTGGTAGAGCAGATGCAGTCGGATAAGGCCTTTGAGCACATCATCGGTAAAAGCGCCGTAATGGAGCATGTTTTTGAGATGATCAAAAAAGTTGCCCCTTCCCGCGCTTCGGTGCTGATCACCGGAGAAAGCGGCGTCGGTAAAGAGCTGATTGCAAGTGCTATTCACAATCTCTCGCCGCGGAAACAGAATAACTATATCAAAGTACACTGCGCGGCGCTTGCGGAGAGCCTGCTTGAAAGCGAGCTGTTTGGGCATGAGAAAGGCGCATATACCGGCGCTGTCAGTCAAAAAAGGGGCCGTTTTGAACTTGCGGACGGCGGTACCATTTTCTTAGATGAAATCGGAGAAATTAACCAAAACTTGCAGGTAAAAATACTGCGTGTACTGCAGGAAAAACAATTTGAACGGGTAGGCGGCGAAAAATCCATCACGGTTGATACCCGTTTGATCACCGCAACAAACCGCGATCTTGAAAAAGAAGTCAGCGCCGGTACGTTCCGCAGCGACTTGTACTACCGCTTGAATGTCGTACACATCCATGTTCCGCCGCTGCGCGAACGGAAAGAAGACCTTCCGCTGCTGATTGCTGCTTTCATTAAAGAATTTACCGAAGAAAACGCAAAACCTATTTCTTCTATTGAGCCTAAGGCGCGCGCAGCTCTCTATGCCTATGATTGGCCCGGCAATATTCGGCAGCTGCGGAACTGTTTGGAAAGCGCTGTGGTGATGAGCTCCGACGATATTATCCGTCTGTCCGATTTGCCGGAACCGGTACGCGAAGCGGAACAAGCGGCCTCTATCAAAATACAGATCGGCACATCCTTAGCTGAGGCGGAACAGCATATCATCATGGAAACGCTTGCCGCCTATAACGGAAACAAATCAAAAACCGCCGATGTTCTCGGCATCGGCCGAAAGACATTGCATCGGAAGCTGGACGGTTTTATTTCGGATTCAGGCGAAGCTGAATAAATTCTCCTAAAGGTATTGCCGGTACTGCCGATAACATAATAGACCGGAGATGATTAAACGGCGGTACAACATCCAGACGCCGTTTCTTATACAGACCGGAGAACAGGAAAAGGACGGTTTAATGCTGTTGATTAAACCGTCCTTCTTCTTTAAAAAGCCATTCCAATGCTTCATTAAGCGTCTTGGTAAGAACAAGTATATGCATTGCGTGTTTTTCCTTTGCCCGCTGTTTCTCCCAATAGCAAGACGAATATTTTTTTAAAAACGCTTTTTGCGATGCAATATACCGGTCTATTTCATCGGGAGGCATTCCACTATAGCTATGCAGCCCGCAAGCGAGGAAATAAAGCGCCAATAAGCGGATGAGCGGAGGATATGCTCTGCGAAGCAGTATTTCGTATTTTTGGGCAGCTGCTGTGTAATTTTTTAACATCTGTTCTGCAAACGCTTCATAAAAATGCATCCATGGTTGCTGCTGTCCTGATTGTGCAATAATCTTTTTTGAAAATAAAGCAAGACTTTCATAGTCATTTGTAAGCATTTTCCCAGCAGCAAAACGGGTTGCAAGTTTTCTCAAGAAACGCGGCTTATCCGCTTCAAGAACGGCCTCAAGCCGCCGTAGATTGTCGAAGTCGGCGAGTAAAATACATATTTCGCTGAATAAACGCACTTTTTTAAAACTGAGATGCCGTTTTTTTAGAATTTCAGTTTCAAGATACTGTGAAAGACCTGACCAATTTTCGGCTTCAAGCGATGAGATCAAATTTCTATTGTTTAAAAAGAAAAGATTGATTCCTATCAATAAAAAGAAAAGAGAACCTATAAAAAGCCAATAATTTTTAAAGAAATTGCCGATAAAGTCAGTATCGGCAGAAAATAAAGAGAATGAAAAG
>CAJPOL010000050.1 GCA_905372265.1 uncultured Treponema sp. | reverse complement strand
ATCAGTATTTTGTTTCAATTTGCAATAACCATAATTGGAATGATTTAGAAGATGGTTTGCAAATGAAGTGTGCAGAAGCAGAGAATCTTGATTATATAATTACTCGAGATGGAGAAAGAGGATTTAAGAACTCTCCGGTCAAAATTATAAATCCGGAAGAAGGGGATGTCCCAAAAGTTGGTTACTTTCGGGACATCCCCGACGAGTTTAAAATTAAGTCTTTATACAGTAATGACTTAATTTTAAACATCGCATCTAAATCTAAGGAAACTGTCCAAAAACTGAAGTTTTTGGACAGCCCCATAAAATCTAACGACCGCTTCAACATGACCTTGCCTTTGGCAATGCCGGTTACGCAAATGTTAGACAGGACGTTTTTTAGGAGGAATCTATGAGATTACATATACGACGCATATGGGACGGCGCCCATGTTTGAAGATATTTTTTCTGCCTTGCAGAACTTCCGGCACAATAAGATGCGTACGCTTCTTTCGCTTTTGGGGATTATGATTGGGGTAAGCTCGGTCGTTATTACGATGAATTTGAGCCGCTCGTTAGAGGCAAGCGTCGCCTTGGAGTTTAAGGATTTAAGCAGTGCAATGATAAGTATAAGGCCGCAGTCGTGGCGGAATAGTAAAATCGTTTTTAATAATCACTATGCGGAAACATTAAAAAAACGCATCCCTGAAATAAAAAATGTTTTTCTTTTTGCATCCTTTAATGCAAAGGTACTGCGCGGACGGCTGAATGCAGGAGCCAAAGAATGCTACTGCGTAGATTACGGTTACATGGAAGCGAATAAATGGGAGCTTGAGTATGGAGAGCCATTAGCTGTTTCCGATTTTATGAGCGGCGCGCGGAAAGTCATTATCGGAGAAGATATTGCAAAAGGTTTATTCCCCGAAGGCAATGCCGTCGGTAAGCAGCTTACGCTGTCGGTAGACAATGGGAAAAGCGCCGTACCGCTGCTTTTTACCTGTACAGTCAGCGGCGTCCTTAAAACCAAACAAAGCGCAATGGGGCGGATAAATCGGTATATTCTGATTCCGCGATCCTTTTTGATACGGCAGCTCGGCAGCAGGGATATAGGAGCAAGCGCCGAAGTAGAAATATACGATACCGTAACGGATTTTAAGATGATAGAAAATACGATCAAAGAAATATCGGACGAGTTTGCAAACAGCAAAAATACGGTGCGGATACGGTCGGCACAATCAATGCAAAAACAGGTTCAGAGCAGCCTTGCCATGATCGCCGCCGTACTGTCCGGTATTGCAGGCCTTTCGCTGTTGATCGGAGGCGTCGGTATTATGAATATTATGCTGGTTACCGTGGCAGAGCGCCGGCAGGAAATCGGTATCCGTAAAGCGATCGGCGCAACAACAGGCGCCATTCTTTCACAATTTTTAACGGAATCGGCAGCCATCAGCATTGTCGGCGGAGGTATCGGCCTTGCGGCAGGCTTTTTGATCAGTCTTGTCGCTATTATTCCGGTTTTAAAGCAATTTTCAGGTGGCAGCGAGGTGATTATGTCTTTTAACATGAGGGGCGCACTAACGGCGTTCATCATCTCCGCAGGAGCAGGCATTTTCTTTGGACTCTATCCTGCATGGCAGGCCGGCACACTCGATCCGGTCAAGGCTCTGGAGGAAACGTAAACACGGTATTTCCATGTACCGTGTTTACGTCCTGTTTTGCATAAGCGCAAAACAGGTTACTGCTGTATATCACCGACATCCATGTCGGTACTGATTAAGGAATAAGTATGCTGGAAGATTTTATCAATGCGTTCGGGAATTTCCGCAGTAAAAAATTGCGGACAACACTCTCCCTTTTAGGGATAGCAATCGGCGTTACTGTCGTTACGATTATCAGCAATATCGGAAGCTCCATGCAGGTCAGTATGATGAAATTATTCAATCTTGATACGATGAATACCATCGATATTGATCCGCGGTGGGATTATGATAAACAAAAAATTTGTATCATCTTTACAGAGAAATACCGTACCGAACTTGAAAAAAATGTGCCGCTCATAAAAAATATATTTTATACGGGCTATTTTACCGCAACACTGTCGCATAATGCGATCAGTCTTGGAAAAAAAACAATAAACGGCATTGAGTACGGTTGGCTTGAAGCGAGCAATTATACCTTACTCTATGGTTCGGGCTTTACATTTGACGACTTTGCAAACCGGCGCCGTAAAATAATACTTGGCGAAAAAGAAGCAACTATGCTCTTTCCGGAAGGAAACGCCGTTGGGAAAACGGTAACCCTTACCGTTTCGTATTGGAGCGAGAATGGAGAGACTTTTATTCCTTTTTCGTTTGAAGTATGCGGCGTTGTGGCTGCAAATGAAAACAGATTTATCTATCAGGAACCCTTCTTTATCCCGCGTTCGTTCGTCGTAGAAGATATGGGCATAGGAAAAAACGATTCGGATAATGCCCTCGTTCAAATTTATGATCCGGCATATATCGACGAAGCGACGGCGCAGATAAAAGCGTTTTCCGATTCATTTGCAAAAACCGATAACGCGATTTGGACGTTTTCTCAAAAAGAAGTCATGAAAGAGATCAATGATACAATAGGGCTTATCAGCATGGTGCTCACGGTTATCGCAGTTATGTCGCTCATCGTCGGCGGCATCAACATTATGAATATTATGCTCGTTACCGTAACGGAACGGAAAAAGGAAATCGGTATCCGCAAAGCGCTCGGCGCAAGCGAAGCGGTAATACGCAATCAGTTTTTAGTTGAGTCCGCTACTTTGAGTTTGACAGGCGGTATATTCGGTATGGCGCTCGGCGGGGGCTTGAGTCTGCTTTTAGTACAAACGGTCTTTCAGTCAGGCGATTTTGAAATGGTCTTTGCCCCGAATATTACCGGCTCGGTCATTGCTTTTGCCGTGTCAATCACTATCGGCATCTTCTTCGGTTTACGCCCGGCGGTTAAAGCCGCGCAATTAGATCCGGTGAAAGCATTATCGGATTAAGGTGTTTGCAAATAGCGTGTTGAAAAATGAATAAGCTATATAGTTTCCGTATCGGCTCCCAAAGCTGCTTGCATAATAGTAAGAATAACATCATGAATTTTCTGTTTATTTTGGATAAATACGTTTTTATCGCTGAATAGTTCGTGCATAACCAGAGCTCCGTTGAAAATACGCGCAATGAAATACACTTGAGATGTAATAAATGCCGATACTTTTTTTTCTTTCTCCGGCGACAGACGGAGATTTTTTATAAAAAGATCAAAAGCTTGCTTTTCCAATTCAAAATAGAGAGATTCATAGCTTTTATCATACAGAATTTCGGCGAGAAACATGAGATACAGCTTTTTCTCCGGCACTTCGTCAAAAAGTTTTGCCATACATGCCTGAGTCATAATCTCCGCAGGGGATTCATGTGAAGCGAGCCCCTGTATCAATTCCTCAGTGCGCTCATAACGAAAATAGTTTCCGTTTTGCATAATATCGAAAAGAATAGATTTTGTGTTCTTGTAATATTGATATACGCCGCCTTTTGACAGGCTGGTATGCGCCACAATATCTTCCATAGTTGTATAGCGGAAGCCTTTCTTTAGAAACACTTCTTTTGCGGCGCGCTGAATTTCCTCCATACGTTCGGATTTTGTTTTTCGCTGAAATTTCGGCATAGGTTGATTGTAATTGGAATAGGGACTTTGTCAATCGAATTATTCAGTCTGTTACCGCGCATGCGTTTTTTCGGTATAATGTACGCACTATGCATGAAACTGATTTTTTGAAACTGCAAAACGGAAGCGACATCCGCGGCGTTGCGCTTGAAGGTGTTGACGGCGAACTCGTCAACTTGACTCAGGATGTTTGTCGAAACATCGGCGCAGCGTTTGCACTCTGGCTTTCCGAAAAAACGGGACGAAGCACGGAATCTCTTGTGATCGGCGTTGGACGGGATTCCCGGCTTTCAGGCGAAGCGCTTGAAAATGCGCTTGTCGAAGGGCTTGCGGCACAGCAGGTTACTATCGTGCGCTGCTCGCTTGCAACCACTCCGGCAATGTTTATGGGCACAGTCTTTGAAGAAACAAACTTTGACGGTTCAATTATGATTACCGCAAGCCACCTCCCATTCAACCGGAACGGGTTCAAGTTCTTCGACAAATCCGGCGGGCTTGAACACAGTGATATAACAGAATTGTTGCGTCTTGCTGCAGCTCAGCAGATTGCTGCAGCCGGCCCTGTTACAGCCGGACAAAACTGCACGCCGAAATGCCGGTCATTCGATTTGATTGCGCGGTATTCGGATCATCTGCGCAGCGCAATTCTGAGCGGCTTGAATTTTCAATCCGAAAAACCGCTTGCACATCTTAAAATCGCCGTCGATGCCGGAAACGGCGCGGGCGGATTTTTTGCGGAGCAGGTATTAAAAGAACTCGGCGCCGATACAAGCGGCAGCCGCTTCCTTGATCCGGACGGCACATTCCCCAATCACATTCCCAATCCGGAAAACAAAGCAGCGATGGAAGCGGCCAAAACTGCTACCGTGCAAAGCCGTTCCGATTTAGGTCTGATTTTCGACACTGATGTTGACCGTATGTCGGCAGTGCTCGCAAACGGCACGGAGGTCAACCGTGATGCAATCATTGCGATGACGGCGGCGATCCTCGCGCCCGATTACCCGCACAGTACCATTGTTACCGATTCGGTAACCTCCGACCGGCTGACATTCTTCCTTGAGCAGGAACTCGGTCTCAAACATCTGCGGTATATGCGGGGCTACAAAAACGTGATAAACAAATGCCGCGAACTGAATGATCAGGGCATTCCATGTCCGCTTGCGATGGAAACATCGGGTCACGGTGCGCTGAAAGAAAATTACTACCTTGATGACGGCGCATTTCTTGCGGTAAAACTCGTTACCGCGCTTGCAAACGCCCGGCATGAAGGAAAAAACATCGAAAGTCTGATTGCAAAGCTCCCGCCGCTCGTAGAAGAAGCTGAACTTCGCTTTAAGATACGCGGTGAAGATTTTAAAGAATACGGCGCGGCGGTACTGCAAGCATTTAAAGAACGTGCCGAAAAAGCGGGTTTTGAACTGCCGCAATCGTATGAGGGAGTACGTATCTCGTTTAAAAGCGGCGATACGCAGGGCTGGATGCTGCTCCGCTTATCCTTGCATGATCCCGTAATGCCGCTGAATATCGAAAGCGCACACAAAGGCGGTCTTGCAAACCTGAAAGCCGCCGCCCGCGCCTTACTGGATGGCTTTGACCGGCTGGATATCAGCGCCCTGGACTGATTAAGAGGCGAAAGAACGTGTTCCTTGCGGTTTGTTTAGCTGCAAAACCGGCAAAGAGCATCAACCGCAGAGGACACTAAAAATTACAAGCCTATCGGATTGTTTTGTTTTTTTGCAGATGCTCATGATTCTTTTTTGTGCGTAAGACAGGACTGATAACTTTGTTCGAGATTCGCTTTTATATCCCGATAATTATGATGCGCAAGAGTGCTGAATAGTACATCTATAATAGTAAGCTGAGCTATCCTACTACTCATTGCGCCGCTTCTGCGGTAAATTTCAGGTGCGCTTGAATACAAAATAATATCGGCATTGTTTAAATAATTTTTTTTAGAAAATTTAGTAACGGCAATACTGACGGCATGGCGTTTTTTTACCGTATCAAGAATTTCTATCATTTCCGATGTGGCACCTGAATGTGAAATAATCACCGCTGCATCAGACGGCGAGATATTTGCTGCATAAGTTAATTGTATATGGCTGTCTTTAGAAAAACATGCATTTTTTCCGATGCGGAGCAGTTTATAATACAGGTCTTCCGCAACAAGGGCGGAAGCTGAAATGCCGAATAATTTGATGCACTGCGCATTCATAACCGCTTGCGCCGCTTTTTCCATTATTGCCGTATCGATCAGCTTTATAGTATCTGTAATCGCACAGATACCGCTCTGCATAACATTCGCACTGATTTCTTCAACGCTCTTATATCCGTTTATATCGCTATAAACTGAATAGTTTTCATATACATCCTCCGCAGCAGGGGCTTGTATTTGAGCAAAAAAACTTTTTTTCAATTCTTTTAAGCCCTTAAACCCCAGACTTTTACAAAAGCGCACCCATGCAGCCTGCGTCGTTTGGGATTCTTCTGCTAATACTGCAATCGGTTTATCAAATATGCTGTTTGCATTGTTGAGAAAATACTGAGCAGCATTCCGTTCGGCATTACTTAATTGATCAAAAATATTCTTCACCTTGATTTCTATGTTTGTCATATATCCTCCTAGGACAAAGATCGTAATTCAATTAACTGCACGGTAAGACTGTCTCTTTAAAAGCTGATCTTTCCCATAACAACAAAACGGTCGGCGCCTGTTGCCTGCGGCACATTGTTTGCCCTTTCGTACAGCGCTTCGTGTGCAAGAACGGCAAAAGCGCAGGCTTCTTTTGAATCGCTATTTTTGCCGATCGCCTCATTGGTGACAACTTCGCAATGAGGAAGCAGCTCCCGCAGGTGAGCTAAAATAACGGGATTTTTACTTCCGCCGCCGCCGACTATCAGCTTATGCGGTTGCGGTAAACTGAACATTGTCAGTGAATGCGCGATACAAAAAGCCGTATAATATGCTGCGGTACGGACTATCGTTTCCGGCGGAAGGTTATACTCCCTGCCTTTATTATAGAATCCACGGATAAAGTCTGCCGTATAATGTTCTCTTCCCGTCGTCTTCGGCGGCATCTTATAAAGATACGGATCTTGTTTTAAAAAAGCCAACAGTTCGTTATCAACGGTACCGCGCGCTGCAATTTCACCGTCTTTATCGTAGTACTGCTTATCATGCGTTATAATTTTCACCAATCCGTCTATAATCATATTACCCGGTCCCGTATCAAACGCAATAATAGCGCCCATGTCTTCGTCAGTAGGCAAAAGGGTTATATTGCCTATACCGCCGATATTTTGCAAGGCGATTACTTTTCCCTGTTCTCGATATAACAGGTATTCGCTGAACGGAACCAGCGGTGCGCCGGATCCTCCTGCCGCCACATCACGGACACGGAAATCGGAAACCGTGATACAGCCTGTTCTTTCGGCAATAACAGCAGCTTCGCCGATTTGCAGCGTACTTTTTATGCGCTTCCCAAACATGTCCCGCTCTTGCGGCGCATGAAACACCGTATGCCCGTGCGAGCCGATAAAATCAACAGTATCGATAGACACACCGGCTTTTTTACACACCTCAAAACATGCATCGGCAAACAGCTCGCCTAAATAAAAGTTCATAACGCACAATTCTTCAGCGCCGCCGGTAGTTCCTGCCGCCAAGTCCAAGAGCTTCCCGCGTACCAATTCGGAATAATCAACGGTTATAAATGCACGCTCCCTTACAGCTAACTCCAACGGATAAGGTTTTCCGTCCTCACAGACCGGCGGACAGATTATATCGATCAGGGCGGCATCTATCCCGTCAACCGATGTCCCGCTCATCAAACCAATGGCGGTTTTTACCGTCTTTTGCTGTATGTACCTTAATCTATCCATATGTGAAAGTATGCAGTCTAATACCGTTATTGTCAATCAATTTAGAAATAATATTTCACTATTTCAATATTTTATAGACAAAAACTTTCAAAAAAAGCTATAATCTCCCTATAGTATAGTATAGAGTTAATTTTACAGACGGAGACACACTATGAAAAGTATGACGCTGCGCGAAAAGATCGGACAAATGTTTGTCTGCGGCTTTCCCGGTACGGTTATGAGTGATGAGTTTATTGAAATGGTAAAGACATACAAAATCGGAAATGTTATCTTGTTTAAGCATAATATAGAAAACCTTATGCAAATGAAAAAGCTGTGCAGCGATATACAGTCTCTTATCCAACAGGAAACGGGATATCCTGCTTTTATTACGATAGATCAAGAAGGCGGTGCCGTATCACGTTTTACCCAAGATGAGTTTAATGTCCCCGGAGCAATGGCATTAGCAGCGACGGGAGATGAAAAAAATGCATATACCGCAGGGCTCTTAACCGCTGAACTGCTCCGCAGTCATGGCGTAAACTTCAATTTGGCGCCTGTTTTGGATATTAATTCAAATCCGAATAATCCCGTGATAGGCGTACGCAGTTACGGCAGTACTCCCGGCATTGTTACCCGATTCGGTATTCAGATGATGCAGGGCTTAACCGCAGGCGGAATAGTAAGCTCGGCAAAACATTTCCCCGGTCATGGCGATACTTCTGTAGATTCGCATCTTACTCTGCCTATCGTACATAAAACCCGGGCGGAATTGGAAAAGAATGAATTGGCGCCTTTTATTAAAGCAATACAGGAGGGCATACCGGCGATTATGATTTCTCATATTATGTTTCCTGCAATAGACGTCACAGCGCCTGCAACACTGTCGAAAAAAATCGTTACAGATGTGTTAAAACAGGAGCTGAAGTTTTCCGGTTTAGTCATCAGCGATTGTATGGAGATGAAAGCCATCCAACATTTCGTAGGAACGCCGCAAGGCTGCGCCGCTGCAATTAAAGCGGGAATCGAATTGATTTTTGTATCGCATACAGCTGCAACCGCACGCGCTGCATTGGACTTAATTATGCACGAATGCGAGAGCGGCTCTCTACCGGTTGACAGCATTACCCATGCGGCTGCAAAAATCGCCGCCTTAAAAGCGCAGCTTCCGCCTGCATGTTCACTGAGCGCTGAACGGGCAGATGAAATAAAACGGATAATAGCAGAACTGAGAAGAAAAACCATAACGGCCTATCCTTTCACTGATGCACCGTTTCCCGCTTTAGGCACTCATCCGTTTTTTACCGGCCCGCAGCCGTTTATCACAACAAATGTATCAAATGATATAGATACCTCCATCAGCTTTGCTTCTTATATGCACACGATGTTCGGCGGTTCGGCAACGGATAGTTCCATTGATCCTGATGATGAGGAAATCAAAAAAATATGTACACGGGCTGAAAACGCAAGTACAATTGTAGCGGCAAGTTATAACGGGCATGTAAAGCGGGGGCAGCTGAAATTGCTTTGCGCCCTTGCGGATATGAATAAACCGATGATCGCCGTTGCACTGAGAAATCCATACGATTTAGGCTGTCTTGCCGACGCTTTTGCACGAAAAGAGGTACGCGGCATCGCCGCTTACGAATATAGTACAAGCACATTGTCCTGCGTTGCCGATATTTTAAGGGGCGGCGCAATACCCACCGGCCGGTTGAATATGAGCATAGCAGAGTCCTTATCCCGCTAATCCTCGTATCTCTTGCTGCTTGCTTGCCGTACTCTGCGGTTCCTGCTATACTACGCCGGATTTTAACACTATTAAAAGCATGGAGGATATACTCGAATTGAAAAGAAATGGCCTACTCCTTTTTACGATATTGATACTCGTGATCTCATGCAGCTACAACCAAGAATCGTATGGAACCATCGCATTGCATTTCGGCTCGGCGGGACATGCCCGCGCGATAGATCCGGGCAACGGACTGCCGTATCTGCATGATACCACTCTGACAATCACAGTACGCTCGCTTACCCGCGGTACGATAGAAAAAACATTTGCTCCAGATGAAGAAAAGAGCTTACTGCTTACCATGCCGGTCGGAGAAAAAATTACCATACGGGTAAAAGCCGCGACGATTTCCGCTTTTTGGACAGGCAGTGCTGAACATACCGTTACCGCAGGGATAAATACGGTCAACATGAGACTGAATAAACAGGCCGCAGGCTTGCAGAATCTCTTCTTTTCAATGACGGAAGACGGAATGTTTGGCCCTCCCACCTATAACATACGTTACCGGTTTGTTCTTTCTGCCGGAACGAAAGTTATTGCCGAAAAGCACGTGCTCTCTCTCCCGCGGTGGTGCCGCGACAATAAGGGACAGCTGTATCTCGCGTATTCTTATGATGAGGGGAACTCTGCGATACATATTGTCCGGTATGATGCCGAAGGAATGCATGAGCAATCCGCAGATTACAGCACTTTCTTCCCTTTTTCCCCTCTCCCGACTCCCTCCCTGCCTGAGTATCTTCCCGGACTTTTGACAAGCGATCTGGTAACGGGAAATGTTTATTATTTAGACTCAAATCGTGTGTTGAAAAAAGTTGATGCCGATAGCACACCGCCTGTTCACACAACATACACAGGCTTCTCTTTCTCAGCCCCACCGGGCAACCGTATCGATTGTATTGCAGCGCATAACGGGCAGCTGTTTGTTCTCGGAGCGACATCGACAGATACCCATAAATGTCTTTATATCTATGATATTGATGATGCAACGCACAGCTTGATGAATGAAACCAAACATACAGTAAAAAATAAGGACGGCTCGCTTGTTTCGAGAGTCGAAAACTATACGGATATGCTGGTTAAGACGGAGCCGTCTACTTCTTATGGAAAAAGCAGCTATTGCCGGGTGTAGCGGCAGGGCCGCCGTTTTATTCGAAGGGAAAACTCGTAAAATGCGCCTACAATAAAGCGGATAAGACCATCGGGCCGCCGCAGGAATTCGGTGGAACAGCCGAACCGCAGCAAGGCGATATACTGCCTACTCCAGAAACCTGTTTCTTCGGTCCCTTGCGATTTATCGGTTTTGAGGATGATATGCTCTATATTGCTGATGACGGGATAAAAATAGAAAACAGAGGCGGAACAGCCCGTGTT
Organism: uncultured Treponema sp.; assembly: GCA_905372265.1. Lineage (GTDB taxonomy): Bacteria > Spirochaetota > Spirochaetia > Treponematales > Treponemataceae > Treponema. The sequence continues at coordinate 2,401 of CAJPOL010000050.1, read as the reverse complement.
ACCGCCAACAAAAACCGCATCGGCGCTTTTAATACGGCTACGGACCAGCTCTTTTTTAGCGCTGCTGACGTAATATGGGAAAAAGACGAGCCGCTACCGTAAGTTCTATAGGAGTTGCATTTATTATGGAAAGATTTTACAAAATACGCAGAAAAATAACGGCATTTCTTCTTTCGCTCAGCTTACTGACGGCATACGCCTATACGGAAGGTGCGGATGCGGCAGCTCCGGTAATTGCACAGCTGCTTGAACACATGCCGATTACCGACAGCGCTGTTTATCAGCTGAATGATGAAGAACTGATCGATATCCTCGGAGCGGCTGCCGATAACAGCATCAATTTGTTTGAACTGATAGACTGCTGCTACCGGTACCTTGCTCCCAGAAGCATGCGCATTGCGCTCTCAGGCGATTCGTTACGCAGACTGAAAAGCTCATTTAACTATGGCGGACACCCTATCGATTCGTTATTGCCGATCGATAAATTGGTAAAAGCGGAAACAGGCGTATGCTTTACCGGCGATCAAAAAGCCTTTGACATTTACCTTGATTCGTCATATAGCGTTTATATTGATATTGCCACCGCTCTCTATGAACCCCGCTGCGGCTTTAAGACATTGGAACCGCTGAATTTCTCGGAGCCGTACGGAATGCGTATAAAAAAATGGGGCATCGTAAAAAAGATAAAAAAAATACACTTGTATTCACCCGGCTCTGCAGCAGTTTATGTCAAAGGTTTCTACAAGCCGAAACGCTGGGGGCTGCCGGTTGTAACCCGGCTATAAACGGGAGAGCTCGAGCTGTTTTAATATGCTTTGGTCAAGCTTAATTGAAAGATTCTTTTCGTTTGTGGGAAGAACGGTACCTTTCGGAGCATTTTTTGCCCGCCGTATGTTTTTGACTGCCGTGTAGTACAAATCCGCTTGACCGTTCCGGCGCGCTTTGGAATAAAACACCGCTAAGTTTCCTGCTGCCAGCAGCACGGGAAGCGGCGCTGTTTTATTTGTTTGATTTTTGATAAACACATAGCCGCCTGAATAATCGCGGACGTGAAGCCATAAGTCTTTACCGCGCACATGGTGCCGCAAAAGTTCATCGTTCTCCGCAGCAGTTCTTCCGACAAATAGAGTCCATCCGTCATAATAAAAGGTGAGACCGGGGCGCTCTTTTTCCTGCGTATGCAGTTTTTGCTGCGCCGGTATCTTTTTCTTCCGTAAAAATTTCTCGATGATATACGGATTTTCTTCCGCCCGCAGCTGTTCCAGCTCTTCGGCCAGCGCCGCCCATTCCCGTTTTGATGATTCGATATCTTCGCAGAGAGCCTCAAGCCCTGAGACCGCTTTTTTATACTTCTCGTAATACGTATTCGCATTCTCCTGTGCCGTTTTCCGGCTGTCAAGCGCAATACGGATTATCCGGTTCTCCTGCTCATAATCCTCCAGCTCTACATACGGAGCGGCAGGCGGTATGCGGTAGATATTCGCCAACAATAAATCGCCTTGATGCTTTAAGCAATCGGCTTGTAAAAACGATGCCTTTTTTGCCTCCAATTTTTCAAGTGCACGGGAAAGTTTTTCCATTTTAAGAGCATAAAACTGCTCCGCCTCAGCGCGCAGCGCTTCAAGCGATACCGCCGGCGCTTTTTGCGCATACCACCGGTCTACCGCTTCGTTAAAACTGATAGTGCGGTCATAGTCTCTGACGGTATAAAGAGGAACCGCTCCTACCGAATTCTTAGGGGGCGCCGCCTCCGGTTCCCGCCAGAGCGCCCCGCTGATTTCGCGGCGGGAAGGGCGGCGGTAAAAAGCATCCACGATAACGCCGTTATCGGTCAAAATCATATTCGCCGCACCGCTCCAGAGTCTGATATACAACCGGAGCTGCCCCGAAGCGGTTTTCAGCGAAATCCTGATAATCCGGTCGTTGTTCAGCTGCACCGCTTCGGTAATCTGTGCGCCGCGGAGGCGGGAGCGGAGCAATTCCATAAAGCGGAGCGGCTTATCAAACTTAGGAATTTTCTGTGTTGTTTCGTGCAAACGGCACGCACCCGCTTCAAGGCAGATGAGTAGATTAATCGGACGGCTCTTGTATACATGCAATACCATCATAGAATACGATGATTGTACAATCTTTTGAATAAAAGCGCCCTCTAAGTTCAATTCCTTCAAGATGACATCTATTTCAGCACAATTCAATGACATATATAATACTCCTCGTTCAGTATAGTCTTTTTTGCTCCGTTCCGTAAGATGTACAGGGAACTCAGTTTTTGCCTAACACTGTCAATAAATGATGAGGATCCATAAGGCAATCGAACATAATATGGGACAGAGGTGTTTTCTTGGAATGTTTATTCTTATAGACTCTGGCAAGATTCAATGCTAGTTTTCGTGACATATTC
>CAJPOL010000049.1 GCA_905372265.1 uncultured Treponema sp. | reverse complement strand
GTTAGGACATCGGGTTTTCATCCCGACAACAGGGGTTCAATTCCCCTAGGAGATGCTCAGAGCTTAAAACAGAACTATCTGTTTTAAGCTTTTTTTATGTCTCCGCAGTAGCCTATCAGGCCTTTATTCGTGCGGAGGGTTTAATACCCCGACGCTCGCGTCGGGGTATGTTGATTCGTGCGGAAAAGGCCGCGGTATTCTTTAGGCATGTAATGAAAGAATAAGCGCTATTTCGCCTATCGGCAGATCAACTTTTCCCGCTATAAAATCCAAAGAGAACCCTTGCCGGGCTAATTCAAGAACCTGCTCTTGGGGGCTTACCGATGCCGGTATCTCAGGCGGAATGTTCTTTAGAGGCGGTTTGGTATAAATCGGTATTGTCTCTTTTTTTACGTGCTCAGGTTGAGCGGGGCTGCTGCGGTTTTCTTGTTTTTGCAAGAACTGTTGCTGATCTATCCATTTTTCATGCTCTTGTTCGGCAAGGGCAATGTGCCGGTCTACGTCAGCCAGCATTTTTTGAACATGCCGTATCTTATCTTCCAGTACGCTGACGGCATGGTCGGACTCATGCTGAATGTCCATAATCAGCTTGTTGACTTCTTCACGGATTTTGTCGCGGTATGCATTCTGAGAAAATGTCCGTGCAATGGAACGGTAAAAAACGATCATGAGAATGAGATTAAGGCATAAGAGAAAAATTGCAATAACGGTAGCGCCCATATTGTATGTTATCCTGAAATATCTATTTTCTTTCCCAGCAGCGGATCTTGAATGTAGTAAGCAGTTGTTTCTTCGGTCTCAGCTTCGTCTTTGCGCTGCTGAGAGGTATTATTAAATGAATTGAACGAACCGCCGGAGCGGTCTTTGTGGACAGCCATTTTTTCCGCACCGGCATTTTCGGTTTTTTGAACTGTTTGCTGCCGGCGTGCAGCATCTTCTTTATTTGCCTGCTGGCTTTTTTCAAACTCAGCAGCTGAAGTTTGCTTCATATCGCTTTGCAGCTTACCGACTTTATCGAGTTGAGTGTAAAGTGTCTGCAGATCAATTGGCTGTATACCCACTCGGAACCCTCTTTGCATCTTCGTCGTTGGTATAATCGACATAGGGCCCATACCGCACCAATCCGTTTTGCAGAAAGAATGTGGTCGCCTTACTGTCAACCCTGACATCTTCTATAATATCTTTGATAATAACCCGCACACCGGTATACACATTGCCGGAAACCGATACGACTCCCTCAACTTGTAATGTGGCAAGATAGTGTTGAATTTTGTCAGCCTCAGTACGCATTTCCTTCATTTCCATTTCGCACACGTACCGTTCTTCTCTCTTTTGTTTCAAAAGCGCCGTTTTTTCTTCAGGCAACTCTTTCATTACTTTTTTCTGATTTTCCAAAGAAGTAATATCTAATTTCAGTCCAGCTAATTGTTTTTCCGCTTCAGCCAGGCTGCTTTCCAAAATAGTCAAGCGCGCCTTACGGTGCGGATCAAAACCGACACTGACAATGGTATCGCTGCCGGCTGCAGGACTGCCGAGATTCCGCGCGTATACGCCTTCCAGCGCAGTTACTTCGCTGCCGATAATATCAGCGCGCTTCCCGCTGCAGATAACTTTATAGTTTGCGCTTATTTTTGACCCGATAATACCATCGGAAACGATAACCGAATCTCCTGCATCGACTTCTGCAACATTCTGGATAAATTTAGCCCAAATGGACTTACCGGCCCTGATATAGCCGCCCTCTTTACCGACAACTCCTTGACTGACAACAATATCGCCTTCCGCATCCAACGATGCTTTTCCAACGGTGCCTTTTACCTCAATATTACCTGAAGCTTTGATTGAGAAGCCGTCATCAACGCTTCCTTTCACATAGACCGTACCGAGGAACATGATATTACCGGTCTTTATCGATACGTTTCCTTCGATAGTCATAACCGGTTCTACGTTAATTTGGTTCTTTACCAGCAGTACTTGCCCATTGGTTTCTGCAACGACGGTAAGCTGATCTTCCGCTAAACGTGTGTTTTTTCCGAGCGGAATCGGTATATCTTTCCCTGCTGCTGCCGCTAAATACTTTCCGGTAACGGTTTTACCGCTTTTCCCCTCTTGGGCGGGTATCTTTTGTGCTAACGGCTGTCCCTCGACAACGTTCTGAATAAGGTTGAGCTCTTTAAAATTAATCTGACCGCTTTTTGTTTCTTTTAAGCGAGCCTTTGTGTTATCGGTCTCAAAATTGTATAGTATTTTGGCGTCATCGCCCTTTTGGGGAACGGCTCCCTCCGCAACAAGGTATTTCTCTTTGTACACTGGAGAATCTTGAAACTGTTTCACTAAGTTTTCGTTGATGCCGGAAACAACACGGTTGTTCGATAAGAACGTAATAATCACATCGGCGGACAAATCGGCTCCGCCCTGTCCGGGAGGCGAAACAAAGAGATAGGCTTTCATCTCATCTTCGCTGATTTCAACGGACATAAGCGCATCATTACCGGGCAGGTAATCGTATGCACCGATCCGTACATATTCTCCTGCAGCGGCAGTAACAATGGGCTCCAAGATTTCATCGGAGGGAACCGTTAGGTTGCGGTCGCGTATTTTTTCAACGGCATCTGACAAGGTAACTTCTCGACCGTTACCCTGCGGTTCGGTAACTTTTAGGAAAATACCGTCTTCTGCACAGAAAACAGAGACCATACCGTCCTTGTCGATAACTTCTGCTACGGCTGTTTTCTGTTCTTCCGTATCGGTGATATTTTCTATTGTGCCTTTTCTTCTTGATTTTTTTATCTCATAAGCGCGTATTTTCCATTCTTTAGGATGGAGAACGAAAAAGCCGGAGGCGCCTCTTTCTAAAACTTCATAATCGATTAGAGATCGGCGTACTCCAAGCTCAACCGCTGCGTTTTCAATAGCTTCATCAATAGTAACGCCGGTAACTTCAACAAAAAAACGGGAAGAATCCTTTTCATATTCTTCTTTCATTTTCTCCCGAATTTGTTCAAAATGTATCATGGCGTTCTCCTAGCGGATTCCTTTACGGATATTGCTTAATTTTGCTCTCAGTTTATGATTTGCACTTGAATGAATCTGCGACACTCGCGATTCCGTTACTTCCAATACTTTGCCGATTTCCCGCAAAGTCATGTCTTCATAATAATACATAATCAGTACTTTTTTTTCTCTATCGGGAAGTTCATTGATGGCATCAACGATAATCCTTTTCATTTCTTCCCGTTCAACAATAACGTCGGGATTAAGCGAGGACGGCGCTTCAATACTGTCGGCAACGGGGATTTGATTTGCATCATCCGAGCCGAAACGAAGATCGGTTAAAGAGACCACACTGGTGCCTGAAATTTTTAGAAGCACTTGATGAAATTCTTCTACAGTCATCCCCAGTGCATCGGCAATTTCTACATCGTTTGCAGAGCGTCCGAGCCGAGCTTCCAGTTCCGCAATGATTTCTTCGATCTCACGAGACTGCTGTCGTACCGAACGCGGCACCCAATCAATTGAGCGCAGCTCATCAAAAATAGCGCCGCGGATGCGTGTTACGGCATAGGTATTGAACTTTACATTTTTTTCAGGGTCATATTTATCGATGGCATCCAACAGCCCGAATACGCCGTAACCGACTAAATCATCAAACTCAACACTGCTCGGCATACCGACAGCGACTTTTCCGGCGACATATTTTACAAGAGGCGCATACTTTACAATAAAAAACTCACGAATCTTAGGCGCTTGTGTTTTTTTATATGCAAGCCAAAGTTCGTCTTCCGTTTTGCTCTCTAAATCGATGTTTTCCATAGTTATATCAGCACCTATCCTTAGTCACCGGCCGTTAGAACTGTACGTATTGCCTGAGCCATCACTTTTGTATCCGAAGTGATCGGATTTGATTGATTGACAAGGAACTCGCCGTCTGCGCCGGGAACAGCGGCATCCGCACTTTCTTGGATAACAGGAGTTTCCTCATCATCCGGCTCCATAAACTCTCCAACGGACGGCAGATCCGAAAGCAATGGATCATTGTTTTTGCTGTGCTTTGCCGCTGCCGCCGGTGCGCTTGCAGCCGGAGCGGAAGTTTCGGTTTTTTCAATACCGGCTGCTGCATTATCAGCAGGCATCTCCGAAACTGCCGGTTCGTTCAATTCCGATGCGGTATCGGAGATAGGGAATGCTGCCTCCGCCGCACTATCGCTGCCGCTTTGCATATCTGCTGCAGGAGTGCCGCTATCAAGTCCGGACGCATCCTGCGCTTCGTCATCCAGTGTGATATTTACATTTGCACCGGTATCGGGATCAAGCGTACCGGCTGCATCGGGATAAGATTGCTGTGCAAAGAGATCGGGGATATATTTTTTCAAAAGCACGGCGGCGCAGAATACAAAACCGCCGACGGTTACACCGGCTATCAATCCGCGCATAATAATATTTAAAACCCGCACTCCGTTTATCATACCGATAAACATAGACAGCACACAGCTTACACCGGCACAAATTAAAGGAGTTTTTAGTTTAGGCACAGACAAACCTCCATCGCTTTAGATTATGCGAATTTTTATCTCTCGTCAAGATAGAGTGGACACGGAAACAAATATTCCGCTCTTTGTTGCGTTTTAATTGCATGGAGACCTCCTTAGAGCTTGTGTTTTGGGCTGGATTTAACGTGAAATAATGCGCGGTATAGCATAATTTTTCTTTTCATGCTAAAGTGAGCCGATTCATGGAAAACTTATCGTTTCTATCAGGTAAACCATTCCCTTACGGAGCATCCGTTTCCGGTAACGGCGTTAATTTCAGTCTTTTTTCCCGTCACGCCTCTTCGGTAACACTGGAGCTATTTGAAAAATCCGATGATGCAACTCCCGTTCATTCATATACTTTTGATACAACACTGAATAAAACGGGTGATATTTGGCACGTGTTTGTAAAAAACCTTCCTGCCGATACGCTGTATCTCTACCGTGTTGACGGCCCGTTTGTCCCGCAAGAGGGGATGCGCTTCAACAGTCATAACTATCTTTTGGATCCATACGCGCGGGGACTTGTCAATACCGAAGCGTTTACCGGTAATTTTGCCGAGCAGACGCCTCCTGCGCATATTGACGGAGACCTCGCATTCCTTACACGGCAGTCGGCTCAACGATTTCCGAAATGCATTGTAATCGATAATGATGACTTTGATTGGGAGGGAGACCGCCCGCTCAATTATCCGCTGCGGGATTGCATCATTTATGAAGCGCACCTGAAAGGGTTTTCGTGTCATCCGAATGCTCCGCAGGAGCATAAAGGGACGTATCAAGGCATTATTGAATCAATTCCCTATCTAAAAGAGTTGGGCATTACCAGCATTGAGCTGCTGCCCATTCACGAATTTAACGAAAATGAACTAACCAGAATCAACCCGCGGACAGGCGCAAAGCTGAAAAACTATTGGGGTTACAGCACTGTGGCGTTCTTTGCTCCTAAAGCCTCATACGCCGCCCGCCGCGAAGGTTCTCAGCCCGTATCGGAATTTAAACGGATGGTACGGGAACTGCATAAAAACGGAATAGAAGTCATTCTGGATATTGTATTTAACCATTCGGCGGAAGGAAGTGAATTCGGCCCGACTTTTTCGTTCCGCGGCCTTGATAACACAATCTACTATATACTTGAAAATAACCGCCGGTATTACCGGAATTATTCGGGATGCGGCAATACCGTCAATTGCAATCATCCGATCGTGCAGACCTTTATTATGGACTGCCTGCACTACTGGGTTACGGAAATGCATGTAGACGGCTTCCGTTTCGATCTCGGATCGATTTTAGGCCGCGATCAGAACGGCACCCTCATGGACAATCCGCCGACCATAGAGCATATTGCGCAAGACCCTGTGCTGAGAAATACCAAGATTATCGCCGAAGCATGGGATGCCGGAGGAGCCTATCAAGTAGGCAATTTTCCGGGCGGCCGCTGGGCGGAATGGAACGACCGATTCCGCGATGATGCGCGCCTTTTTTGGCGCGGTGATTTACCCCGTGCCCGAGAACTTGCTACACGGGTAACCGGCTCAGCCGACCTGTATATGGACGACGGGCGCAAACCGTTTCATTCCATCAATTTTATTACGAGCCACGACGGCTTCACCCTTTACGACTTACTCAGCTACACGCATAAGCACAACGAGGAAAACGGGGAAGACAACCGGGACGGCACGGATTCTAATTGCAGCTCAAACAACGGCTTTGAAGGAAAAACGGAAAACGAGCATATCGAACGGCTCAGGAAACAGAAAGCAAAGAATATATTATTGACGCTTATGCTCTCATTAGGCACGCCGATGCTGACTGCGGGCGATGAAGTACTGCGCACTCAGCGGGGAAACAACAACCCCTATTGTCAAGATAATGAAATCAGCTGGTTCGACTGGTCGCTTACCGGTAATAATGCGGATATATTGCGGTTCGTGCAAAAGCTGATCCTGCTGCGCAAAAAGCATCCGGTGTTTTTACGCTCCGAATTTCTAACAGGAGCGCTTTCCCCCGACCGCCATAAACGCGATATTTGCTGGTATAACGCACAAGGGGAAACGCCCGATTGGAATCAAGCGTCTTCGTTTTTGGCATACTTTCTTGACGGTTCGCAGGCGGAGACCCGCTCCGAACATGATGACAGCAGTTTCTACATTATTTTAAACGGCGGCAATCTTGATGTAACCGCAACCATCTGCGCTCCGCCTGAAGGAAAGAAATGGTACCGGCTTATCGACACTTCCTACCCGGCAGGAGAGGATTTTGTCGATCCTGAATCCGCTCCGCTTTTGGAGAATCAACGGAAATATGTCGTACTGGCGGCGGCTGCCGCTGTTTTACTTTTACAGTGATGAGGTATATATGTCTTCTTTAAAAGAACAATTGCGAGCGAGTATTTTAGGTAAACTGAGGCGTAATTTCAGTAAAGATCTGTCTCAGGCCACAAAGCGGGAGCTGTACGATGCCGCAGCCAGCAGTGTCATGGATGCGCTTCAGGCTAATATTTTTGCAACGCGGGATACGCAGGAAAAACCCGGTGTTCGGCAAATGTATTATTTTTCCGCCGAGTTTCTGATGGGACGTGCTCTTTCAAACAACTTGAATAATACCGGAATGCGCTCCGTTCTCGAAGAACTGCTGGAAGAACTCTCCGCTTCGTACTCGGATATTGAAAATGAAGAGCCCGATGCAGGGCTTGGAAACGGCGGACTCGGACGGCTTGCCGCCTGTTTCTTGGACTCGCTTGCTACGCTTGATTATCCCGGACACGGGTACGGGATACGCTACCGGTACGGCATGTTTGAACAACACATCGAAAACGGATATCAAGTGGAATACCCCGACAACTGGTGCCGCTACCGCGATCCGTGGGAAGTGCGCCATGACGATTTAGCCGTTACCGTGCAGTTCGGCGGCACGCCGGTTTGTACACAACAAGAAGACGGTTCTCTGGTTTGCAAACTTGAGAATGCAGAAACGGTTGTCGCAACGCCGTATGACATGGCGATTGTCGGCTACGACACAAAGACCGTCAACAGGCTGCGGCTCTGGGAAGCATCATCCCCCGACGGCTTTGATTTACAGCTGTTCAATAATATGGAATATACGGCAGCGGTTGCAAAACAAAACTCTGCAGAGAATATCTCCCGTGTACTGTATCCGAACGATACGGGGCCATCGGGTAAGATTCTCCGTTTAAAGCAGCAATACTTTTTCACCTCTGCCAGTTTACAAGACTTGCTGCGCTTATTCATCCATAAACACGGTACGAATTTTTCGGACTTTTCCCGTTATGTTGTTATTCAGCTGAACGACACACATCCTGTTGTTGCCATTCCCGAACTGATGAGGCTTTTGATGGATGAGCATCGTCTCGGTTGGGATGAAGCCTGGAAAATCGTTACGGAGACCTTTGCCTACACTAATCACACTATTTTGGCGGAAGCCTTGGAAAAATGGCCGATTGAGATATTCCAAGGTCTTTTACCGCGCGTATATCAAATTGTGGAAGAAATCAACCGGCGCTTTTTGGCGGAACTGCGGGAAAAATATCCGAACGATTGGAAAAAGCATAACAGGATGTCGATCATCGGGGAAGGGAAAATTCACATGGCATGGCTTGCCATCGCCGGATCGTTCTCGGTAAACGGTGTCGCGGCGCTGCATACCGAAATTCTTAAAACAAAAGAGCTTGCCGATTGGTATGATCTGTATCCGCAAAAGTTCAACAATAAAACGAACGGAGTAACCCAGCGCCGCTGGCTTTTAACGGCAAACCCGTCTCTTTCAGCTTTTATCATCAAACACATCGGAAACGGCTGGATAAAAGACCTTCCGCAGCTGAAGCAGCTCGAAAAACTTGCGGACAACCCCGATGCGTTAAAGGAAATTATCGCAATAAAGAAGCATAATAAGGAGCTTTTAGCGGACTTCCTCAAAAAGACGCAAGGCGTTACTATCGATCCCAATTCAATCTACGATGTTCAGATTAAACGGCTGCATGAATATAAGCGCCAGCTGTTAAATATTCTTCATGTTATGACGCTTTATAATAAAATTATCGAAGATTCTTCGTATAATCCTGTTCCGCACACCTTTATATTCGGTGCAAAAGCAGCGTCCGGCTACCGCCGCGCAAAAAGCATCATCAAGCTGATTAATACGGTTGCCGACCGGATAAACAACGACCATCGTGTAAACGGGAAATTAAAAGTAGTATTTGTAGAAAACTACTGCGTTTCCGTAGCGGAAAAAATCTTCCCCGCTTCTGATATTTCGGAGCAGATTTCTACAGCCGGTAAGGAAGCATCGGGAACCGGAAACATGAAGTTCATGCTGAATGGAGCGCTTACTCTCGGGACTTTGGACGGCGCCAATATTGAGATCGTTGAAGAAGCCGGAAATGAAAATGCATTTATCTTTGGCCTCACTGCCGACGAAATTCAGAAAGCAGAGCGCGAGCACAGTTATAATCCTCAAGAGTACCTTAACCGTAACCCTGCGCTGGCAAAGGCTCTTTCACAGCTTGTTGACGGTACCTATACGGATATTTCTGATAACAGCTTTAGAGAGCTCCACGATTCGCTGGTGTACGGTGTGGAAGGACAGCGTCCTGATGTCTATTATGTTCTAGCAGACTTCGATGCATATGCGGCAGCGCAGGAGCGTGCTGCGGAATGCTACCGTGATCAGGTTAAATGGGCAAAAATGTGCCTGTTGAATATCGCCCGTTCAGGAAAATTCAGCGCTGATAGGACAATTGAAGACTATGTACGGGATATTTGGAAGCTGAAAAAAACGCCTGTTGGTACTATATAGTGATAGTGTCTTTACAGTTATACAAAGACGGCGTATACTTATGGGCAGTAAAATGAAATGGAGTAGGAGTTTTTAATGGTTATTTTAACATTGAATTGCGGCAGCTCTTCGGCAAAGTATCAGGTGTATGATTGGGATAATAAAACGGTTTTGGCATCAGGTGTCGTGGAACGGGTTACGCAGCCCGGCAGCGTCATCACACATGAGGCAAAAGGAAAAGATAAATACGTACTGGAAAGTCCCTGCCCCACCCATACCGAAGCAGTCCAGCTTATCATTAAAACGCTGACCGATAAAAATGTCGGCGTCATCACCGATATGAGTGTGATTAAGGCAGCCGGACACCGCGTATTGCATGCCGGAGACAAGTTCATCAAATCGGTGATCGTCACTCCGCAGGTATTGGAAACATTCCGCGAAGTACAGGATTTAGGCCCGTTGCATAACCCTGCGAACATCATGGGGATTGAAGCAGCGCAAAAAGTGCTTCCCGACATCCCGCACTGCGCCGTCATGGATACCGCATGGCATCAAACAATGCCGGAGACGAGTTTTATGTACGCCGTACCGTACGAATGGTATAAAAACTTTTCCGTACGCCGCTATGGTTTTCACGGTACGAGTTTCCTCTATACGGCAAAACGAGCTTCGGTTATCTTAGGAAAGAAACCGGCTGATACCAACATCATTATTGCCCATATCGGAAACGGGGCATCGATGTGCTGCGTAAAAGAAGGCAAATGCTTTGATACCTCGATGGGGATTACCCCATTGGAGGGCTTGGTTATGGGTACCCGTTCGGGAGACTGCGATCCTGCATTACCGTTTTATGTCATGCGGAAAACCGGTATGAGCGCGGCTGACATGGATACGGCGCTCAATAAGAAATCGGGATTGCTCGGCATCACCGGTCAATACGTAGACCGCCGCGATGTAGCAAAGGCAATGCAAGAGGGCGATAAACGGGCAAAACTTGCATTTGATATGGAAGTATACCGTTTACGGAAATATTTCGGCGCATATATTGCGGCGCTCGGTCAAAAACCCGATGCAGTTGTCTTTACGGCAGGGGTCGGGGAATTCAGCGTCAATATACGGCAGGCCGTTTGCGAAGGCTTAGCTCATTTCGGTATCAAAATTGATCCTAAAAAGAATGCGCTTGCCTGTACCCGCAATGCGGAAACCTGTATCAGCGCCGATGATTCGGAAGTGAAAATATTTGTCATCCCGACCGATGAAGAGCTCGTTATGACCGAAGACGCCTATGCCCTCATGAAAGGAACCTATGATGTGCATACAAACTTTACCTATTCTTTCCAATCGCCTGATTACGTCAACAAAGCGCGCGCTGAGGGGCTGAAAAAGGATTTGGAAAAAAAGCCGGCGCTTGCGGATATTATAGTAAAAATTCCGAAGGCTCATTAGATGATGAATGAGACGGTATGATGCCGTCTCACATTAAAAGCAAGGCGGAGAACATTTGATATAAACGCCCGCTCATCTGAATTGACCGGCGTTTTACAAGTTTTCTGCCGATAGATTTTTTTCATAGTAGAACGGAGGTGTTATATGAAAAAAACGGTTACAGGCGTATTAGCCTGTTTGTCATTGGTTCTTCTTATCGGGCTTTTCGGTTGCGGCGATTCTGCAAAGAAAGACGATAAAGCAGCCGGTATGAAGGACGAAGCGGTTACCCTCAAAATATGGGAATCTGAAGGAGCCGAAAAAGATTTCATGCTGTTCGCTGCGGAAGAATACAAAAAAACGCACCCGAATGTATCCTTTGTGTATGAGCCTGTCCAGTCTACCGATGCGCGTACGAAAATTGAAATGGACGGACCGGCGGGTGTCGGAGCCGATATATTTGTCGCTCAACACGATCATATTGGAGCATTGGTTGCAGGCGGTCATATTCTTCCCTTTGAAGATTCATCCGTACTGAATAATTTTATCCCTGCGGCGTTGACTTCTTCCTCATATGAAGGAAAAAGCTACGGCTATCCGTTGGCAATCGAAACCTATGCTTTGTTCTATAATAAAGACCTGCTGCCTACAGCTCCCAAAACATGGGAAGAAGTGGAAACATTTGCTCAAGGCTGGAACGATAAAGCGCAAAATAAGTACGGACTTGTTTGGGAAGTCGGAAACGCTTATTTTAACTACATCTTTATGAGCGGTTTCGGCGCACCGCTTTTCGGACCGAACGGCAACGATCCCAAACAGCACAACGTAAACAGCCCCAATGCTATTACCGGTTTGACTTATTTCCAGAGCCTCCGCCAGAAGATGCTCAATGTTCCGTCGGGAGATGTCAGCGGCGACTTCTGCAATTCCTCATTTACGGAAGGAAAAGCGGCAATGATTATTACCGGCCCATGGAAAATCTCCGACTTTTCAAAAACCAATCTTAACTACGGTATTGCGCCCATTCCGGTGTTTCCCGGTATGACCAACCCGCCTGCTTCATTCTCAGGGCTCCGCCTTGCGTTTGTAAGCGCATACAGCGACCATGCCGAAATAGCACAGGACTTTGCAAAGTTCCTTGTTTCAAAGCCGATATTGGAAAAACGCTTTGAACTGACCAAGCAAATTCCGCCCCGCTCCGACATCACAATCAGTGATGAGTTGAGCCAAGGCATTTTAGCGCAAGCACAATATGCAACACCGATGCCTACTATCCCTGAAATGGGCAAATACTGGTCTGCAATGGGTGCAGCCTTTGCAAACATCTGGGACGGCGGCAATGTTACTGAAAAATTGAACGCTGTTGCACAAGCAATGGAATCGGTACAGTAATAGAGGGGGACTCTAAAAACTAAAGTTTTTAAAGGTTCCTAAGTTTTAGATACTAGACAACAACCTCGATCTTGAGTATCGAGGTTGTTGCTTTTTTAAATCGTTGCAGGAGGGGGCGGTTTTATCCGTTAATACGTATGTATGGTATGAAGTTGAAGCGTATTCAGATATGCGCTCTTATTGCTGTTTTTCTTATATATTCGGCGTGTAAAAGTATCCCGCCTGAAATTCCTCATGCGATTATGGGTACGGGTAAATTAAGTGCCCGGCAGCTGACTGCTTTCTTCCTTACCCAGACAGACGAAATCGAAAGAGAAAAAATTGAACGGCTTGCCGCTTATTACATTGAAGAAGCCCAAAGCGAGGGAATAAATTCCGACATTGCCTTTGCGCAAATGTGTCTGGAATCGGGCTTTCTACGGTTCGGCAATCTCGTTACCATTGATATGAATAATTTTTGCGGACTTGGCGCTATCAACGAAGAAAATCCCGGGCTGGCATTCCCTGATGAACGAACAGGAGTTAGAGCCCATATTCAGCACCTCAAAGCCTATGCCAGTGCGGAACCGTTGAACAATCCGTCAGTTGATCCGCGCTACCGGTATGTGAATCCGAAAGGGAAGGCTCCTGAAATTGAACAGCTTTCCGGTACATGGGCAGCCGATACGCTCTATGGCCTCAAGATTGCTCAGATTTTGCGAAGAATGTACCTCAGTCAACTGCATCGGTAAACACCGGCAGTTGCCATCCTGATGCAAAAGTATCTTCTTTTCTCAACTGAAACCCTGATAACTTGACAGAGGCTCCGTATTTTGCTTGTATACAATGCAATGATACGATTAATAAACGTAAATAAACGGTATGGAGACCTGCAAGCGGTAAACGGCATCAGTCTTGAAATTCCATCGCATACGATTTTCGGTATTATCGGAAAAAGCGGGGCGGGCAAATCGACGCTTGTACGGCTGATCAGTCTGTTGGAACAGGCAGATTCCGGAGAAATTTACTACGGAGATGCGCGGG
>CAJPOL010000048.1 GCA_905372265.1 uncultured Treponema sp. | reverse complement strand
GCCCCATATCCGTAAAATAATATTTTACAGGCGTATCAATATACTTCTTTCCCTTTACATCATAGCGGATTGCTCCATCGATTAAAAATGAGTCGCACAGATACTCAATATAATTTTTGATAGTGGTATTGCTGACGATTTTCTTTTTAACGCTTTGAAAGGTATTCGAAAGTTTAGCAGGATTAGTGAGGGAGCCGATAGATGACGAAAGAATATTGAGCAGTTCCTCCAACTCCTGCCGGTTGCGTATTCTGTGTCTGCCTACAATATCCGAAATATAGGTCTCTTCAAACAGCGATTTCAAAAAAGAGATTTTTTGATCAGGTGTAGGAAAATGCACCACCGGAGGCAACCCGCCGTAGAGCATATAGTCATTCCAGCCGTCCTGCTTTGTTCCTTGATACACAGACATAAACTCGGCAAAACTCAACGGATACAAATGTACATTGTCGCCGCGTCCCCGAAATTCGGTAATCACATCTTTAGATAAAAAATGAGCATTACTGCCGGTAACATATATATCGACATTCCCCATACGGAGCAGGCTGTTCAGAACGGATTCAAAGTCTTTGAGAAGTTGTACCTCATCCAACAGAAGATAATATTGACCGTTATCACTTATCCGCTCTTTTAGATATGGATACAGCACATGCGGGTCTTGAAACTGCTTATTTTCAAAAACATCGAAAGCACATTCAAAAATATGCTTCGGATCGACACCGTTTGCAAGCAAATGATTTTTGAACAGATGAAAAATCAGATAGGATTTGCCGCACCGCCTGAGGCCCGTTACAACTTTAATGAGCCCGTTGTGTTTTCTATTGATCAGCTGATTGAGATACAGGTTTCTTTTGATTTCCATAGCAATAGCTCCTACTGAAAATTTTTGCGCTTTTACGCAAAAATTTTCAGTAGAATAGCCTGTTTTGTGCCTTTATACAACATCTACTGAATAGGCGGCATCTACCTATATTATGCCGCTGAAAATAGACGTTCTATTCTTTTAGCGTGATTTTATTTACCGTTTCCAATGCTTGCAAATCATCTGTTAGCAGCTGTATATTGGTCGTCTTTGGTATGTTGATAAGTAATATCAGTTTTGCCGTATTATCCTTCCGCTTTGATTGGCGTACATTGGTTGAAAGGATTGATATGGAGTATCGGGTAAGGATATCAATGATTTCGTTCATTTGAGGATCTTTACCGGAAAAGTGGATTTCAAGAAATTTATTTTGCCGCACAGGGAAGAGGTACCGTTCAATATGATTCATTACGGAAAGCGTTACCAGTGTGATGATGACCATCGTGATACAAGCGGTATACATTCCGCAGCCTGTTACAAGACCGATGCAGGCGGCAACCCAGATAGAAGCCGCGGTTGTCAACCCTGTTACGTTTGCACCGAACTTTAGTATAGCGCCGCCGCCGAGGAAGCCCATTCCGGAGACGACCTGGGCGGCTATCCGTCCCGGATCTCCCGTTCCTTCAATTTCTGTCAGCCAGATTGAGAGAAGCATAATGCCTGTTGCGCCGACACAAATTAAAATATGTGTCCTAAGACCGGCTGCTTGCCGCTTGCTTGAACGCTCCAGCCCGATTGCAGCCCCTGCACAGAAGCTCATTAAAAGACGTATTATAATTACCGTATCAGTTAGCATGACACCACCTCCTATAGCGAAAAACAATAAAACTAAAAGGCCATTATAACAAACATATCAGAGGAACGGATAGACACAATAGCACAAAAAAGGAAAAAAGATATATTTATCACATGCAGCGTTATTCGTGCGGAGGGTTTAATACCCCGACGCTTGCGTCGTAATTAAGGGTATTAAAGCCGACTGCAACCACCTTATGAGAACAACATACCCCGACGCTCGCGTCGGGGTTGTTGATTCGTGCGGAGAGTTTACTACCTGTAGCGCTTTGTGTAAGTCTTGTGTAACTTTTTCTTTTCGGGTAACATGTCATTTAAGACTAGCCGGTGATAGATTATGATAGCGAATACAACTTCTATAAAACACTACGGCAATTATTCCGAATATACGGTGCAGGTGTTTCCGGGCGTTCAACTGGATTACTATGTATGCAACGGCGGTTTCAACTCATTGCATTCGGTACATAGGGGTATGCAAATTGTTAGAAATGACTTTATGCTGTTTCACTGTAAGCAGGGACGGTTTGAAGCCGACCTTACAAACGGGTTATATCGTTCGCGGGGTGCCGGACAAATGACCTTGAGTACTTCTCTGTGTACGCTAAAAGAATCTGCTATTACCTCGCAGCTGTATGAAAGTATATCAATTACCCTCACACAGCAACTGCTTCCGCACTACATTCATAGCCTTTTTGCCGATTGGCATATTGATGTTTCGGAATTAATTACTCGTTTCGGCATCGCTAAAAACTGGTACTGTATCGACAGCGGCAAAAAACAGATAGAGAAACTCTTTTTAGACCTCTATGATTTATTTGAAGCAGGTGATATACCGCTCAGGCAAATGAAAGTATTTGAATTGCTTTATGCTGTCGCGTGTATTGATTCTGCATCTGACGCTACCCATAGTATTTTGTATACCCCAAAGGAGAGAATAAGAACGGTTAAGAAAATCTGCCGCATGATGCTGGATAAACACTATAACGGCTCTTCAATACAGGCTTTAGTAAAGAATGAGCAGATGCACTACAGTGTATTTCAAAAAATTTTTAAGGAACTTCATGGGACAACGCCTAATCTGTACCGGATTGAAGCAAAAATGAATGAAGCCGCAGCGCTTTTAATAAACACTGATAAAAGCTTAATGGAAATTGCTTTAGATATGGGCTATGAGAATCAGGGAAAATTTTCTGCTGCATTTAAAAAGAGCATCGGGCTTTTGCCGACGCAATACCGCCGCCGGCATACTACAAGGTAATGATTCTGTCGGCGCTTTTGACGGTGGATTGCCGGTGAGCGATCGTGATAATAGTTTTTCCGCGGAGGTTTGCAAGAGCCTGTAGGAAAAGTTGTTCACTTACCGTGTCGAGGTTGCTGACCGCTTCGTCCATGATTAAGATGGGCGCGTTCTTTAAAAGAGCCCGCGCAATGCCGATCCGCTGCTTTTCGCCGCCTGAAAGCTTTGCTCCCCGCTCTCCTATGATGGTGTCATAGCCGTCCGGTAAAGCAGAGATAAAAGAATGCGCTGCGGCCATTTTTGCCGCGGCTTCGACTTCCGAATCGGAGGCATCCTGCCGTGCCAAACGGATATTTTCGCGGATGCTGCAATTAAAAAGATACAAATCTTGCGGAACATAGGCGATCATATCGCGAAGATTCTTTTCTGCAAGGTGCCGTATATTTTTCCCGCCGATGTATATTTCGCCTTCCGTACAATCGTAAAAACGGAGTAATAGCTGTGCAATAGTTGTTTTGCCTACTCCCGATTCACCGGTAAGCGCGATATGTTCGCCGGCGCTGCAAGAAAACGACAGGTTTTTAAGCACCGGCTGTCCTTCGGTATACTGAAACGACACATTGCGGAATGCAATATCGGGTTTTAATTGCAGATTAGGATCATAGGCGGAAGAAAACGAAACGGCAGCCGGAGCTTCCAAAAGGGCATTAATCCTTTGGGCCGCTGAAACCACAAGTGTAAAGTCCATTGTGATATCGCATACTTTACAGGCCGGTACGAGCGCTTCGGCAACAAATACAAGCCATACTAATGCGCCTTGCAGGTTCATGCTTCCTGCACTAACACGCCCGTATACATGCAGCACCGTTATCGTCAATGTTCCGCCGATGATGATGTACATGAATGAGCCGAGTACGGACTTCCGTAATCCGTCTTCCCGCTCTTTTTTATTCAGCTCATCGGTACTTTTCCGTACCTTTGCCGTATAATATGCTTCACGGTTGAAAATAAGAATTTCCCGCAAACCTTGAATGACATCAACGGTTTCCGCATTGGCTACCGCAATTTTTTCCCGAATGTCACGGCCAAGCGCCGCTCCCCAGCGGAATAGCAAACAGGGCGTAAGCATCAGCAGTACCGAGGCAGCGCTTATCAATGCTGCAATAACCGGCTGATGGAATAGGAATGCCGTTATGATAAAAAAAACGATGCAAAGCCCGGTGTCAATATATACGCTTACCGTGTGAGCATAAAAGGCTTCGAGCGTTTCAGTATCTTCCATTATAATAGAATTCAGTTTTCCCGTTCTATTGCCCCGCGTGAGTACCGGAGCAGCTCTGTGCACAGCATCGTACACTGCGCCGCGCAGGTGTTGGATAATCGTATAGGCTACTTCGTGCACTTGATACATATCCCAAAAGCCGAACAAGGCATGAGCGCTTATCAAGACAGCAAGCAGCACCATTCCGCGGATAATCTGCCCGCTTCCTCCTCCGATAAAGATTGAAGCCGCATAGTAGACAGCGGTAAGCGGTACGAGGAAAGCGCACAGCATATTAAGAAAACCGTACAAGAGTGAAATAATAAATTGCGTACGGGCAAACCGTAAAAAGTGAATGAGCTTTTTGAGTTCTTTCATTACATTCATGCGATTTCTCCTGAGTATTTCATCAGTGCCGGCTGTTTGCAGGCTGTTGTGCTTCTATAAAAGTATAATAGCTGCCGCGTTTTTCGAGTAAATCGCGGTGGGTGCCTTCTTCAACAATACGGCCGTTTTGCAGTACGAGGATGCGGTCGGCAGCTTCAATGGTACTGAGCCGATGGGCAATGGTGATGGTGGTTTTGCCGCGCAGCAGCACTGCAAGGGATTCTTGGATTTCATGTTCATTGCCTTCGTCAATGCCGGAGGTGGCTTCATCGAGTAAGATAATCGGGGCGTTTTTAAGGAGCGCCCGCGCGATTGACAGCCGCTGCCGCTGCCCGCCTGAAAAGTTTATGCCGCGCTCGCCTACTAAGCTGTCGTAACCGAGGGGAAGCGTTTCGATAAAGCGGTGGATATTGGCTTGTTGCGCCGCTTGTATGAGCTCTTCATCGCTGGCGGTGCTGCGGGCAAGCAGGAGGTTTTCCCTGATAGTACCGTGAAAAAGATAGGTATCTTGCGAAACACATGAGATGAGGGAGCGTACATCGGCAAGGGGCAGTGTGCGTATGTCGGTTGAATCAAAATAGAGCGCCCCTGAATCGGGATCATAAAAACGCAGCAATAGGTTAAAAAGGGTGGTTTTGCCTGCACCTGACTTTCCGACAAGGGCAAGGTGTTCACCCTGCCGGAGGCTTAGATTAAAATCGGAAAAAATCGGGACGGTTTGCTCTGCATTTTTTCCTTTATATGAAAAGGTGATGTTTGAGAAAGTAATGACTTTCGGCGGATTGCGGAGGGCGGTAGCGCCGGTATCGTTTACTAAAAGCGGTTCACGTAAGAATTCCGCAATGGTACGGCTTGTTGTAATGCCTTCGAAAGCCGAATGGTATAAAATAGCCAGCTTGATAACAGGCCGGAATACTTCGGCAATGATGTATAAAAAAATAATCGGTATGCGGAGGCTGATTGTGCCCTGTACTGCAAGGTATGCAGCAAGCAGCAGGGAAAAATACTTACCGATATTACTGAAGAATATCCGTATACCGATATGTTCAATGTTGCATTTGACATTTTTCATGGTGCGTATTTTTAAGTCGGCCATCATCCGTTTGAGTTTATCGCCCTGCCGTTGGCCGATATGATAGGCTTTCAGTGTATCTATGCCTTGCAGGCTGTCTAAAAGTTCTGCTGTTAATGCAAGATATTCGTACCACGTGCGCCCCGAACGGCGTACCATGAGGTAGCCGTAAAATACCGGTGCGCCGAGCGAAACGGCGGCGGTACACAGTACAATCAATCCTATTGTGATGCTGTGTACAAAGATATATGCAATGATGCTGAAACTGACGATGCAGCATACGCCGATTTGCGGAAGATACTGGGTGATGTACCAGTCAAGACGATCGATACCGGCTACAATGGTCGATTCCAATGCGCCGGTACGTTCTCCGGTAAGAAAGCCTTGTCCGAGTGCAAAGAGTTTGCGGTAACAGCGTTCGCGGACTGTATTTTTTACGGCCCCGATCATTTTCTTTCCATACCATTCTGCGACGGCAAAGCACACGCCGCGTAGTATGAATAGGGCAAGAAGACTGCCTGCAAGCGGATAAATGCTGCGCAGTGGAATACCATTCCGCAGGTTTTCGATAATCCTGATAAAGCAGGCAGCCTGTAAAAGATAGGTGACGGAAACCGATGCATCTAACAGACACTTTTTTACGAGCTTTCCGCGCACTCCTTTGGTTAAGGTTAAAATATCGGATGAAATCATTATACTAACAGTTATTTTTCGGGATGCAGGAAGCGTGCAAGGTCTTCAAGATAGTCAAGATTTTCCAAGCCGGCGGCTACCCGCGGGAACGGCACAATAAAGAAACGGTTGTTTTTTATAGCAGGAACTTCCGATAATTCTTTTTTGCTTTTTAAGAAGTCAATGGTCTTTTTATCCGCATCTTCACCGCCGAACTTATGAATAATGATAACTTCAGGGTTGCGGTCAATTACTGCTTCCCAAGAAGTCTGACCGAGCAGCACACCGTCACAGTCATCAAAAACGCTTTGTCCGCCGGCTGTTTTAATCATATCGTATTCAATACTTTTATTGCCGGTTGTAAATAATCTCTCTTTACCAAAGGCATATACAAATACTTTTACCGGTTTAACTCCATTCACCCGTGCTTTTACCGCAGTTTCCCGCTTTTTAAGAGAAGCAACAACTTCTTCCGCTTTTTTTTCAACTCTAAAAATCCTTCCCATATGCCGTATTTCATCATACAGGTCTTCCAGTGTTCTCGGCTTATTTTCGATATACGTTGACTTGGAAAAATTGCATATATAAATCGGGATATTGTATTTTTCATAATCTTCAGGGGTTCCGATACCGGTTGCCGTAAAATACGCCTCCGGTGCGTAGACAAGATCAGGGTTTTCCGCCAGCACGCTTTCGGTTTTCGGGTGTCCTTCTGCAAGGTTTGCCAATACAGGCAGGGTGCGGATGGTTTCGCGGTAGGCAGGCATGGCATCGGTAATGGGACTACTCAAAGGGGCATAGCCTGCAATGTTTTTTTCAACACCAAGTGCACAAAGAATTGCAACACTATTATATCCAAGTACGACTGCCCGCTGGGGCACTGCGTTTACGGTTACCGTCCGTAAGCCGTTTTTAATGGTTACCGATCCTTCGCTGCTTTTTGGGGCAGGGTTGCTTTCTTTTGAGCCGCCTGCAAATAGCGCTGTGCAAAGACAAAGGGCGGTTACAGCAAAAATGAGTTTTTTCATAGAAGATCCTCCTTACGATGGTTCCGGTTTTATGGGATATTCCCCGACGCTTCTTGCGCCGAGGTTGCCGATTATTGAAACCGGATTGTTTATAGGCTTATACTATCAAACCCTGTAAGCCATGTCTTACCCAAAATATCCGAATTGCTCCGATTTGCAAAAAAAATGAGGGCGGTCAGCGGGGGATGGGGTAGCGGATTGCGCATTTGCCGTCCCCATGTTACACTCATATCATGAGTACAGCCAGAAGAAGACTGCCGATAGGTGTCCAAAGTTTTGAAGTAATGCGTGAAGATCATTTTACTTATGTAGATAAGAGTGCTTTCATCTGGAAGTTGGCGACGGAAAGCCGTGTCTATTTTTTAAGCAGGCCGCGGCGGTTCGGTAAGAGTCTTTTTCTTTCCACACTTGCTGCCTATTTTCGGGGACAAAAAGAGCTGTTTAAAGGGCTGGCAATCGAGCAGTTGGAAGAAAGCGAAAAAAATGACCGTGCAGTTTGGCAGGAATATCCGGTGCTGTATTTGGACTTTAATGCAGCACTGTATCAAACAATGCGTGATCTGGAAATCATAATTAATGATCACTTGTGTAAATGGGAACAAATATACGGTACTGAGCCATCAGAAGAAGATTTTAGCCGCCGATTTGCAGGGCTTATTCGCCGTGCCTATGAAAAAACCGGTAAGCAGGCGGTAGTTCTTGTTGACGAATATGATAAACCGCTGCTTGAAACGATGTCCGATAATCCTGAGCTGCATGAAACCTACCGCAAAATCCTCAAAGGCTTTTATGGGGTGCTTAAGTCCTGCGACCAATACCTGCGGTTCGCCTTTTTAACCGGAGTAACCAAGTTCAGCAAGGTCAGTATTTTTAGTGATTTAAATAATTTACGCGATATTTCCCTTGAAGAATCTTATGCCGGTGCCTGCGGTATTACGGAAGCGGAACTAAAAGAGTATTTTCAACCTGAAATACAGGCACTCGGTGAACGGCAAACGTTGAGCTATGAGGAAACTCTTGCAGCGCTCAAACAGCACTATGACGGCTATCATTTTCATCCCGATATGGAAGGTATGTATAATCCGTTCAGCATACTGAATGCTTTTGCAAAGCAGGAACTGGGCAGCTATTGGTTTTCTACCGGTACTCCGACGTTTTTAGTTGAGTATTTAAAAAAAGCGTATTATTATATCCCTGACCTCGAAGATAATGTACAAGCGGATGAATACGGCTTAACTGATTACCGTGCCGATCCGGTTCTGCCCATACCTATCTTGTTTCAAGCAGGATATCTGACGATTAAAGACTATAACAAGTTTTCAAAGCTGTATCGTTTAGGTTTTCCCAATGATGAAGTGCGTTACGGTTTTTTACATAACCTTATACCTGCCTATACCTCAATACGGGCTGATAGGACAGGGGTTTCGGTATGGCAGTTTTACGAACAAATTGAAAAAGGCGATGTAGAAGGCTTTATGGAAAAGATGAAAGGTATTATATCGGGTATTCCGTATGATACTGTTACAGAAAAAGATATTGCATTACGGGAGCAGAACTATCAAACGGCGGTGTATCTTGTCTTTGCGCTTATGAATCAGTTTGTGCATACGGAAGTACACTGTGCAACGGGAAGAATAGATTGTGTAGTTGAGATGAAGGATAAAATCTATCTTTTTGAGTTTAAAGTAGCGGCCAACGGCTCGGCAGAAGATGCGATCAAGCAGATACAAGAAAAAGGGTATGCGGATAAGTATGCCGGAAGCGGGAAGAAGGTAATAGCTATCGGTTCGAGTTTTGATGAAGTAAAACGCACGATAAAAGACTGGAAGACCGAACAGCTTTAGTTTTGATATAAATCCCGCACCGCCCTTCGTGGCGGTAGAATGATGAAACTTTTTATATTTCCTTTTGCCTGACTGCTCCTTGAGCTTTTTAAAAACGCTTTGTACACTGCTCCAAAATATCCGAATTGCTCCGATTTGCAAAAAACTTTTTGAAGAAGGACTGTGAAACGACGGTTTTTGCTTGACAGTTCTTTTTTCCTTCCCTTATAGTGAGAAAATTAGTTCTAACTGACATTTTTGAGGTATAGTGTGTTTAAAATACATAAAGAAGCCGGTTCTGTGTACAAGGCTATTTTTCCGCAGCAGTTGTGCGGAGGATTGTTCTTACTTGGAGAAGAATCTTTAGCTGTATTTCCGGTATATTTTACCGGAAAGGCTGTGGATGAATTTAAAAACGGTACGATGACTTCCGGCAGTTTAGCCCGCTTTGTGCTCATTATCATTGGTATTGCATTACTTTGCTATATTTTTGCTTCGCTGTTTATGGTATTCATTCATAATTCAGGCAATCGGGCAGGGTATCTATTCCGCCGGAATATGATGTGCAGCTTATTAAAAAAAACACCGTTTTTTTTCAGTCGGTTTTCATCGGGAGATATTCTTGCCCGCGCTTCAAACGATATTACGGTAATGGAAAGTTACTTCGGGTACGGTTTTATATTGCTCGTGGATTCTTTTGTCTATCCGATTATTTGTATTGCAGGAATGTCTGTTCTTATTTCGTGGAAACTTACCTTTGCGGTTATTCTTCCATTTCCGCTCATTACGATTCTCTATGCGTGTACCGGGAAAAAAATGCAGCGGCTTTCCACAAAAACATTTGAAGCTTTCGGCAATGTAAATCAAGAAATTTTAGAGCTTGTTGAAGGCATAAAACTCATCCGCTGCTTTGTCAATGAGCAAGTCCGCTTGCAAAAATTATCCGGCGTTGTCAAGTATTATTTTTCAGCGCTGTATGCAAAGGCGGTGTTTGCGTCTCTATTACAGCCGTTCACGACTTTTATTGCGAACCTTTCTACTATTATCGCTTTTTGCTATGGCGGATACCTTGTACATATCGGGGAAATTACGGCAGGAAATCTTTTCAGCTTTTTTATGTTTGCCGGTATATTTACGTGGAGCTGGATGGCAAGCAGCTTTTATATCCAGCTGTATCGGGATGCCGCAGCAGCCATACAGCGTATTAACGAATTTCTTTCGCCGCAAGATGAGTTCCCTGCGTCTGCTTTTGATATACACGATAAGACTGCTCCCGCTGCATCAGCGGCGTCCGCGTCGGTTAGCCCTATTCAAACAATTGAACTTAAGGATTTTTCTTTCAACTATGACGATACGGAAACGCCGGTTCTCAAGCATATTTCTCTTGCGCTTACACGGGGTAAAACACTCGGCATTGCAGGGAAAACCGGATCGGGTAAAACAAGCCTCATTAAACAGCTGCTCTGTCTGTATCCGAACTGCGAAGGAATGTACTGTAACGGCATACCGGCAGCGCACATAGACCGAGCCGCCTTTCATGCCGAAACAGGCTATGCGGCGCAAAGCCCCGAGCTTTTTTCCGGCACTATAGCCGACAATGTATGTTTTTTTGCAAAAAATATATCGGAAGAAGCCGTCAATACGGCTTTGCAAAAGGCGGAAATATACGATGAAGTAAGCGCATTCCAAAAGGGAATCTATACTGAAATCGGAGAGAAGGGGCTCACTCTTTCAGGCGGGCAGCGGCAGCGCATTGCGCTTGCACGTGCATTGCTTGCCGATCCTGAATTATTGATTTTAGACGATGCCGTCTCTGCTGTTGATGCCGACACTGAACAGCGGATTATCACCACCATAAAAAAAGAGCGCGCCGGTAAAACCACCGTTATAAGCGCCCATCGGCTGTCCGCACTCAGCCATGCGGACAGCATTTTAGTACTGGACGGCGGCTGTATTGCCGAACAAGGGACTCATAGTGAATTGATGGAAGCGGGCGGTTGGTATGCCGAACAGTACCGGCTCCAGCAAAACAGCGCTGCAGCGCATACTATGGAGGAGGCATAATGGAACAGCATAAAAACAGCGGCCGCATAAACTACCGTTTTTTTCTTTCGTATCTTCGGTATGCAAAGCTGCCCTTTGCCGCCGCCCTTGCCGCTGTCGGCATTGCTACCGCAGCTGCAGCCGCTTTACCGATTATCTCTGCATCGGTTATCAATGCCGATTTTGCAGGTATGACGGCAGCTAATCTAAAGGCATTCTTAATTGAAAAAGGCGTACTTTTCCTTTTAACTGCCTTTGTGTATGCAGCCGGTATGTATGCAAAGGTAGTATTTTTTACGAAAACGGCAAATAAGGCGGCTGAGCACATTCAAATGGATACGGCACGGCGCCTCTTGCAGTTACGAATGGAACGCTTTGATTCTATGACCTCAGGGAATATCGTCTCCCGATTTTCTTCGGATGTCGATACCGTACGCAATTTGTATGCGACTGTGCTTGCAGAAATTTTCAGCACCGGTATTCTCATGGCGGTATTGTACATCACTTTGTTTACGATAGACATTTCAGTGTTCTTTTTGAGTATCGGTTATTTACCGGTGATGTACCTTTTTGCACGGTATTATCTGCACAAAAGTCAAAAGCCTATTCAGCAGAACCGGCAAGCACTCGGTGAATTAAGCGGTTTTTTACGGGAATCGGTAGCAGCAGTTGAAAGCATTCAAACGTTTTGCCGTGAAACGGTAATTGAGCAGCAATTTGAAGCTATCAATAACACTGCGTATAGTGAAAAACGGAAGTCTCTCGTATTGTACGGCCTTTTTTCGTGGAATATTATCGAAAGGATGCGTTCTGTGGTGTATGCGCTTGCTATCGGTGTATTCGGTCTTTTGTATTTTAAGGGACTAGCGATTCCCGTTGGTACGCTCTTTATCATTATCAGCTATAATGGAAAAATTATTGATATTTTCCTTATGTTCTTTTTGCAAATCAACAATTTTAAAAGCGCCTTTGTCGCAGCAGGGAGAGTATCGGAAGTCATTGATTTCGAGCATGAACCAAGCGGCGGCGAGCGGCACGTGCCGCAGGGGACTATTACCTTTCAAAATGTACGGTTCAGCTACAAAGCCGATACTCCGGTATTAAAGGGGATAAGTTTTACCGCACGGAAAGGAGAAACATATGCTTTTGTCGGGAAAACCGGCTGCGGAAAGTCAACTATTATGAATGTTCTTTTGCGGTTTTACCCGCATCAGGAAGGCAGCATCCTTTTTGACGGCCGTGCCGTTGAATCGCTTGATAGCGCTGCGCTTCGATCAAAAATTGCAGTGGTATTACAGGAACCGTATCTTTTTACCGGAACGCTTTTTGATAACATCGGTTTAGGCGATTCGGCTTTTTCCGAAGCAGCGTGTATAGAAGCCTTGCGGGCAGTCGGCGGGGCATCCTTGCTTGAAAAGAACACCGAAGGGATTCATGCGGAAGTACGTGAAAACGGAAAGAATTTTTCGCACGGTGAGCGGCAGATTATCTGTTTTGCCCGTGCAATGGTGCGCGATCCTGTCATTCTTATTTTAGATGAAGCAACAGCGCACATCGACACCGAAACGGAACAGCTGATTAACCGCGGTATCGCAGTATTGAAGCAAGGACGCACCACGCTGATGATTGCCCACCGGCTTTCAACGGTACAGCACGCTGATGTTATCAATGTTATTGAAGACGGAATTATTACGGAACAAGGATCGCATGAACAGCTTTTAGCGCTTGGTAAAAGCTATGCAGCCTGGTATACCCTACAAACGGTACGCTTGCCGTTGCAGTAAAGCTAAGATACTTAAAATAACAAGCAGCGATGGGCAGCGGAACTTTACTTTTCGGAGACGAATGCCTTTGTTGATCAGAATTTTATCTATAGAGTTGGACAGATGGCCTATCCTTCGGGCTTTGATGAAGACATTCTACAACCGGTATCTATTCTTTTCCATTACATTGAGGAGTTTAATACCCCGGTGCTTCTTGAGTCGGGGGTGGTGACTCCCCCCCAATTAATTTTACCGCGAAAGTGCAGAGACCGCAAAGGTGCAGTATCGGCTTTCTCATCGGCACATTATCAATTAGCTAATTGCTTCCACTGCTT
>CAJPOL010000047.1 GCA_905372265.1 uncultured Treponema sp. | reverse complement strand
AAGTGCGGGAGTCGAGCGTCTTTTTACTTGGCTTGATAATATGGATTCAAGAACCTTTATAGGAACGGAATCCCGCTTTAAAGATATTTTATATAAATTGCGTGAGCTTTCGGAAAACACAACCCATGACCCTGCCTCTCAAGTTGCCGACTTGGAAAAAAAGAAAAAAGAATTACAGGAGAGGATTAACCGAATTCAAAAGACGGGTAAGGCCGAAATATATACACCTGTTCAGATGGTTGAACGCCTCCATGAAATTTCAAGAGCTTCAAGAGAACTTCTATCGGACTTCCGGCAAGTCGAAGAAAACTTTAAATCCATTCTTTCGGATGTTTACAAAAAACAATCGGTGAGCGAAACAAGGGGAGCTGTCCTCGGCTATGCTTTAGATGCATATTTGGAAATGAAGGAAACGCCTCAGGGACAGAGTTTTGATTCTTTTTGGGACTTCCTCGCAGCCGATGCAGGCAAAAATGAAATCAACAGCTTAACCGCAAACATAATCGAACAGGTAAGAAATCAGGGTATAGAATGGGAGGACGGTTTTCTTTTTCACTTAAAACAATATCTTCACGAAGCCGGCGGAAAAATCATAGATACAAACCGTTCCCTTACGCACCGATTAAATCGGGTACTTCTTTCTCAAGGACGACAAGAACACAAGCTCCTCACAGAATTAATATCCTTTATAAAAACAAAAGCCTTTGAATTGGCCGACAGCGATTTTGAATTACGAGAGCCTCTTTTAATTGAAACAAGGCCCATTTTATATTTTCCTCAGGCACGCACTCTAAAATTCCCTGAACAAGAACAAAATTTCGAGCCTATCACAAGTTTTACTGAGCAGGAGTCGGTAGCTCTTCTCAGGCAAAGCGGAATATTTAATCAGTTTTATGTTGATGAAAATCTTCTTAAAAAAAATATCTCAAACTACCGAAACGAATTTTTACATGGGACTGCCCAATTTTCCCTTGCAGAACTGACCGAAAAATTTCCTATTCAAAAAGGTTTATCCGAAGTTGCAGCTTACTTTAGTCTTGCCGGCAAACTAAAACCGGAAGCCCTTATATTGGAAAATACTTCCGAGCACATATCTTACACCTTTAACGATAAGACGGTTTTACTTACCCTGCCTAAAATTGTATTCGGGTAAGTCTCATAAAAAAGGAGCCGTTCCCGGCTCCTTTATAAAAACGTGCGTTTTTAGGTTTTCACTTAATGGCAGAAACTCACCGTTTGTTTAGCATTTCGCTTTATCGGACAACTTCCGCAAGGGTTTCCTTATTCAATAAGCGGATAGCATTTGCCGTATCTTGCACCATGATACCCTGCGCTGTAACGATAACGGCCGTATAAGAAGGAACCTCCAAAGCGGATTTTCCCTGCATTTCGAGCTGCTCATTGAACCGGCCGAGGTAATATTTACCGCCTTGTTCAATAACGGCGTAATAACCGCTATCGGAACGGGCCAGCATACTTTGTTCGGCAACAGCAACCGACGCCCGTTTGGTAATTTCAAGCGTATGCGGGTTAATGGCAATCAATGTAATCATATCATTTCCTGATTTTGTACCGGCAATCGCAATAAGGGAATCTTGTCCCTCCAGCAGAGAGCGCCCGCGTATCGTATTCAATGAAGAGGTTTTTACTGTTTTCCCCGTCCTTAAATCCATGATAACGATTTCGGAGAGCATATTTGACGGATTAACCACTCTGAGCATTGCACCCGGTAGTGCCGACGCCAAAGCATCCTCATCCTGAGCCTTCCGCTCATCGCGGTTATCTTCAATAATCTTCCGCGTGTCGGCGGCAACATCCTTACGGTCGCTTTGAACTTCCGCATCTTTCTTATCGGCAAATCGGTTTTCATCAGACGCTTCTTTTCTCTTGTCTTGAGCCTTTTGCGCAGCTTCATCGGCTTCTTTTTGTTTTGCTTCCGCATCTTTCTGCTTTGCCGCAGTCTCTTGCTGCTTCTTCTCCGCCTCTTTCTGTTTCTTTTCAGCGTCTTTTACCGCTTGTTGATTATTCGGATCTTTCTCTGCTTGCTTTTTTGCAGCTGCAGCCTCTTTTTCAGCTTGGGCAGTCTGCTTCGCTGATTTATCAGCATCTTTCTGAGCAGCAGCGGCTTCTTTCTGCTTCCGGCCCGCTTCTTTTTGTGTTGCATCGGCTTCGCCTTGAGCAATGCCCGCACGCTCCCGAGCCGCTTCACTTTCGCGTTCTTTTAAATCGATCATATTTTTACGGGCAGCAATATCCATATCATCTTGTTCCCGCATTTTTTCAACGACTTTCTTGTCGGAAATCGAGGTCGTATCAATAGCGCTCAATGTACCGCTGTACTTTACATCCGAAAGAGGAATAATAATTTGCGTTTTTCCCGGCCATTCATCATACCGTACGGCAAGACCGGCCTTATCGGCAGTAAGGTGTTTTATGACAACATCTTTATACCGCGCCTCAAACGCATTCATATCACCGCGGTATACCGCGTTATACAGCGTAATGAAATGGGCGATTGTCCGTGCGTCTTGTTCCGAATAAGCGTATGCAGCACGCAAGTATGAGGCAATAATTACCCGCAGATTGGTAATATGATCAACACGAGCGGATTTTCCTATAATAAGGATGTCCGCATCGAGTCCTGTTGTTGCAGCAGTATCTACAGCGTGTATCACTGCATAGCGGTTCATATCTCCGGCGCGGCCCTTGGTAACGGCTCCGGCTAACCTGCGGCCTATATCGGCAATGGCCCGCAGCGAATCAACTTCGCGATGAGCGCCTGTATAGTTGATAAACTCAATCGGCTGATTGTCAGCTTGCCTCAGCTCATTTTGATCGACTTCGATTGCAAAAGCTGCCGCAATAGTAGAGAGCGCACATAAACATACGCACACAAGTCTTTTCATACTTAAAACTCCCCCTCTTTCCTACAAAATGATACAAGTCCGCCATAGCCTTAAAACGTATATGGGGCTCTTTGACTAAACACATACCTCTCTATGTTCTCTTTTCTTTTTCGACATATTTCTTATTTTACAATAGACTTTATTTTTTGTCTTGCATACCGTCTAATATTTTCCGGAAAAGTATTTGAAGCAAGACCGAACAGCGCATGCAGCGCCGCTGATGCAGTTTGTTTATCTCCGTATTTTGCAATTTCGGTGAATGCCTCGCAGGCCGCGTATGCAGGTTCCGTTTGGAGTGTACCGCACCGCTGCAATATATGCTGTATTCCTATAATGGATTGCCGGTCGGGATCGGATGCAATAACACCCAATGCGCGGATAATCGAGGCAGCCAGCATCGGATGAGCATTTTTACGCGCTTCCGCCAGTAATACAGGCCGGTATTCCAGCGATTCAAACTGTCCCAGCAGTTCCGCTGCGCGCGAACGTTCATAAATAGTAAATGTATACGGATAATAGGCGGAACGTTGACTGTTAGTCAAAATAGTTTGTAAAACATGCGCGTATTCGGCTTCTTTTGCGCCGGTAATCCCTTGTGCAACAGCTTTTTCAATACCGTCGAGCAGCGCTTCGGTGTTATTATTCGGAATAAAAAACGGGATTCCATTCTGCTTTTGGAACGGCATCTCCGTATTTTTTGCAAGCGGCTGCTCCGGAACGGATGCGGAGATAAAAGTGAGCTGTTTTTCTTGCGCAGGTTCATTCAACTGCCAGCTATTGAGTACCCAGTCATCAATCACTACCACAGCACCGTTTGGAGTAATGAGCGGAACGAATGGAGTTGAAGCTAGTTTTTTCTCGTGTTTAACGGTGCCCGAATCGGTGATAATTGCAGCAAATCCGCTGCAGGAAAGATAATATTCACGGCCGACTTTTAAGCAGTTGACGGGCGCCGATAAGGAGCTGCCGGTTTTTACCGTCCACCGCATTCTATTGGTCAAGAGATTCCTCATCGAAACGGTTCCGTCGGCATAGACACATAACAGCTCGTCCTCCAACACTTTCATCAATAACGGCGGACGTTCCGCCGATTCCCACACCGCTTCAAACTCAGCGATCTGAGCGGTGCTGCGGTAATAGGTCAGCGTTCCGTCTCCGGTGCTCACCAGATATCCGTCCGGAGCGGAGGCAAGAGCTTTGATTTCTTTTTTGAGCGCCGTACGCGAACGTTCTTCTCCGGTACGGGTAACCGTCAGCAATTCTTTCTTTGCCGTTACTAAAAGGAGTAATCCCGTTCCCGTTTCGCAAACAGGATGCGTAAGCGGCGCCGGCAGCGGTAACTGCCACTTCAGCTTTCCTCTGATGGAAAGGCACATCAGCGCCGTCTGTCCTACTATGTATATACTTCCGTCTTGTGCGGCGTACGGCGCATATACAGGCGGTTGCACAAGCTGGAATGACCATAAATAGATGCCCTGACTTGATACCGCTTGCACTAACCCTGATGAATCGGCGGCGATCAATATGCCGGATCCGGAAACGGACAAGAAAGGCTTTGAGGTTTTTGTAATATTCCGCCGCCATACAAACGAGCCGGTATAATCGATACAGTTGATCGCATGATCGGCCGTCAAACTGAAAAAGTAATCGCCGTATAAAACAGGATCGCACAGCGTTTCTCCGGCAAAGACCGCCGACCATTGGCTCTGCTCGGATTGTGCAAAAAGCATACTGTTTCCGGTAATCAAACCGCACAGCAGGCAGAGAAATATCCGTTTCATCGTATAAAAGTCCCTACTATTTCACAATGATGTGTCTGCGGATAAAAATCGAATAAGCGGCAGCCGGTAAAGCGGTAGCCGTATGCCGTCAACCGTTCGGCATCCCGTGCAAAGGTTGCCGGATTACAGGAAACATACTGAATCAGCGGAATGCCCTTGTGCGCCATAAAATACAAAACCGGTTCGGGAACGCCTTGACGCGGAGGGTCAATGAGCGCTGCATCATACGGCAATCGGGCGGAAGGATCATTCATCCACTTTTCATCGGCGCTCGCATGGAAAAAACAGCGGCTATAGCTGCCGGTATCTGCAATAATCCGCTCGAGATTTGTTTGCGCCGTGCGGATTGCCGGTTTATTATGTTCTACCAAATGGATTTCCGCAGCTTTCCCGATTAAAAACGCTGAAAAAGTTCCCACACCTGCATAAAAATCAAGTATGCGGGTGCACGGCGGCAGATCGCACACGAATGCTATCAGTTTTTCCAAAACGCTGAGATTTGATTGAAAAAAGCCGAACACGCTGAAATACAATGATAGCGCTCCAACGCGGGCGGATGCGTTGGGGTTGATAGGACTGTATACCGTATCCTGTGCGAATACATGGTAACGGTTATGCGAATCTCTCATACTATCAGAGAATAAATCGGCAAGTTTTCCCTTTTGTATAACCGTACGCAACGCAGGTACGGCAATCGGGCAATCCCGTAGTGCGACCACGCTATTACTGCTGATACCGTTCATACCGATTGTTCCGTCTTTTCCGCGATGAAATTGAAATCGGTTACGATATTCCCATGCAGGACCTGCTATAAACTGAATCGGTGTTTCCGGGGCGGCATGAGCGCGGCAGAGCAGCTCTTCTACCATTGATTGACGCAGGAGGCGTTGATACGCTTCGGATGCCATTTGTAAATTGCAGCCCCCGCAGCTTAAAAAATGCGGACAGAGCGGCTCAACGCGGTGAGGAGAAGCAACGAGTACTTTCTTTACCGCCGCCTCGCTGTAACTGCGTCGGTTTGCCGTAATTGTGATTTCAAGCTCTTCTTGGGGCAGCGCAAAGGGGATAAAAACGGTTTTGCCGTCAACCCGCGCCAACGCCTTTCCGCCGAAAACGAGTTTTTCTACGGTAACATACACGGTAGAAAGTATACAAAAAATTATTTGAATAGGTAAGAGCAAGGCTGGTTCATCCTTATAATTTCTACTTGCAGAATGTTTGTTGATAGGGTACACTACTACATACAGGAGTTTTTGATAATGACAATACACAACCTGATGGAAGATTTTGTATATAACGAAGTCAATAAAGCATTTGACGCTGCAAAAGATAAAAATGAGCCGTGGTTTACCTGTAATTGCTTACAGTGCCGCTTGGACACTGTTTGCTATGTGCTGAACCGTGTTACACCGCGCTACACAACTTCAGGCAAAGGAATGGCTCATTTTTTAAAAAATGACCAATCGGAGCGGAACCAGCTTCTTGCCGATATTTCTGCACTTGCTTTTAAGGGAATGAAAACGGTATTAAGCACCCAACGCTCGCATACGACATCGGAACAAACACTGCCATCGGGCGATGTATTTAACTTTCCGACCATCACGGGACGCATTTTGGATGGGCAAACTTTCTCGCCGGTATTCGACCTTGCCGTTTCGCTCTATTTGGAAGACGCGTTGGTGGCGCAGATGAATCACCTATGGGATAACCCGTACAATATATCGCAACAGACGCCCGGGACCTATACTTTCTGGCCGTTCCCCATCCTTGCAGCCGAACCGGGAGAAAAACGGATTTTCAATTTTTATCTTCATGCGGAACGGGAACGATACGATCCCATCCATTATCATTTTAAGCTCGGCCTTGTCAGCGATTTAAGCGTCAAACAGAATCCCGATGCGGATTTCTGCCATACGCTGCCCGACTTATACCTTTTTACCCGGTTCTAACCGGCAGTATTTTTAAAGATACCCTTGAGAAACTTGAACGAGGAATTTTGACATGAAATGCGTATTTTTGGGGCCTCCGGGCGCGGGTAAGGGGACGCTGGCTTTTGAAGCGGCAAAATATTATGCAATCCCTCATATTTCGACAGGAGATATGTTCCGTACTGCAATTAAAAATCAGAGTGCGCTTGGAAAGAAAATTCAGGCCATTATAAACGGCGGACGGCTTGTCGATGATGAAACCACATCGGCCTTAGTGAAAGAACGGCTTGCGCAGGATGATGCTGCTCAAGGCTTTATTTTGGACGGTTTTCCGCGTACCATCGCACAGGCTCAAATGTTAGAGCAGTTTTGCGCGCTCGATTCGGTTGTTAATTTCGACCTTTCCGATGAAACCGTTATCCGTCGTTTATCGGGAAGGCGGCTCTGCACTGCTTGCGGTAAAAGTTTTCATATTGAATTTATGAAACCGCGTACGGAAGGAATCTGCGACGATTGTAACGGCTCCTTAATAACCCGGGAAGATGATAAAATTGAAGCTATCAAAAAACGGCTTGAAACATACCGGCAGCAGACCTTGCCGCTTATTGAATTTTATCGAAAAAAAAATATGTTGACGTCGCTCGACGCTCAGTCTTCGCCGCAAGTAGTTCTGCAGAATTTTATTCAGCTCTTTCCCCGCGCTTGTCCGCGATAAAGCATGCAATCGCTGAACTATATACTGGATGATGATATTGCTGCGATTGCAACGGCTCTCGCGCCGAGTGCGCTCGGTATCATACGGACATCGGGGCCTAAAAGCATAGAACATACGGCGCGCTTCTTTTCCCGTCCGGAAACATTGCTGAAAGCGGACGGCCATACGCTGGTATACGGATGGGTACATGATGCAGGCGTAAATATTGATGAAGTCATGCTGTGCATTTACCGTGCTCCGCATAGCAATACCGGCGAGAATACCGTTGAAATTATCTGTCACGGCGGCCCAGCCGTAGTCAAGGCGGTGTATAATCTTTGCATTAAAAACGGTTTCCGCCCTGCAGAACGGGGTGAATTTACATTCCGTTCGTTTATCCATGGAAAAACGGACTTAACACGGGTGGAAGCGGTGAGGGAAATGATCGATTCAAAAACCGGTACCGGTTGCAAAAAAGCTGCCGGACGATTGTCGGGCGCTGTGTTCCGCCGGATAGAGCGAATAAAATCGGAATTGCTCACTGCGCTTGCGTCCCTTGCCGTCGAGATTGAATATCCCGAAGACGAAACCTCCGGCGCCGGCAGCTTTGATGAACAGCTGTTTGAACGGCCGTGCATAGAACTGCGGAGTCTCGCCGCTTCGTGGCAAAACGAAAAAATATATCAGAACGGTATTAAAATTGTACTTGCCGGAAAAACCAATGCGGGTAAATCATCGCTTTTTAACGCCTTATTAAAAGAAGACCGCGCAATCGTTTCCGATATCCACGGAACAACACGGGATTGGCTTGAAGCCGATCTCGACTTTAACGGCATTCCGGTCAAACTTTTTGATACTGCGGGCATCCGAGACACCGGCGACTCTATCGAAGCTATCGGCGTGCAGCGGAGCATTGCATTGATAGGCGAGGCCGATATAGCGCTCTATTTAATTGACGGGACAAAGCCTCCGGCGGCTGACGACATTGCCTTTATAGCAAAAGCAGCTATTCCGCTGATACTGGTACACACAAAAAGCGATCAGGGGCTACCGGAAACACTGCCGCCTGAACTGCATAACTACCGCACCGTTGCCGTAAGCGCAAAGACAGGGGACGGGCTTGAGCGCTTAACCGCAGCCGTTACGGATATAGTGATCGCCGATAGGACGCTCACTACAGAATCCTCCGTATCGCTTGGAACACTGCGGCAAAGACAGGCCGTAGAAAGCGCGCTCAGCGCCCTAGAACATGCACAAACGGCAGCGGCAAGCGGCTATCCCTTAGACGCTGTTATTCAAGATGTTGAAGATGCCGTGCATACGCTGGGCGAAATTACCGGTGAAGTGCGCTCGGATGATATTTTAGATAGAATCTTTTCAGGCTTTTGCGTAGGAAAATAAACCATGGCGCGGAATAAATATGGGATGACCCCGTGGGGCGCGTGGTTTTTGGAGATGCTCGGCAGCTATGACGGCAACGGACGGGTTTCTCGGGGAAAATCCTATGCGAATACCGGCAAAGTGGATTCTCTTGTCATACAGGATAATAAGGTTGCTGCCCGAGTCGCGGGGCATTATGATCCGTGGTATTACATCCGGCTAATCTTTCCCCGCATTTCCGAGGCGAATTATAAGAAAGTAGAAACAATTCTTACACAGAATCCTGCCGATTTTATCGCTTTAGAAAACGGCAGCATGACGGAAAATCTTGTGGAATCTTTGAGAAAAAAAGATGTCCGGTTTATTCCGCGCCGGTGGAGTCTTATAGAAAGCGAGTGTTCCTGTCCGGACTCTGCGAGCCTTTGCAAGCACAGCGCCGCAGTGCTATACATCATAGCAAAAGAAATCGATCACGATCCGCGCTTGCTCTTTCAGCTTGCAGGTATCAGCCTCGCCGCACTACGGGAAAAATGTGCGGCATCTCTCATTGAAGGAAATCAAACGGAACATGAGCCTGCGGAAAAAACGCCGAAAGCCTTGTATGATGTCTCCGATGCTGCGGCAGAACCCGGCTATGCTCATCCGGTACCGCTCTCCCTGCGCTGCAGCGGTGGAGCTGAGCCGGAAGCGCCATCCCGACTTCCGCAATTCCCGTTGAATGAATCTTTTTTACCGCTTATTTCTGCAATGCTGCCGCCTTTTACAGCCTTTTATGACGATGACTTGGTTGCAGCCTTTAAGGAGCTCTACCATAGATTAGTTACCCGCCAAAATCGGGAATTCGATATACCCCTTGAACGGCGCATTCACGAAGTAATGAAAACCGGCGAGGGAAGCGCTGCGGCGACGCTGTGCGGATCGAACCGCCTCTTGTATACGCAGGTACAAGCAAGACTTTCGGCTATTTCCAAGCGGAAAGACCGGTTCCCGTTGCAAGACGGAGAGCCTATCCGTCTGCACCTTAGATGTCCCAACGGAACGGAGGTGGCGCTGACGCTGGTACAAGCGCTCTATCTTTTTCAGGGACTTACACCGGCGGAAGATTCTCCTGCCGGTGTAAAAGCGGTTATTGCGCTGCTGACACTTGGAGAGCGGCTGATAGGCGAATCCGCTCTGATTCCGGCGCTATCCCTTGATACGGCAAAAAAAGAACTCAAGATTTTTTGGAAGCCGCTCGTCTCGGCAAAAGAAGTTTCCGCCGCCATTGACTGCTGCGTTCCGTTCATCACCGAAGCCTTTTTTCCGCAGGTAACGCAGTGGGGACAGCGGTATTGTACAGAGCTGCTGTTGACCGCTTTTTTGACCGAATACGTTCATACGGAACGCTTTATACCCCACGGCATCCATACCGCAGATAAAGAAATAGCCGAAGTTTTTTTTCTCGGCAGTTCAATCGATACGCGGAAACCGGGTATGCGCCGGTTTGCGGTGGTCATTTCCAACTGGCTTGCGGCATTACACTATGATAGCGGTGAGTTCCGGTTCCGCCTCATTTTGAAGGAATCGCGGCAATCGGACTTTTCTCTTTCCGCCGAAGTATGCAGCGAGGAAACAGACAACCGGTTTATTCCATTCTCACGGCTTGGTAAATTCACACAAATTGAAGGAAAAACAGTCCGGTTCGCTATGGCGCTCTCCTCGTATCTACCCAAGTTAGTGGATATGGCGGGACAAAAATCGGTGCCGTTAACGCATGAAGAAACGGCGGTATTCTTGAAAACGGCCGCTCCTTTGCTATCGCGCTTTGGTGTTGAGGTCGTTTTGCCGAAAAATCTGCAAAAAATACTGAAACCGCGGCCGGTTATTCAGCTTAAAAAGCAAAAAGGAGCACAAGCTGTACAATCATATCTGAGCATAGAGAGCCTGATGGAGTATGACCGCGGGATTATGCTCGGCGATACGGTTATCAGTATAAAAGAATTCCGTAAGCTGATGAAACACAGCGCCGGCTTAGTCAAATTCAATGACCGCTATATCCTTGTCGATCCTGAGCATACGGCGTATTTGCTCGAAACGATGCAGAGCGGACGGCCGGATGTTAACGAGGTCATTCAGGGAGCGCTGACCGGAGCGACCGTCATGGAGGACGGTTCTCCTTTTTCCTATTCGCTTTTTAGAGATACCGATGCCGCTGTACCGAAAACCTTGCTGGCAACGCTCAGACCGTATCAGCAGAAAGGTTTCCAATGGCTCTATTCTACAATAAAGAGCGGATTCGGCTGTTTGCTGGGAGATGATATGGGGCTTGGTAAGACACTGCAAGTCATCACGCTCATTTTGAAATTGAAAGAACAGGGTTTTACGCATGACGGTATTCTCATTGCGGCTCCGGCAAGCCTGCTTCCGAACTGGGAGCATGAAATAAAAAAATTCGCTCCCGATTTAACGTGCACGCTTTTGCACGGGCAAGGACGGCGGTTTTCTGCAAAATCCGATATTCATATCACCACGTACCAAACGCTTCAACGGGATGCTGAAAAGCTCTCTAAAAAAAGATTTGACTGTCTCATCATCGATGAAGCGCAGGCGGTCAAGAATACGCAAACAAAGAATGCCCAAGCGTTGCGTCTCCTGCAAGCAGATGCCCGCATCGCCATGACCGGTACTCCGGTAGAAAACAGCCTTGAGGATATGCGCGCTTTATTTGACTTCCTCATTCCGGGCTATCTCGGCTCTGCAGAAAACTTTCGGAAAAAGTGGCGGCTGCCCATTGAGCTGCACGGCGATACGGAAACTGCCGAAGCCTTTCAAAAAATTACCGCACCGTTTTTGCTCAGGCGGCTTAAAACCGATCCTGCCGTCATTTCGGACTTACCGGAAAAAGTGATTACGCCGCAGTACTGCCGTCTTACCCCTGAACAAAGGGCGCTTTATGAAAGCCTTATTCAAACGCAGCTGAAAAGCGTGTTGAAAGCGGAAGACAGTCTTCAGCGGAGCGCGCTTGTGCTCAAGCTGCTGACTGCCTTAAAGCAGGTATGTAATCACCCTCATGTCTATGACGGCAGTTTTGCACCCGACCTTGCGCTATCGGGTAAAACGGTTGCGCTCATGCAGTTGCTTGAAGAAATCTTAGATGCCGGAGAAAAGACGCTTATTTTTAGTCAATACACACAGACTCTCTTTTTATTGCAAAAACTCATTGCGGAACAGCTCGGCGATGAGCCGCTTGTGCTGCACGGTCAAATGCCGCTTGCAGCGCGGAAATCCGCAGTAGAGAGTTTTCAAACCGATCCTTCCCGCCGTATCTTTCTCATTTCGCTTAAGGCCGGCGGAACAGGGCTAAATCTAACCGCTGCAAGCCGCGTTATTCACTTTGATTTATGGTATAACCCTGCGATAGAAGATCAGGCAACCGATCGCGCATTCCGCATCGGGCAACAGCGGACGGTATTCGTTTCCCGCTTTATCTGTGCCGGTACCTTTGAAGAAAAAATCGATGCAATGATTCAGCAAAAGCGGACTATTTCACGTTTGTCCCTTCGCAGCGGAGAAACATGGATCGGCAAAATGAGCAACGAGGATCTGACTAACCTGTTCGGATAATTTGAGGAAGCATTTACTTTTCTTCAAAGTATTCAAATGCGTCGATGATATCCAAATATACCCCGTCAAAACCTGCGGCAATTATTCTATCTACATATGAGCCTGCGCCTCCGTAGATGATGCGCTTCCATTGCGCACTCCAGTATTTAACC
The DNA here is from genome assembly GCA_905372265.1 of uncultured Treponema sp. Taxonomy (GTDB): domain Bacteria; phylum Spirochaetota; class Spirochaetia; order Treponematales; family Treponemataceae; genus Treponema. The sequence goes on along the minus strand of CAJPOL010000047.1, from coordinate 927 downwards.
TTATAATTTCCTTTCCATTCAGGATTTTCCGCAGCAAGCCATAACGGTTTTCGATGCTTCCAAGACGGCTGCCAATAGTAGCGGTACTCTTCGGCTTCCCCGATGCTCATGTAACAGAGTACCAGTCTTTTCCCGCCGCCTTTTTTGATCTTCAGCCGCACAATCTCTTGAGCGGTAAAAGGTTCTTCATTTTGAAACAGATCCATAATCACCGCGTCATAATCGGAATTGATAATAACCTGCAGCAACGCTTCCTTAGAGGCATACCGGCTTCCGTTTATCAGATACAGGAAATTACGGGCGTCATGCAGACTGCTAATATCGTTTGTGTTGACGTGGTACGGCGCATCAGGGTAACGGGGAATCGTATTGAGCAGCCGCTCATCGGCTGCAAAGGAGATATATCCGCTGCGCTCATGTTCCGCGTACGAACGGTTGACGGATGTTCGATCGGCGCAGTAATCGATCGCAAGTACCTTTTTTCCGTGCATTGTAAAAATATCGCAGAGTGAGCGGAGATAGTCGGTTATTTTTTGCGGGGTAGCGCTTGTATCCCCTGCATAGCCGTATAGCACATCTTCCTGCCCCGTTCCGTCTATGGCGGCAAGATAGTCCGTCTGAACGGCGCCGTCGGAACTGCCGGTATCGGTTACCAGTTCGAGTCCGTTTTGCGGGATGATGATAAAATCCAGCTTTTTATTTTTGGCATAAGCGGAGATTTCCCGCACAAAGTTTCTCATTTCTTTACGGTAGTTAAGCGCTGTCGGGTCTGCAAAACAAGACACCTGCACCGTAATAATGATTATGACCGGTAGAATAGCCCTGATGTTTTTTATGACAGTCTTTATCAAGCGTACTTACTCATTATTGCATTGTCTCTATTTCTTCTTTGCTCAGACCGGTCATCTTTTCTATAAAAGTAATTTC
>CAJPOL010000046.1 GCA_905372265.1 uncultured Treponema sp. | reverse complement strand
GTGTTTCCGGCTGCCATGCGGACTCAAGTGTCCGCACTGAGGTGGTACCGACGGCAACAATAAGCTTTCGATTTTGATATGCGCATTCAACTGCCGCCGCCGCTTCGTCAGAAATAAAAAACTTCTCAGTGTGCATGGTATGCTCTTCAAGTATTTCCGCACGTACCGGTAAAAACGTGCCTAAGCCCACATGCAGCGTAACTTCGGTACGTTCAATATGCCGTGTATCAAGTTCTTTTAAAACGGCTTCGGTAAAATGCAGGCCTGCCGTCGGGGCAGCGGCCGAGCCGGTATTGCGGGCATAAACCGTTTGATAGCGCGCAGCATCCTCTTCCGTATCGCTTCGCTTAATATACGGCGGCAGCGGAATATGCCCATGCGCTTCCAGCCATGTATCATCGATCGGACGGTTAAACTTGAGAAATACACACGCACGGTCTTTTTCGTTTGCAGATTCAGGAGGCGGCAGCAATTCAGCCGCCGTGCCGTCCTTAAAATGATAGAGTTGACCGGTTTTTTGGCGTTTTGCCCGTTTTACTAGAGCTTTCCATATAATTCCGTCATCCAGCGGCTCAATGAGCAAGAATTCCGCTGTCCCGTGTCCGCTTTCCGCATAGATTCTCGCATGCCGCACTTTGGTGTTATTAAAGACTAATAAGCAATCAGGCGGTAAAAAGTCAGGCAAATCGGAAAAACAGGCATCAGTCAATGCGCCCGATTGTCTATCCAGTACTAACAGCCGGTCATTTCCCCGCTCCGCCGCAGGATGTTGCGCAATCAATTCTTTGGGAAGATCGAAATCAAAATCTTTTGTAAACATAGTAATCCAAATCCGGCAGCGGAAAAATGAAAGAAACGGCTTTTATGTCCGTGTCCCAAGCTCTTTATCCAAAAAAAGCAGTCCGGTTTTTCCTTCCGCATAGCGGCATTTATCGAGGATAGTCTGTATGGTTGCTTCTTCTTCCACCTGTTCATCGATAAACCAGCGCAAAAAGTTCTGCGTTTTATAATCGTTTTCGGCAAGAGCCAACTCATACAGCTTATTGATTGAAGCGGTTACTGCTTCTTCATGCCTCAGCACATCTTGCATGACTTCCATCGGAGATTTTGCATACTGTGTTTCTACCGCTTGAATTGCAGCTAAGGATGGTTTTCCGCCCGTTGCAAAAAGATAGTCATAGATCTTCATAGCATGAGCTTTTTCTTCACACGCTTGTGCTTTCATCCAATCGGCAAAGCCTTTCAATCCTTCCGATTCAAAATGTACTGCCATTCCAAGATATAAGTATGCTGAATACAATTCACGATTGATTTGTTCGTTTAATGCATTCTCCAGTTTTTTGTTTATCATAATTGCCTCCATAAGAAAAAGAAAACGCCGATACGCAATAAAAACGATACCGGCGCCTTATTTAATAGAACATTTTTTGCTGTCGTTTAGAATGGCCGATCCGCTAAGTACTTATACTCCAGCCAGCGGCGTTTTGCTTTTGCAACGGCTTTATCAAGCAGCATTTGTGCACGATCGGGATTTGCATTCTTTAATGCTTTGAAGCGTACTTCTTTGTACATAAAGTCTGCAAGATTATAATCCGGCTCCTTGCTGTCAAGCTGGAACGGGTTTTTCCCTTGATCGGTTAAGCGCGGATCAAAGCGGTACAGCGGCCATAAACCGCAGGTAACAACCTCTTTCTGGTTAATCATACCTTTCGTCATGTTGATACCGTGGTTGATACAATGGCTGTACGCAATGATAATCGACGGGCCGTCATAGCTTTCCGCTTCACGGAACGCTTTGATGGTCTGAGTCATATTAGCGCCCATTGAGATATGAGCGACATAGACATAGCCGTAGCTCATCGCCATCATACCGAGGTCTTTTTTACTGATCTCTTTACCGGACGCCGCAAACTTTGCAATAGCGCCGATCTGGGTTGCTTTTGACATCTGACCGCCCGTATTGGAATACACTTCGGTATCAAGCACCAATACGTTGATGTTCTTACCGGAGGCAAGAACATGGTCTAATCCGCCGTAGCCGATATCGTATGCCCAACCGTCGCCGCCTAAAATCCATACCGAACGTTTGATAAAATGATCGGTCAGCGATGCGAGTTCTTTGGCAAGCGGGTCTGATGCTGATGCCAGCTCTTTTTTCAGCTCTGCGACATACGCACGCTGATCTTCAATCGCCGCATCGTCTGCTTGCTCGTTAGCAAGCAGTTTTTCGATTACGCTTACTGCGATTCCTTTTTCTTTAACCTTTACGGCAACCTCACGCGCATATTCGGCAAGTTTGTCGCTGGTTAAACGCATACCGTATCCGAACTCCGCAGCATCCTCAAATAGTGAGTTCGACCATACCGGCCCGCGTCCATCCGATCGGGTGGCATAGGGGGTAGTCGGTAAGTTACCACCGTATATTGAAGAACAACCGGTCGCATTGGCAATAACTGCCCGATCGCCGAACAACTGTGAAAGGAGCCGGACATAGGGAGTTTCTCCGCAGCCTGCGCACGCGCCTGAGAATTCAAAGAGCGGCCGTTTCATGCCGATTCCTTTAGCCTGATTGAGATTCAATTTTTTAGCATCGGGTTCGGGAAGAGACATAAAGAATTTCCAGCCTTCCGATTCAACGGCGCGGTGTTCGACAAAGTCTTCCATATTGATGGCTTTGATAGCAGGATTCTCTTTCGATTTTGCAGGGCACTGCTCCACGCAAAGGCCGCATCCGGTACAATCCTCCGGTGAAACCTGAATGGTAAAGCGGGCATTTTCAAATTCTTTGCCCTTATATGCGCATGAACGGAAGCCTACCGGCGCCTTTTTCAGTTCGGCTTCGTCGTAAGCCTTCATTCTGATTGTAGCATGGGGGCAGACCATTACGCACTGACCGCACTGAATACAAATATCGCTCTTCCAAATCGGAATCCGCTCCGCAATCGCCCGTTTTTCATATTGAGTAGTCGCTGTCGGGAATGTTCCGTCAGCAGGAATTTCGCTGACTTTCACGGCATCGCCTTCGTTAACGGCGATTTTTCCCAATATTTTTTGCACAAATTCAGGAGCGTCAGAGGTCATGGCCGCATGGCGGGAAAGTTTGCTTGTCGCTTGTTTCGGATAGTTTACCAACTCAACGCCTTCAAGCGCCATATCAATAGTTTTAATATTCTTTTGAACAATCTCAGGACCTTTCTTTCCGTAAGATTTTTCAATGAATTTTTTAATCAGCTGCACCGCTTCGGCTTCAGGCAGAATACCGAATATTTTAAAGAAAGCTGTCTGCATAACGACGTTGATACGGTTACCCATACCTGCTTTTTCCGCAATGTGTACACCGTCAATAACGTAAAATTTTGCTTCTTTCTCGATAATATCTTTCTGAACTTCCACAGGGAGATAATCCCACACCTCATCTTTATTCCAGTGGCTGTTCAAAAGGAAGGTGCCTCCTTTGCGGAGGTTTTTCAGCATATCGTATGTTTCAAGGAACGTGAATTTATGACATGCGATAAAGTCAGCCTGACCGACGAGATACGGCTTGCGTATCTTCTTAGTTCCAAAGCGGAGGTGGGACGTGGTAATTGAACCGGACTTCTTTGAGTCATACACAAAATACGCCTGAGCATTGTTATCCGTTGCTTCACCGATAATTTTGATGGAGTTTTTATTTGCACCGACCGTACCATCGGAACCGAGACCGTAAAACATTGCCTGATGCATACCGGTATCATCCAGGTGGAAGTGCGGATCATAGGTAATACTGATGTGCGTTACGTCATCATCAATACCGACAGCGAAGCCGGTCTTTTTCTCGCCTTCCATGTTATCGAATACGGCTTTGACCATTGCAGGAGTAAATTCTTTTGATCCCATGCCGTAGCGTCCGCCTAAAATGACCGGATAGTGTGTGAAAGGACATTTTTTTGCAGCCTGCATTTCGCCGATTGCAGTACGTACATCTTCATAGAGCGGCTCGCCGATTGAGCCGGGTTCTTTTGAGCGATCCAGCACGGTGATATTTTTGACCGAAGCAGGGAGCGTATTTACAAAGGCTTCGGCGCTGAAAGGACGATACAAACGTACCTTTAACAAGCCGTATTTTTTGCCCTTTCCGTTCAGATAATCGACAGTCTCTTCAACGGTATCCGCTCCGGAGCCCATCAGAATAATAACCGATTCCGCATTGGGGTCTCCGTAATAGTCAAATAAATGATAAGAGCGGCCGCTCAATGAGGCATACTTGTCCATGACTTTCTGCACAATGGCGGGAGTCGCAAGATAATATTTGTTAACCGCTTCACGCGATTGGAAATAGACGTCGGGGTTTTGAGCGGTTCCGCGAATCATGGGCTTTTCGGGAGTTAAACCGCGGGCGCGATGTTCGCGTACCAAATCATCGTTTACCATCTGACGCATTACATCATATGATACTTCTTCAATTTTCTGAATTTCATGGGAGGTTCTAAAGCCGTCAAAAAAATGCAAGAAGGGAACCCGCGCTTCCAAAGTTGCGGTATGAGCGATTAACGCCATGTCCATAACTTCCTGCACGGAGTTTGAAGAAAGCATTGCCCAACCCGTTTGGCGGCATGCCATAACATCTTGATGATCGCCGAAAATCGATAGAGCGCTCGTTGCCAATGCACGGGCTGCAACATGGAAAACCGTGCTGGTAAGCTCGCCCGCGATTTTGTACATATTCGGAATCATCAGCAATAGACCTTGCGATGCGGTAAAGGTAGAGGAGAGCGCTCCGGTCGTCAACGCTCCGTGCACAGCACCTGCAGCACCGCCTTCCGATTGCAGCTCAACTACCTGCGGTATAGTACCCCAGATATTTGTCTTTCCGCGAGCTGAATACTCATCAGCGACTTCCCCCATCGGGCTCGAAGGCGTAATAGGGTAAATGGCAATGACCTCACTCAATGCATGAGCTACATGTCCGGCGGCGGTATTGCCGTCAATCATTACAAGATTTTTTTCAGGCATAACATCGTCCTTATAAAGAATAGTGTGAATAATGAATGGTATTATCTATAGATGATAATACGTCCCATATATGCATAGGATAGTCTTTTCATACGAAAAGTGCAAGGGCTCACATGCTTTTTCCAGAACAACCGTATGAGATATATATTCTTAATTATATAGCAAATAAATCTTCTGAATACTCATACAAAGCAGAACGGTTATAACCGGTTTTGCAATCTTATGTCAGTTTTAATATACCGTCCCAGCCGCAGTTAAAAAAGACAGCCAGCTCCTTAACATACTCAATGGCCTTTTTGCGGTTCATATCGTGAGCGACCGTCTCAAACACGGCAGTAAAATACGCGCTTGTAATCATGTGATGCAGCTCACGGCTCACGGTACCTTCAAGTTTTCCCCGTTTCCGTAAAAGACGGTAATATTTTTCGGTGACGGACACCTCAAGTTCAACTAAATCATGAATATAATGCTCGTACTTTGTTCCGGCAGAACGGCACATTACCAGTTTAAATGCGTCAAAATTATCGTAAATGTAATTTACAAAAACGTGCAGATATTCCGTGGATAGCTTTCTGCTGAATTGCGTTTCACCTTTTTCGATTAAATTGAAGTGAGCTTCCTGTGCATTTTTAAATTGCTCAACCAACCCGTCCGCCGCTTCGGAAACCAGAGCGGTAAACAAGGCTTCCTTATCGGGGTAATAACCGTAAAAGGCTCCTTGCGTAAAACCTGCATCTGCCACAATTTTCCTCAAAGAGGCATCTTTAAAGCCTTTCTTCAAAAACTCCTGTTTACCTATCTCCAATATTTTTCTTTGCGTATCCGATATGCTCATATCTTAGCTCCGTGTCAATATAGCAATGATATATACCGCTGTTATGGTAACGCATATTTTGTGCAGGGTCAATATTTTTGAGGAGATTGCACAAGGAAGTACATTGCTTGACTGTCAGTTTGTTTTCACAAACTGACGCCTCATTACTACCCCGGACATCCGCGTCTGCTCTGAAAGATTAGAGTTTAAATTTAAAAACTCGTCTTATGTATTTTCGTAATGCTTTTCAAGTTTTTTCATCAATAAGGGTGAGAAGATACTAAAGATACATAAAAGAGCAAGTATCCAACAAATAGGTGTTGAGAACAGTATTGAAGGGTCGCCTTTTGATAATAATAAAGAGCGGCGCATTCCTTTTTCACCGATAGGCCCTAAGATCAAAGCAAGTACAATCGCTGCCGGATTAAGATCGAATAGTTTGATCAAGTACCCGATAACACCGAAAATAAACATAATTGCTACGTCGGCCATACTGTTTCTGATTGCATAGGAGCCGACTACACTTAATGTAAATACAACAGGTATCAAAATGGCATCCGATACACGCGATATTTTGGCAAATAGACGGCTTCCGGCAAGACCGAGTATCAGCATAAAAAATTGCACCAGTACAAAGCCTGCAAAAAAGGTATAGGTAACTGCCGAATACTTATTAAAAAGGTCCGGGCCCGGCTGCATATTCTGAATAAGAAGACCTCCCATCAGAACAGCCGTTACACTTTCGCCGGGAATGCCAAGTGTCAAGGTCGGAATAAGAGAGCCGCCCGTTACGGCATTGTTTGCAGCTTCCGAACCTGCGATTCCTTCAATACTTCCTTGTCCGAATTCTTCCTTGTGTTTTGAAGCTCTGCGTGCCTCATTGTAGCCCATGAAAGAAGCAATTGAAGCTCCCGCCCCCGGTAAAATACCGATGATATTACCGATTAACCATGAACGGATAACCGTAGGCGTTATCTGCTTCAATTCCTTTCCGCTCAAAAGTACCCGGTCGTCAAATTCAATTAATTCACCGGCTTTTCTGATTTTATGGTCGGCAAGTAGTAATACTTGCGACATCGAAAATAAGCCGATAAGGGTGGCAGTAAATGGGAGCCCTTCATACAAAGAGGCTTGACCGAATGTAAAGCGGAATACGCCGTTCATCGGATCCATGCCGATAGTCGATAGTAAAAGCCCTAATCCGCCTGAAATTAACCCTTTCAGCATTGACCCTGTACTTACACCGGCGATAATCGTCAAGCCGAAAATGGAAAGCCAAAAATATTCGGGACTACCGAATGCCATTGCAAGTTTCGCTAATGTCGGCGAAAAGAAATACAGCGAAATACAGCTTAAAAGTCCGCCGGCAAAAGAGGCAATACAGGCTGTTCCTAAGGCCTTTCCCGCTTTTCCTTTCAATGTAAGCTGATAGCCGTCAATTGCTGTTGCCGCGGAGGCAGGGGTACCGGGTGTATGAATAAGAATTGCGGAAATAGAGCCGCCGAATATGGCGCCACAATAAATACCGGCAAGGACAATAAGCCCCGTGGAAGCAGGCATTCCAAATGTGATAGGAATAATTAAGGCAACGCCCATGGCTGCCGACAGTCCGGGAAGCGCCCCGATAATAATACCTACCGAAACACTTATCGCCATTGCCAATATATTAATCGGCATGACCGCATTTAAAAACCCCGCAGCTATATCAGATAACATAAAGGCCTCCTAAAAAAATAAACCGCCGGGCAGCGGAACACGGAGAAATTTTGAAAAAGCAAAAAAGATAACACAGCCGAAAACAATCACAGTTATCGCAATAACGGGTAGCCTGACTTTTAAAAAGTACAGTGTGCCTACAAGGTATAAAAAACTCGCCGGGTAAAATCCGATGATATCTATACCGATTACATATATGAGCGAAAATAAAAAGACCGCTGTAAATTGTTTCGGCTGAAAATCCTTGAATATGGTTTTATAATCGTTTTCAATCTTCTTTTCTTTTATAAACGAAATGATACATTTTGCTAAATACAGGGTATTGAGCGTAAATAAAACTCCCATAACAAAATACGGATAGATACGGACTTCCGGTTTATACTGCATCGTCAAAGTGAAAAAAAAGGCAACAATACAGTAAACGGCAGCGGTCAAACCGATGTCGCTTTTTTTCATATACAATACTCCTTATGGTATCGGTAGCGGATATTCATGCAGAACTGTTTTAAAATTCGGTTGGTTTTAAAACAGTTACTGCTGATAGATAATCCCGTTTAGTCAAATAATCCGGGAAGCGTGTTTTTTACAAAATCATCTTCTTTATCAATGAATGCTCCGAGTGCTTCCGGTGACATGAAGTTGAGCGATAATCCTGCATTTTTACTTTTTTGGATATTATCGGGATCTTCCATTGTCTTTTTAAAAGCATCAACATAAAAATCGATAACATTTTGGGGTGTTCCCTTAGGAGCAACCAATGCACGAGCGGAGCCGTAGACAAGATTGTATCCTTTTTCTTTCAGGGTAGGAACATCCTGTAAGTCGGCAAGACGTTCTTCCGTAAAAGAGGCGAGTACTTTCAATTCGCCGTTTTCGCCGATAAGGCTTGTTATATCCCCTGCCTTAGGTACGGAAACTTGCACTTCTCCTTGACGAAGGGCGAGCAGTTGATCTGCGGTTCCGCCGTAGGGAATGCAGCTGAAAACAAAACCGGCACTTTTTGCCAACAGTTGTGCTCCGATGTGATTTGATGCTTTAACACCGTTTGTTGAGCATTTAACTTCATTCGGATGGTTTTTACAGTACGCAATTAAATCTTCAATAGTGTCCCACGGAGCATCTTTCCGTACAACTATAACGGAAGGTTCAAATAAGTGATTTACAATAGGCACAATTGAATCGACCGTAAAAGAGCTGTTTTCTTCGGCAGCCAGAGAGTTGAACGTCGGCAAATTGATAAATCCGATGGTATATCCGTCGGGTTTTGCATTTGCAAGTGCGGTATATCCGATTTTACCGTCAGCTCCTTCTTTGTTTACAACGACTAAGGTTTCTCCGACGTATTTTTCGGCGATGGAACATAAAATACGGGCGCCGGTATCAGTACCGCTTCCCGCCTTATACGCGACAATAACGCTCACGTCTTTCGCCGGTTTCCATGCGGCACCGTCATTTGGGGTTGAAGCTGTACCCGCATCTTTTTTTGTACAGCCGGCAAAGAGTATCAATGCCGCTGCTGCTGCCAATAAGTTAGTTTTTTTCATAGCAGTACCTCCATTCTCTATTTAAAACTAAGTGTTTTTTAAGTTTAAATCCGCATATATGAAAACGCAATCCGAAAAAAGGGGAAAAAAGTCAGGAAAAATGAACTAACGAAGAGGGCGAATAGCCCGTATACCGCTTAAAAACCGCAGAGAAGTATTTATAATTTACAAATCCTGTCATATCGGCAACTTCATAAACACGGTACTGTCCGGTACGCAAAAGTTCAACGGCGCGGGTTATCCTATAACCGTTTAAAATATCTAAAAAAGTAAGGTTGGTGATTTTCTTGATTTTCCGGCTTAAATAACTGATAGACACCTTTAAGTCTGCTGCAACCATCTGTATGGTAATAGGCGTATTGTAATATTGTTGTATGTATTTTACCGCTTGAGTAACAAAAAAGTTTTCTTTTGTATCGGGGATGTCAGGGAAAACAAAAATATTGCCGGAAATAGCGGCATGGGTATTTGTTTTTTCATCAAGCTGTTTTGTTATACGTGTAATAACCGAAGCTAAGACCTGTTCATCTATGGGTTTTAAGAGATATTCAAAAACGCCTAAATGTATTGATATGCGAGCATACTCAAAATCGGAATAACTCGATAATATAATCGGGTAGAAAGAATTGCCTGCCTCCTGTGCTTTTTGAATCATTTCAAGACCGGAGAGGACAGGCATACATATATCGGCAATGATAATATCAGGAGTAAGTTCAACTATTTTCTCAAGACCTTCTTCACCGTCAGCGGCTTCACCTACAACAGTACATCCTAGTGCGAGCCAGTTCGTTGTGAAGATCAGTCCTTTCCGTATCAGCTCTTCATCTTCAACAATCAATACTTTGTACACGTCCGGCCTCCTTAAATATTGCCGGAAAAGAAAGTCCCACGGTTGTACCTTTCCCTGCACTGCTTTCAATGGTAAAATCGGCCATTGATCCATATAACAGTGTCAGTCTCCGCCGAATATTATATAATCCGAAATGTTTTACGGTCCGGCGGTTTTGTTCAAGAATAGTACGCAGCTCGCGAGTCTGCCCTTCATTCATGCCCATACCGTTGTCTGTAACATATACACACAATTTTCCGTCCCGTATATGAGTTCTTACAGTAATAGCAAGCTGCCGTTTTTGTCCCGTACCGTACCCATGTACAATAGAATTTTCAATCAAAGGCTGAATAAGCAGCTTTGGAACAATGCAGTTTTTTGTTTCAGGAGCAATATCGATCAAATAAGTGAGTGAAGTTCGAAATCTGAATTTTTGAATCGATAAATAGTTTTCCGTATATTTTAAATCTTCAGCTAACGAGACATTACTTTCGCTTATACTGATACTGTACCGCAGCAGTTCGGAAAGATTGTTGATGATTACCGGTATACTATGCGGCTCCAGTTGTACCATATACTTTATATTTTCGAGCGTATTAAATAGGAAGTGAGGATTAAACTGACTTTCGAGCTGTTTTATCTGTGCGGAAACCGTTTCTTTCATAATTTCTTTATTTTTTTGTATCAAAGAACCGATACTGCCGATCATGATGTTATATGAGTCAGCAATAATCGCAAATTCATTGTCAGCTTCTATATTCATATACGATGAGAAATTGCCTTTTTGTACTTCTGCTAAACATGCAACGATAGTATCAATAGCGGCAGTCTTTTTATTGATAGTTTTAACGGCGGCATTACAACTGATAAAACCTGATAGTATAATGAGAAAAAATAAGATACATCCTTCGCAAATCAGTGTAATAAGAATCCGCTTTATTGCTGATATAGTATATATCCGTATTTTGTTATCTCCGATTATATGATTGCTTATTTTTTTAAAATACCATTGATTATTAAATTTAAAAAAAGAATCAGCTGAGACGGCTTCAGTACGCAGTATGTTGAAAGATTTTAAAAAGAGAGCGGAAGATGCCGTATATGCTTCATTATACTCATTGGAAACGATAATCATTGATTGTTTTTCAAATAGTTGAGTTTGAAAAAATGATTCGGGAATAGAAAAAACAGCATATCCGTTCTGTATCCTTTTTCCAATAAGCAAGTTACCATGAGAAAAAACACAATGCACTTCTTCGGGGCGATGATTCATTTTATGAACTAAGCCCCAATTCTTTCCGGCTTTCGGCGGCATAAACACCGGTGATAAGCCCGCAGAGCTTATGATACAAGCGTATGATTCATCAAATAAATAAAAATCGGCCATATTTCCTTGACGATTCATAAATTGAATCATCATGGTCAAAAAAGCAGATGCTGCATTGCTATCGTTTCTTATGGAATGAACATCAAATGTGAGTACAGACGAATTAAGTGCGGTGCTGTATAGTGTAAATAAAGTAGTCAGCTCCTGCCCGATCAGTTCATTATCGTTTCTGTTTTCCGCAAGCACTCCTCTATCAAAAGAAATAATCGAAAAAATAAAAACCGCTGCAATAACCAAAAAGAGCGGTAAAAGCGTATGAATCGTTATGATGCGGAGAATTTGATCATGAAATGATAAAGACATCTTTTTTTGCAATTACAATTCCCCGTTCACTATAAACTATAAAGCGTATTGTTGTCTATTATCTGCCGTATGGAAATCAACAACCCCGACGCAGAGCGTTGGCAAGAGCACCGGGGTAGTAACCGCTCTTGAATCACTATGATAAAAGCGAGCTGAAAGGCTTTGCCGGTTTTAAGCAGCTATCCGAAAAACAAACCGCTTTTCGGATAGCTGTATGCGCGGCGCTCAGCCTAGTATCATTTTATAATTTGCAACCAATCTCCCTCGAATTTGAGGGTATACGTATGCCCGTTGACCTGTATGGTGATGGTGCCGTTTTTGTTGTCCTTTATGGTAACCGTAATAGATTCACTGCTGCCTCTTTTCTTTCCCGTAAATTCGGTACCATCGCTGTTCAGTTTGCCGGAATAGAACTCCTTGCCATAATGATAATGAAAGTTTAAACCGTGATTACTAAACCATATCTCTTTACCGTTACTTTCACTACCATAATGGGAATAGGTACCGTCTTCTTCAAACCACTTTTTTCCCTTTTCGTAAACAGTGTACGCACCGAACCAATAAGAGCCGTTGCTGCCCCGTATTCCATACTCATATATCTTCGGCGATGCTTTCTGTTTTCCTTGGTTGAACTTGTCATCAACTATTTTTTGCAAAATGTCTTCACATGAAGCGGTTTCGGGAAGCGACTCAGCAAGCGCTAGCCCTTTTCTCGTGCCGTCAATCCATTTTTTGAGCACGCCGGTTTGTTCCGTTTCCGAAAGCTTTTTGAAAGCGGTATATGAACTCACTGATAGGGGGTGCCAGTTATGCAGTATATCAAACAGCTCTTGTTCGCCCGTCGAAAGCGGTAAGTGAAAAAGGGCGGCAAAATCGCGCAGTGTAATCCTCGGCTGGTTAAAAAGCTTCGCCATCCTTCTATATGGGAACATGCCCTCCCCTCGTGCTTCTATGCAATTTCTATGTTCCGCACTTCCTATTGCAACCCATGTACCGTCATTAGACAGCGTATGGGTTCCCTGTGCTTTAAAGCGTTTATGCGGAATATCAAGGTCAGTGTAGGAAAAACGGACGCCCGTTTTTTTGGGCTCTCCGGTATCCCTATCCCTAAATTCTTTTGTTATGATAATTTCATTGCCGGGAAAGTCAATAATGTCGGAAATAAAATGCCCATCGCCGTTCGTACCTGAATGTTCCACCCGTGTAAGCCGCTTTACGGTAATAGAAATAGGCTTTTCGATGACTTGACTGTTATAGGTCAGTTTTGCAGTAAGGATAACCGGCTGATCTACTAAATCAGGCATGATGCAGCCTTTCGATCCCTGAACCTTAAGCGCCGCGTCGTTGCTTGACGTCCACGTTATGGCTGTTGCAGATGTGCCGTCATAATTTGCCGGTAAGTCGATATCGGTTGTCACTTCCTTTGGAATAGCGGCGTCGAACCACTCATCCAAACTCGGATTGCTGTTTTCGGGGAACACGGTAACGGTAAAGTTTTTTTCTTTTGCTATTCCCGCCTTTTCCGCTTTTGCCGTTAACGTAACAATAGTTTTTTCAGCAGGCGGCGTTACCGGATATGTACCGGAAGGCTTGCCTTTGACATCGATAACGGCAGGATGGCTTGAAGTCCATGTTAAAAGCGCACTGAGCGTCGACTCGCTTGAACCGCTCAACGTAATCTGATACTGAGACTTTTGGATAACAAGCGGCGTAACCGTTGCGGCACTAAGGGCATGCTCTACCTGCTGTTCGGCAATGCCGACTACCCTAACGGTAAACGGCTTTTTGATTTCCGCTTTGTTCTTTTTAAGCGTTGCCGTCAG
>CAJPOL010000045.1 GCA_905372265.1 uncultured Treponema sp. | reverse complement strand
CTTGACAGCTTCGGACTGCCGGGAAAGCTCGCCGACTGCTCTTCCAAAGACCCTGAAAAATGCGAGGTCTATATTGTTGAGGGTGATTCTGCAGGCGGTTCGGCAAAAAAGGGACGCGACAGCAAGACGCAGGCGATTTTACCGCTGTGGGGAAAGATGCTGAATGTCGAAAAGACCCGGCTCGACAAGGTGCTCAGCAATGAAAAACTCCAGCCGATTATCGCAACGCTCGGTACCGGCATCGGAGAAGATTTTAACCTTGATAAAATTCGCTATCATAAGATTATCATTATGGCGGATGCCGATGTCGACGGTTCTCATATCCGCACACTCCTCTTAACTTTCTTTTTCCGCTATATGCCGGAGCTGATTGAACACGGCTATGTGTACCTTGCAATGCCGCCGCTTTATAAAATTTCTTATAATAAAAAGGAATGGTACGTCTATGACGACAGCGAACGGGATAGTATTTTAAATGAGATTGGGCGCAGTGTCAGCCCCGCGGTACAGCGGTACAAGGGCTTAGGTGAAATGGACGGTACACAGCTATGGGAAACCACGATGGATCCTGCCCGCCGCAAAATGATGCGGGTAACCCTGCCCGATGCAGTAGAAGCTGATAGGATTTTCAGCACGCTGATGGGCGAAGAAGTAGAACCTCGCCGCAAATTTATCGAAGAAAATGCCGTCTATGCAAATTTAGATGTGTAAACGAATACCTTGACACATTTGATAAACCTTGCTCAGAGAACATATCCTTCTTAACTCCGCCCTGCTTGCGGCAATAAGGAAAACAAAGTATACTATAAAGGTGGCGTCATTATATGTAGTAGGAACACCTATCGGTAATCTCGGCGATATTACCGTCCGTGCGTTGGAAATATTTAAAACGGCAGATTATATTGCCTGCGAAGACACACGGCATACCCTGCATTTATTGACCCATTTTGAGATACGGAAACCGCTTATTTCATGCCGTGCGCAAAATGAAGCGGAGGCAGCACGGAAGATTATCGGGTTGCTGGCAGATGGAAAAAATGTTGCCTTTGCAAGCGATGCCGGGACTCCTGCTCTCAGCGATCCGGGAGCAGTTCTTGTCCGGTATGTCAGAGAGGCCGGATATCCAATTGTACCGATACCGGGCGCTTCAGCTTTTGCGGTAATGGTTAGTATTGCGGGGACAGGCGATTCATCCGTTTTATTTGAAGGATTTTTATCTCCTAAGCAAGGAAGACGAAAACGCCGGTTACAGGAATTGATGGCTTTACACTTCGGTTTTGTGCTGTACGAATCTCCGTTTAGGATCGTTAAGCTCTTACAGGATATTGCCGAAATTGAAAGTAGCAGGTATATTGTTGTCGGCCGTGAATTAACAAAACTACATGAAGAAATACTACACGGTTCGGCATCGGAGGTATTGCAGACAATACAGGGACGGCAATCAATAAAAGGAGAATTTTCGGTTTTTATTTCCGGAAAGACTTAATGTTTTTGCTTGATATGCCGATATAATAAAAGGAAGGCGAAAGAACTATGACAATTGATAGATTAAGCGGAATTGATCCGGTAAAACCCGTACAACCTGTTCAAAAGACTCATAAACCGGAAGCATCAGGTCAGACTGATTCTGTGCATGTTTCAAAGCAAGGCCGTACATTAGCAGATGCTCATATTGCTCTTGAAGCGGTTCGTAATGCGCCAGACATCCGTGAAGACAAAGTAGCGGAAGTTGCCAGAAAGCTGAAAGATCCTTCATACATCAATGATGCGCTTTTGAATATTGTTGCCGATAAAATATTGGACAGTTACGGATTATAACGACAGCTGCGTAGATACAAATGCTGCGCTGTTGTTTGCCATGATAGATAATACATATTTTACTCTTTTAACTGCGGTTGTAAAAATGCGGAATGTATGTAAGAGTCTTGATACTGTTGCATGTCTTTCAATCACCGCGACTGGTTTACATGGTAATGATTGAGCTCTTTAAACTGTTGCGGTTGCCTCCTACGCAGAAAATACGAAAAATTATAAAAATATTGGAATTTCTTGAAACCGAATGCGGCGAAAGCGGTGATATAACCGGCAGCTGTTTACCTCCGGCAGCATTATCCTGCGATACTTTCTACATTGAAGGGCTTTGCAGGCATCTTACCGAATTATATCCCGCTGATGCTGCGATTACATCGGCAGTAAACGCATATCTTTCTTCTGCCGACAGCGCTCCATATACTACAACGAATTATCGCACTCTTTTCAATACATTACGTCATGCGCTTTACCGGCAAAGCGGCGTACAGCCTTCCGAGTGGGATCTTATCGCTCCGGGAATGAGATATGGAACACAAACAGCTACTCAACTTAATTCTCCAGCCGTACGGCCGTTTTATGCAGGGATGTATGTCTATGCGGAAGATATTCGAGCTCCTTTTAATCTTGGGTCGATTTTCCGCACGGCTGAAGCATTCGGTGTAGAAAAATTATTTTTATCGGAGCATTGTGTTTCCCCGGAACAGTCCCGTACCCAGCGGTCTGCGATGGGATGCACCGACTTTCTGCCTTGGGAGCGCTGTCCGCTGACTTCCCTTCCGAATCGATATCCTATTTTTGCACTTGAAACAGGTGGTACGCCCATTACCGACTTTAACTTTCCGCCGCAAGGTATACTGTTGCTCGGTTCGGAGGAATTGGGCTTGAGCGCCGGTGCGCTCCGCGCTGCCTCAGCCGGTATTGTCAGTATTCCTATGAAAGGTATTAAGGCCTCTTTGAATGTAGCGGTTGCTTTCGGTATTGTTATGCAGTATTGGATTGCAAGCAGAAACAGTTGCGTCCGGTAATCTTTGCCCATCGAAATCAAAAACTCCGACACAAAGTGTCGGGGTATTAAACCCTCCGCATGAATAAAAAAGGCTGACTAATCAATTGTTTGAATTAGTCAGCCTCCATTCGACTGCCATTGTCGTATAAGTCGTTTAGATTAGGATTTCTTTTTCATGTCCTCATCTTTCATATCCATGTTCTTGTCGGACGACATATCATCTTTTTCTTTCATCATGCCGTCATCTTTCATATCCATGGTTTTGTCAGATGACATATCTTTTTCTTTCATCATACCGTCATCTTTCATGTTCATAGCCTTTGAGTCTGATGTCGTTGCACAAGAAGCAAACAGAACTCCAAACAAAACGCATAAAGACATAAGAATGCCCATTTTTTTATTTGCCATACAGTAACCTCCTCGCTATCGATAATATGGCACATATCGATAATCATTACTGTTATGAATATACTTTAATTTTCTATTTTAGAAAAGTACTTTTTTCGATTTTTTTTCCTAAACGTTCAATTAGTCTGTAATCACAAAGCACACAGACACTATTCGATTAGAGCCGGTCGCCGGCGCGTAGTTTCGCGCGCATGTCCTGTATCTTTGCATCCATTGTTTCAAGCTCCGCAAGAATCTGCTTTTCCCGTGCGGAGGTTTCTATAACGGCGGCAATACCGCCGTGTTTAATGACAATACGCTTATCCGCATACAGCGCCAGTACCGGATCATGAGTTGCCATCAGTACTATTTTTTCTTTTGAGACCAGAAGCGCCAATGCTTTTTTCCGATCAATGCCTGCATTTTCAATCTCATCGATAAGAACAATCGGAGAGGCGCTGAGAATAGCCGTATCGGAGATCATCAACGCGCGCGATTGACCTCCGCTCAGCGCCGTAATAGGCGTTTCCACATCAAAGCGTTCTCCGGCAAGTGTATTGGCCGCTTGAACCACATTCTTAACCGCTTCCTGTTTATTTTGAATCAGCCGGCTTTCCGCATGTAATTCGATGAACTCGCGTACCGACAAGTCCATAACAAAATTCATGTTTTGAGAAAGCTGAGCAACGAGCTTATTATTAACCGAAAAGCGGATAGCCGTATCGGGCACGGCTCCGTTAATCAGTATTGTCCGTTTTGTCGGCGTGTCCCCCTGCGCAGCCCACTCAATATCGGCCAAGAGCCGCGACTTTCCCGAACCGGTCGGGCCGACAATTGAAATAATGTCCGATGCATATAACGTGAGGTCGGAAAAACACTCCTTCTCTCCCGACTTATTTGTTCCGGGCAGTATCGTCAAACTGCGTACGGTCTGAGTATCGTCAAGATTCAAAAAAGTTTTCATCTGAAGGATGTACTCAAAAAATGAGCGGCAGAGAGCAGCTTTATCGATCGCTCTTTCTTCGCAGAGGCCTTCAGACAGTTCCCGTAAATAGTGGGGAAAAGTACGCTGCCTATTTTCAGGATCGGTTAATTCCGTTAGCCGGTTCTCCGTAAAAAACTCTTCGATGAACGGATATTCGCTTAAAAGAGCGCCGATTGTCTTTTTTGAAAGCGCTTGTATCTCCGGCTGCGCTGTAAAGTCAAAATCATGGTATTCTGTCATGTGTGATCAGTTTTCCTGAGCATCCGCCGATACTTCTGCACGGGTGTTTTTGTTATGCTGTTCGGTAATTTTCATTTTACGGATATTTCCCATTTGAAAATTTTCTCCTATTCTGGTCTCGCCGAGACAATAAGAGCAGAGGGCAGCCGGCATCGGGAATCGCAGTTCCAGCCCTTGCACTGTTGTAATCGGGTTCTCTTCGTTGAGCAAAAGAGTACTTAATTCAAAGGCGCCTTGTCCGGTAAGGCCGTTTACCTGCATGATCACCGCTCTCGGATTGACGGTATGTACCCGTGCGCTGAATACCTCCCGTTCCGTCTGAGAAACAATATCCCCTTTTGTGATGACAACGATGTCGGCGGCTTTCAGCAGCGGCCCAATTTTTTTCGGCGTATTGATACCCGATAAGTTATCGATTACGCAAATCCCCACAATATTTTTTATATACGGTGAACAGCGGTTGCAAAGGCCTGCCGATTCGGTAATGAGCAGATCAAGTTTTTCTTGTATCCCCCACTGAAGACTCTCTTCAATATTGGACACAAAGAAGTGGTCGGGGCATAACGAGCCTGAGATACCTTTTTGTACGGGGACGCCCGCCTTTTGATACAATAGGTCATCATCGGTGTACAGGCAGTCGAATTTCACCACGCCCGCGCGTATGTTGCGGCTCTTTAAGGCGTTGATAGTCTTGAGAATAACGCTTGTTTTGCCCGAAGACGGCGGGCCGGAAATAATAATCAGCTTCACGGTCTTCCCATAGTCAGGATGGTGTCCGCTATATTGAGCGTACTTCTCCGGTGAGATACCAAGACGACCGTCTTACCGGAGGCTGCTTCTTTAAGCGACTTGAGGATGATTTTTTCGTTTAAGGCATCGACATTGCTGGTCGGCTCGTCCAATAGTAAAAGCGGCGCATCGTGCAAAAAGGCGCGGGCAAGTCCGATACGCTGCCGCTCGCCGCCTGAGAGCGTTTCGCCGAGTTCTCCAACCGGCGTATCATACCCGCTAGGCAAAGCGCTGATAAACTCATGTATCGAAGCCTTTTTCGCAGCGGCAATGACCTCTTCCATCGAAGCCTCCGGCTTACCGAGCTTGATATTACCGGCGATAGTCCCCTTGAAAAGATGACTTTCCTGCGTTACATAGCCTTCCGTGTCTCTTAACTGCTGAGTCGGTATCGTATTAATCGGCTCCCCTGAAACCAGCAGCTTGCCGCTCTGTATATCCCAGAACCGCATCATTAATTTTAAGAGCGTTGATTTGCCCGAGCCGCTTGCGCCGTGAATGCCGGTGATCATGTGAGGCTGGATAGCTGCGCTGTAGCCGCTTAAGATCGGTTCATCATCGTATGCGAAGCCGATATGCTCAGCCTGTACGCCGGTAAACTCCTGCATTGTTCCGCTGCCGGGTATTTCTGCGATGAGCGGCGTTTCTTCAAGCAGACTCAACACCCGCTCACCGCTTGCAAGCGTCTGATGCAGATTGTTGGAAAGCTGCGCAAGAGCAAGCACCGGCCCGAAAGAGGACATCAGTGCAACCGTTACCACAACCGCATCGGAAAAAGAGAGGCTGCCGTTTTCGCGGAGCGCTATCGCCAGTATCAGCTGGATGCACCCGAATATAAGAACGGCGGCGTGCGTTTGCGCCCGCTGAACGGCTTCCCGTCCGCTTAAAAAAGCGCCGTGTCCGGCAAGCAGAGCGGATTGATCGGCTAACTTCTTTTTCAGACTGTCTGCGGCATTATACTGAATAATTTCGTCAAGTCCCCGCAAGGCTTCAAGTACAAAGCTGCTCAGATTGCCGAACGTATTTCTAAACGCCATTCCGGTGTCCGCTGTTTTTTTCCCATTATGCAGCGGAATAATGATCCCGACCGTACAATACGCCGCCAATGCAACACCTGCTGCACTGAGGCTATAAGAACCGATAAAAATCAGCATACCGAGCGAGGTGAGAACGGCTATGATAATCGGGGAAATAGTGTGCGCATAAAACACCTCAAGCAGCTCAATATCTATTGTGATGAGCGAGATGAGGTTCCCTTTATCCTTTCCTTCCAATTTTGCCGGAGCGAGTTTCCGCAGTGCAGTAAAGACGTTATGCCGTATCAGCGCCAGCAGTTTAAATGCAATATAATGGTTGCAGTACTGTTCGATGCAATGCAGAACGCCGCGCAGGATTGCTAAAGAAAGCAGCGCAATAACCGTCTTGCGGAGAAGCGGCGCAATCCGCATAAGGCTTTCAGACGGTATTTTTGAAGTATGCGCTTCCAAAACAGCGCCTGCCGTATGGCTGCTGATAATCGGGATAAAAATAGCGCATAAAAAGCCTAAAACGCCTGTTGCAACGGCAAGCGCCATCACCGGAAGCAGCGGCTTTATTAAAACAATCAGTTTACTCATAATGCGGACGGCACTCCTCCGCTGCGGCTTATGCATAAGAAGCCTCCCCATACTGTTCCAATTTTTTTTGATTTTCATAGAGCGTGCAATACTTTCCGCCTAATGCGAGCAGCTCCTGATGGGTTCCTTGTTCCGTAATTATACCGTGTTCAAGGAAATAAATAGCATCAGCCTGCACGCTGTTTGCAAGCCGGTGCGAAATAAAAATAACCGTTTTGCTGTTTTTTAATCCGTGTATGACTTGCATAATCATGTTTTCGCTTTCCGCATCAATGTTCGAGGTCGCTTCATCAAAGATATACACAGGGCTGTCAAAAAGCAGCGCCCGCGCTAAGGCAAGCCGCTGCCGCTGTCCGCCTGAAAGATTGCTTGCGCCTTCGAGCAATTCCGTGTCGAGGCCCCGCTGTGTCTTGAGAAAATCATACAGATTGACTTTCTTTAAAACGGCATTCATTTCGCTGTCCGAAGCATCGGGCTTTGCTGCGCGCAGTGTATCGGCAACGGTTCCCTTAAAGAGATAGCTGTTGTGCTTTACCAGCGTGATACGCTGCATGAGCTCTTTTTCGGAAATAGACCGTAGCTCCATCCCCCCGATCAAAATCTCTCCCTCATATTTTTTATACTTGCCGCATAACAGCGCTGCTACGGTACTTTTTCCGCTCCCTGATTCGCCTACAAGCGAAATAAAACTCCCGTGAGGAATAGCGAGGCCGGTGTTTTTTAAAAGCGGTCTTTCTTCCTCATACGAGAATGAGAGATTACGGAGACAGATACTGCCGGATGCGCCTTCGGGAATACCCCGAGCTTGGGGCGGTTCCGGTAAGTCAAGAAGATAAAAGATTTTATCGGAGGCAGCCATACCGTTCATAGCAATATGAAAAAGGGAGCCGAGCATCCTAAGCGGAATAAAAAATTCCGCAGCAAGTAAGATGAAAATAATAACGGAGGAGAAAGATACGGAGCCTGCGGCATATTCATACATAATACTGATAATACCTACCGCGGATCCTCCGTAAGCAAGGATGTCCATTATCGTGATGGAGTTCAGCTGCATCGTCAGGACTTTCATGGTGATACGGCGGAAATTATCCGCATCGCTATCCATTTCCTGCGATTTTGCATGATCGGCCTGATAGATTTTCAGTGTTGTAAGACCTTGTAAGTTCTCTAAAAAATCGTCGCCGAGTCCGGTGTAAACGCTCCAATATTTTTTCAAAAGCCGTTTGGCAATTTTTTGCACCGCAACAATCGATAGCGGAATGAGCGGCACACAGCAGAGCAGCACACTCGCGGAACGGAGACTGAGCGGCGCAAGAACGGCGAAGAGGGTAAGCGGCGCCGCTAAACTGTAAAAAAGTTGCGGAAGGTATCTGCCGAAATAGACTTCCAGCTGTTCAACCCCCTCTGAGGTAACTTGCACCGCTTCCGAAGTTGCAACCGTTTCGCGGTATGAAGCTCCGAGCCTGAGCAGCTTGGAAAAGATTGCATCCCGCAACACCGTTTTTACATCCTTACTTGCAAGAAAGGTGCAGCGGGCAGAGGCTTTCGAAGCTATAGTTCTGAGGACTACCGCTCCGGCGATAATAGCTGTAAACCCGATTATCCTGCTTTTGGTAATGGTTCCGTGCATAAAGACGGATTCCAACAACCGCGCCGTAAGAAATACGATAAAAATTTGGGACAAGAGCGTGAGCCACTGCCAGAGCACATTCAAATAGATATACTTTTTCGCATGGGCAAGGAACCCTATCAGTCTTTTTTTGACCATAATTAGTCTGCCGCTTACACGGCGCCTCCGTATCCGATTTTTTTTGTTTCACGATTTTCAAATGCTTCCAGCAGAAACGGCTCGATGTTCATCCGCTCGTAGATTGCATCGGCATCCTCTTTGCGGGTATGGAGTACCGGATGTTTAGGCGAAAACAGAACGCAGCAATCCGCATAGGGGAGGATGGATGTTTCATACGTACCGATACTGAGCGCATAACGGATGATTTCCTCTTTATCCATTCCGATAAGCGGACGCATGACGGGCAGGGGAGCGTAGCTGTCGGTAATGCTGATATTTTCGATGGTTTGGCTTGCAACTTGCGCAAGGCTCTCGCCGGTTACTAAGCATTGCGCATTAATTTTTTCGGCGAGCATTCCGGCGGTTTTCGTCATGCAGAGCCTGAGCATCAGCGTAAGGTAGGGTTCAGGAGCTGTCTTTTTAATCTGCTGCTGCACTTTTGTGAACGATAGTACCGTAAGATAGCAGCCCAGTCCGTAACCGGCCAGTATGCCCGCAAGTGTTTCCACTTTTTTTTGCGCTTCGGGCGAGGTGTATGGATGAGAATGAAAATAAATGCAGTCGATTTTCATACCGCGGAATAGCATTTTATATCCGGCAACCGGAGAATCAATGCCGCCTGAGAGCAGCAAAAGCGCTCTGCCTGAGCATCCGCACGGAAGTCCGCGCCGGCCTTTATGCTCGGCACCGTAAATAAATGCTTTGTGTTCCCGTACTTCGATCCGGATAACGGCATCGGGACGGTGAATGTCAACGGTCAGTATGCCTGCCGTATGGACGGCGCCGCCTGCTTCGCGGGCAAGTTCGTAGGAGGTAAGCGGAAAACTTTTATCGGCGCGGCGCGCTTCTATTTTAAAAGTCTTGTGTCCCTGCTCTTTTAAAGCATACGCTTCAGCGAGTGCCGTATCGATAATCGATTGAAGCGTTTTTTCGGCAATACGCGCCTCCGCCCAGCCGGTAATACCGATAAGACGGTCGAGCGCAGCTTCGATTTGCGGCCGGCTTGACTCATCTGCGCGGATATACATCCGTCCGGCGCGTACCTGTACCGCAGGCACAGCGCCTTGGAAAAAATTGCGGAAGTTTTGCGCCAACCGGTGTTCAAACTCCTTTAAATTGCCTTTTTTTAAATTGATTTCACCGATCTTTGCAAGATAATACACTTCACTCATACTAAGGCGGTGCTCCTTCATGTTCCATCTCTTTCTTGATTAACGTCCGCTATCCTATCAATATACAGGCAAAAAAACAAGCCGCAATAGGGATGCTGCATTATGATAGTCAGGGCTTCAGCATGAAAGAAAAGTATAGTAAAGTAATGTTATGGTGGAAGGGATATTATTTGAACAAGTAGAAGACAGTCGTCAAGACTGGAAAGTAAAGCATTCGATAAGTGAAATACTGATGGTAGTAATGTGTGGAGTAAGTGCCGGAGAGCGAAGCATCTATGGGATTCGAGAGTTTGCCCGGCTGAAAGAACAATGGTTGAGAAATGTTATCGGTCTTAAACTGCCGAACGGGCTTCCTTCATATGATACGGTAAGGCGGGTACTGGGAATATTGGATCCAAAACAGTTTCAAAGTGTATTTATCCGCTGGATAGAAGAAGAACTTGATATTCCAGAAGGCAGTTATGTCAGTTTAGATGGGAAAAGTTTAAGAGGAAGCGGACTGAAAGAAGCCGGCATAGAACCATTACATCTGTTACATGCCTATAGCCATGAATTGGGAGTAGTGATTGGACAGATGGAATGCAGTAGCGAAAAAACAAACGAAATACCGATAAGTAAAAAGCTCATAGAGGCACTGAAAATAAAAGAGACCAGAGTATGAGCGGAGTTGGAAAATGCTGGGATAATGCACGGATGGAAAGCTGGTTTGCGACGCTGAAAAAGGAAAAGATATATCAGCTTGATACGACAAAACTGACCGTGGAGGAAGTCAAGACAATCGTTTGGAGATACACGTTTGCCTATTACAACACAAAGCGTGTAACGACGGTAAATCCCGATGGCTTACCTCCACTGGTATACAGGAAAACAGCAGCTAAAAAAAGTGCTGCTTAAATACATTTGGGATGTTTAGGCACTGCACTACTATTGACTATTCCACTCATTCTTCGTCCTCCTCTGGTGCATTTTGCTTGAAAATAGTCTCCATCAAATGTGCGAACATATTTTTAGGCGGAATGGCGATACCTTTATTTATATCTGCAAGAACGATTAACGTATCGCCGGGTTTAATGTTGAACACATCACGGGCTTCTTTAGGTATAACAAACTGTCCCTTTTCTCCGACCTTAACAGTCCAAGCGTATTTTCCCTCCGGGTGTTTCATTTTTCTACCGCCCTTGTTTTAAGTATGATTTGTATGATTAATATAATAAAACCCACCTTTACTGTCAAGAAGCTGCATCAATAAATAAGCCTCCCCGACACAGAGCATCAGTGTATTGCATGTATCTCATCTACATCTGCACGACAGGACAATCACGAAGCCGTGCCCAAGAATAACATTGCTTAGGCGTGCTTGATAACCCTTACCGACTTTTTACCGGTTATTAAGAGCCGCTCTGGGGCAGAATGTGGAAATTGTGCAGGTGAATACGTCAACTGCACTGCTGCTGAAAATATAGCGGCAATATCAAACGCAAATCAATTTAAAATACGTTGCCGGTGTAAATATTAATGGTTTATCAATTTTTACATCTTCAAAATCCTTGTCACCTGTAATCAAAATATCCGAATCAGATAAGATTGCAGATACAAGAACCGGTAAATCTTTTATATCTCGAATTTTCGGATATCTCTTCTCATCAATTTTTTCGGGAGTCTTAAATTCTTCAAAATTAATTCCGTCAAAAAAAATATCCAACTGTTCTTTTTTTAAGGGAAATTTCTTTTGAAAGACTTCTTTGCATTCCTCTTTTATGTATGAAGAAATTATTACCGTATGCTTTTCAAGTAAATGAGAAAAAACTTTAGCAACTTTACCGTTAGGAAAAAGCATTGCAGAAATGACAATGTTTGTATCTACGAAAGCTCTCAACGGGCTTTCCTTAATTCTTTGATATACGCAACAACATCATCTTCTGTTTGAAAGCCTGCTTTTTCTGCCTCTCCCAACATTTGAGTTTGAGCATTTGACAAAGTTATTTGAGAAGCATTTGTAATATACACTTTTCCTTTGCTTTCCTCAAAAAAGACTTTATCGCCGGTTTTTAATCCAAGCATATTTCTTATTACAAGAGGAATGGTAATCTGCCCTTTCGATGTTACTTTTGCAAGTTCCATAAAACATCTCCTTACTTTCCTTACTTGCAATATATGCTGACAGGGCTATTGCCGTCAAGCGACCATTCCTTTGAGCGGTTTTGTAGGTTCCATAAGCGGGCGTACAGCCCGTTGCGTTCAAGCAGTTCGCGGTGTGTACCGGTTTCTTCAATGCGTCCCTCGTTTACGACCAGAATCCGATCGGCGTGTTCGACTGTTTTAAGGCGGTGAGCAATCATCACGACGGTTTTATTCCGTACCAGTTGACCAATCGCTTTTTGTACCGCAACCTCATTCCGTGCATCCAAACTGGCAGTCGGTTCATCGAGCAGCAAAAGAGGCGCATCTTTCAATAACGCCCGCGCAATAGCGATCCGCTGTTT
The DNA here is from genome assembly GCA_905372265.1 of uncultured Treponema sp. Classification (GTDB taxonomy): domain Bacteria; phylum Spirochaetota; class Spirochaetia; order Treponematales; family Treponemataceae; genus Treponema. Next base: position 1,330 of record CAJPOL010000045.1, on the reverse strand, counting down.
TTCTCCGCCGGAAAGCGTGGAACCTCCTTCACCTGCAACCGTATCATACCCTTGCGGCAGCTTCATAATAAAATCGTGGCAATTCGCCTTTTTCGCTGCTTCAATCATCTGCTCTTCGGACGCATCCTTTCTGCCGAATAAAATATTTTCCCGAATCGTTTCGTGAAACAAATACACATCCTGCAGCACCATAGAAACTGCCGTAAGCCATTTTTCATTGTCGATTGTTTTTATCGGCATATCACCGCATAGAATTATTCCGGTGTCGGCTTCCCAAAACCGCGCCAGCAGCCGGATAATCGTCGATTTTCCGCTTCCGCTCGGTCCCACAATCGCCGTGAGCTTTCCTTTCGGGATGGTGAACGACACATCTTTCAGTACGGCACTGCCGCTTCCCTTCACATACGAAAAGCTGACATTCTTAAATACGATATCGTCAACCGCAAAGTGTTCCACCGTTCCCGGTAAGGGTTTCTGCTTCATAACTGCACCGATGCGGGACGCTGACACATAGTGTACCCGCAGGAGTGCGATATAGCGCATCCAAACGAGCAAGGGGCTGACAATCTTCGTACCGACAATAATCAAACTGAGGTAATCAACCAACGCAAACCGTCCGCCTTGAATAAGATAGGCGCCGGTAAAGCACATAAGCGGCAGACCGAGCCGGATGCAGGTTACGGCAAGCGATAAAAGCGTACCGCCGGTGATTTCTCCTTTTAAAGCAGTATCCCGCACATCACGATATGCGTTACTCAGGCGGGTAAATCCCTGTCCCGTTTGATTATATGAGCGCAGCACCTTCATCCCGAAAAGATATTCATTGAGCGAATCGGCTGCCGCGTCTTTTGCCGACTTTGCTGCAGAATCCAGTTTTCCGAATGTCTTTAACGAAAGCACGATGATGAGCGCTGCAACCGGCATCGTCATATAAAACGCGAAGGCCATCTGCGGATTAAAATAAAACATAAAGAGAGATGTGATGATGCAGCTGAACACTACCCCTGCCAAGCCGGTAAACAGGGCGACCATCGACTGTTCAAGCGCAAGAAAGTCCGACGTAAAAGTATTGATCAGCTCTCCTGTCGCCTTTTTGGAAAAATAACCGAGCGGCAGTGTTTTCAGTTTGTAGACAAAATCGGTTTTGTTTTCAGCCGAATGTGTTGCAGCCGGTAAGAACGTACCGAGAAACGAACCCCAGCTGACGAATAACTGCACGGCAAACAAGCCGCCCATTACAATACAGATGATGCGGAGTGTGTGCATATTCAGTGCAGCCGGATTCGCAAAACCTTCAGCCAACAAATTGATTGCAAAGTATACGGCGACG
>CAJPOL010000044.1 GCA_905372265.1 uncultured Treponema sp. | reverse complement strand
CACGGGCATGGGGGTTCAAGTCCCCCTCAGGGCAATTTCTCTTTCATTTTGATGTTTGCGATTGGAAAATTCCCTTAATTTTAGATCCGATATTTTAAATAATGAACGTCTTGTGATGGTTTGAGGATATGCTGACTGATAAGATAATTATACTGCGTCTTATACTGAGTTTTTGTGCAGGAGCAATAATCGGGCTGGAACGGTCGAGCAAGCGGCAGGCAGCGGGACTGCGGACTCATATTTTGATTTGTCTCGGTGCAACGAGTATTATGCTCTTGTCCATCTGGCTGACGGAGCACAAAGGAACGGGCGATCCGGGGCGGATTGCCGCGCAAGTCGTTTCGGGAATGGGCTTTTTGGGCGGCGGTGCAATTTTGAAACTCGGCGCTACTGTAAAGGGCTTGACGACGGCTGCATCCATTTGGGTTGTCGCTTGTATCGGATTGGTTACCGGCTGCGGAATGTATGCCGCCGGCGCTGCAATGGTTGTCATCACTCTGATAACGCTCTCATTGATGACCTTTCTTGAAATGCGGTTATTTCCTGCCCGGCAAAACAAGATTCTAAAAATTCATTTTACCGGTAAGTACCCGCAAATGAATGAAATTATCGGCATCATTACCCGAGCCGGCGTTTCGATTGGTGCAACTACGATGCAGCAGGTAAAACGGAAAGGGCTTACGGTCAAATTGACCTTGTCGATTACGCTGCCAAAAATAATTGATACGCGGCAATTACTTGCCGACTTACAGAATCTTGAAACGGTTTATAAAGTTTCTTTGAAAGAATAGAGGCTCTGCATGAAAGATAAAAAAAACGGATTTTTGTATTCACTTTTTCGCGGTATCAATCTTATACGGTTAATCATCACTAATATTGTTTTTTTCTTTTTGCTTTTTGCGTTTATTGCCGCAGTAAAGAAGTACGGCGAACACACAAAAGAACGGAAACGGGTAACACCGGCGGCCGATTCGGTGCTGCTGATTAATCCTTCCGGGAGGCTCGTCGAGAAGAAAGACGAATTTATCTGGAAAAATTATGTATTGTCCGAGCAATCCGATGAGATTTTGCTGTCGGAGATTACGGATGCGCTTCTGCATGCGGCGTATGACAGGCGCATTACCGCCGTTTTACTTGATGTATCACGTTTATACGGAATATCGTCAGGGCATTTCTCCGAATTAAAAGAAGCTCTTACCGTATATAAAAACGCCGAAAAACCGTTGTATGCTTTCTCAACGCGGTACCGGCTCGGTTCATATTATATTGCTTCCTTTGCCGATCATATTTACCTTGATCCGATGGGCGAAGCTGATCTTTCGGGCTTTTACAGCGAATCCTTATTCTACGGCAAAACCGAAGAGAAGTTGGGGATTCAGTGGAATGTTATTCAGGCAGGTGCCTACAAAGGCATGGCGGAAACCTACTCTTTAACCGGTATGTCTGAGGGGGTGCGGCGCAATCATCAGTCGGTCTTCGACGATTTATGGAAAGTCTATATACAAGATATAGCGGAAAATAGAGGACTTGATCCTCAGCTCGTTGCAGACTATGCCGTTCATTACAGTGATGCTCTCAAGCAATCGGAAGGGGACTCTGCAAAGGCTGCGCTGAATGCAAAACTGATTACCGGCATCTGCACCTATGAAGAATGCGGGATTGAACTTGAAATCCTTGATGAATCATATCACCTGTCAAACAGAGATTTTATTGTATACGACGATTATAATGAATCGTTTAAAAAGCGGGAAACGCCTGATCAAATCGGCATCATTCATCTTAATGGGACTATTACGGGGTACCGTAATGAAAAAGGCGATACGGCCGATAGTCCCAGCCTCATCCGTTTATTTGATGAAGCGGCTGACGATGATTCGATAAAAGCGGTGGTGTTGCGGATCGATTCGGGGGGAGGGGAGGTTAACGCTTCGGAGGATATACGGCGGAGTGTCGACTGGTTATCAAAAAAGATTGAAAAACCGGTGATTGTGTCTATGGGATCGGTTGCCGCCTCAGGCGCCTACTGGATAGCATCCGCTTCGGATTATATTTTTGCCTCTCCTTACACGATAACCGGCTCTATCGGGGTGCTTGCCGTAATGCCGACGGTACAAACAGCTCTTGAACGCTATTTCGGTATACATGCGGACGGCGTAAGCGCAACGGGACGGTATCCGTATTCCTTGTTCCGAAAATTGAGCGATGAAGAAAAAACGCAAGCGGAGTTGGAAATTATGCATACGTATTCCGTATTTTTAGATACGGTAGCGCACGGGCGGAGTCTACCGCTTAAAACCGTTGCAGAGCTTGCGCAAGGAAAGATATATTCCGGTATACAGGCGAGAGAAGTGCTGCTTGTTGATGAAATCGGCGGATTTTCACAGGCTGTTGCATATGCGGCAGAAAAAGCAGGCATCAAAGAAAGCTATTCGGTGAAAGTACTGCGCAAAGAACCTTCTTTAAGTGATGAGCTGTTAAAATCGCTGCTGACGGAAAACGCCCGCTTTTATAGTATTGCCGATTTACGGGTCTTGCATGAATTGCTGCAACTCCGCTCAAAGAAAGGATACTATGTATATACACCGGTACGCGCTCACTGGGAAGAGTAATCAACAACCCCGACGCAACAAGCGTCGGGGTATTAAACCCTCCGCACGAATAAAACGCGGGGAATAATGGATAAGCGGCCTTTTAGCTGTTCCGCTCTTTTGAAACGAAGCGGGTGCATTCGCTAATAAACTCAAGACCGATAGTAGCTACCGGCCCATTGCGCTGCTTTGCAATGATTAATTCCGTATCGGGATTTTCGCGCTGCGCACGGTGTAAAAACATAACGACATCGGCATCCTGTTCAATAGCTCCTGATTCCCGCAGGTTAGCAAGCGTCGGTGCAGTCCCTTCGGCATCACGGCCGACCTGCGACAGCGCAACTACCGGAATATTCAGCTCACGTGCAAGACTTTTTAACGACTGAGAAATTTCGGCAAAGCGCTCATGGCGCGGAATTGCCGTATTTTCCGAGGTGATAAGACCTAAGTAGTCGATAAAAATAATTTTAACGCCTTCCCGTAAACACAGCTGACGCGCCATAGCTCGTAAATCAAGCAATTTCATATTCGGCATGTCAATAATATACATCGGCGATCCGTAAAGACGCCCTGCTGCATCCTGAATTTTTGCGAAATCCTCCAGCCGCAAATTACCCGATCGGAGCTTTGAGGATGAAACGCGGGATTCAAGTGAAAACAGACGATGAGTCAGCTGCATACAGGACATTTCCAGCGAGAAAAATGCAACGGGAATTTTTTTTGCTACGGCAATATGATCGGCAATGGTTAATGCTAAAGCTGTTTTTCCGATTGATGGCCGCGCTCCGATAATAATGAGTTCGGAATCTTGAAAACCGCCGGTAACACTGTCAAGAAATTCAAAACCGGAAGGTATTCCGGAAAATTCGCCTCGCGATTTGGAGCGGGCTTCAATCATTTCGATTGCTTCAGGGATAATCTCTTTTAAAGTACGGAAAGTTGCTGTTTTTCCCGCATCCGTCAATTCAAAAATATTTTTTTGAGCCTGTTCAAGTACTGTCGAATAGGTAACCGTTTCATCGAATACGTCAGCAGTGATGTGATGAGAAACTTTCAGAAGCGATCGGCGGATTGCCGTATCAAGCACAACCTTAGCATAGTACGCAACATTCGCTGTGCTTGGAACAGTATCGGTTAAGGAGGCAATATACGCAGTGCCGCCTGCCGAATCCAGTAATCCTTCCTGCCTCAGATACTCGCTGATTACCAAAATATCAACGCGCTGTCCTCGATTATAGAGGTCGATAATTGCCTGAAATATTTTTTGATGCGATAGTGAATAAAAACTTTCCGCCCGAATATACTGTAGAACTGTTCCGATCGCATCCGAATCAAGCAATACTGCACCCAGTACTGCTTGTTCGGCTTCCGTATTGTTCGGAGGAATTTTATCTTTTAAAGTGAGCGGATAAGACTTTGCCGAATCGCTTGTTCCCGCGCCCGAATATGGCATTACAACTCCTTATAGTAAGGGCTGACGTCTTATCCAGCCTTTTTTTAATGTTTGCCGTACAATAGACCTGTTCTGAAACGGAAGTTTCCGAACAGGTTTAATACCGGCAATGGACCGTTATTCCTGCTGCTCAGCAGATTCTTCCGGCTTTTCTTCTTCTCCTTGAACCGCTTCCTGTTGCGCTTCAGCTTCATGGCGGCGCCGTGAACGTTTCTCTTGCTTTACCTCAGTTTTCTTTTCCGCTTCCGGCTGAGCTTCTACAATGACGGGAACAGTTGCAACCGCAGTTTCATATAACCGCATCGTTGCAGAATAGCGGCCGACACTCTTAAAGGTTATGCCGGGCAGTTCAATGCGCTTCCGTTCAATCTCAAACCCGAGCTTCTGCAATTCATCGGAAATAGTCTGATTTGTAACAGCGCCGTATAATTTCCCGTTCGGGCCGGCAGGCATCACAATGGTAACGGTAAGCGCTTCCAGCCGTTCTTTCAATCCGGCGGCATTTTGCCGCTTTACGGCCTTTTTCTGTTCGATTTCTTCCTTGCGGCTTTCGAAATGGGCAAGGGTAACAGCGTTGCAGGGGACGGCTAAGTTACGAGGAAACAGATAATTACGTGCATAGCCTTTTGCGACGTCTTTTATATCGCCTTCTTCACCAAGGTATTTTACATCTTCATTTAAAATGACTTTCATACTCAAGCTCCTTAAATACGCCGCACAACCGGCGCATGATTACTGGACCTGTTCGATAACTGCGTTGCCGAACAGGTCAACGAGTTCTCAATCGCACAAGTAGTACGATTTGGAACATCGCATTTCAAGGCAGCCTGTTCGGAAACGGAAGTTCCTGAACAGGTTTACTAATAAGCCGGTATTCCAGGAGTTGGAAACCGGACGGGATGGATAGAGGTAATAACCTGCAATCAGTCTACAACGTAGGGCAGTAATGCCAATGCACGGGATCGCTTAATTTCAAGCGCAAGTTTGCGCTGATGCTTCGCGCAGGTTCCGGTAATACGGCGGGGTAAAATCTTTCCCCGTTCAGTGATAAACCGCCGTAATGAATCGGGATCTTTGTAATCGATCTTCGCTTTCTGAGAGCAGAAACGGCATACTTTTTTTCGATAAAAAAGTTTTCCTTTTTTATTTTGCTGCCGCTCCTCTCCTTCTCGAAGATTTTCCTGCATATTGGCATCGACATCTACAGTATTCATGGTTTCATCAGACATATTCGGTTCTCCTTAAAATGGAATAGTATCAAAATTGGAATTATCGAATTCGGCATCATAACCGGCATCGGGAGGCGATGTATTTTGCTTCGCTTGGTATGCTGAAGGCGCACCGGAGCGTTGATATCCGCCTTGTCCGCCGGTATTCATCTGCTGATTTCCTGCGCCGCTGCCTCCTCCCAAAAGCTGAAGATTATTTGCAATGATTTCTATTTTACTGCGGGGCTGCCCATCTTGCTCCCATCGGTTTTGACGAAGTTCACCCTCAACAGCAACCTGTTTTCCTTTTACAAGGTACTGATTGAGCGCTTCTCCTTGCCTACCCCAGAGTACAATATCAAAAAAATTAACCTCTTCGGTCCACTCCTCACCGTTTTTCCGCCTGCGGTTAATTGCAAGTGAAAATTTACAAACGGCAGCGCCACCGGGTGTATATTTTAATTCCGCATCACGGGTAAGCCGGCCGACCAGCACAACATGGTTTACATCTGCCATCACCAGTCTCCTTCATTACTCATCAATTCTGATAAATAAAAAGGTCAAAAGCCCCTGATTTAACTTAAATTTGCGGTCTATTTCAATAATCTTGTCCGGCTCTGCATGAATATTGAATAAGACATATCGGCCTTTTGTCTTTTTCTTAATTTCATACGTTAATTCGCGATCGCCGAATGAATCTTCGGAATCAACTTGAACATTGAAACTTCCCAATACGGAACGAACCTCTTCAATTCCTTGTTTGAACTGATCCTCCTCAATGGGATACACAGTCATCAATTCATACTTTCTCATGAGCCCTCCTGACGGTCATTATGTCCCGCATTTGCTGCGGGATGGAGTATCGGAAAGAACAGCCCGAACGTCTTCTTTCTTTCAGACGGTATAAGCGGCCGGCTTTCCTATAAAACAGAGCGGCGTCCCGAGAAAAGCATACTGCATTCTTGTAAGACGCCAAACGATACTATACACAACTTCAACCGAGTGAGTCAATCCTCGCTTTTTGCCGGCGTAAAAATCATATCGTTAGAACGGACAAGCAATGCCCGGTGTGATAGACAGGTATGCAATCCGGCGGCAGGCTATGTCCGTCTATTGCCTGTAGAATATTGACAATACTGCAAAGATATATAAGAATAAGTACGTTATGAACTCTAAAAAAAGAAATCTTTTTATCGGTCTTTTGATAAGCGCCGCACTGCTTTCCGTCTCTTGCAAAGATAGCGCGTTTCTGCGCCGGATGCAGGATATGGAGCTCGGGGTTAAAAATCCGACCGGCATTGAGGAATTACAGGCCGCCATCAAAAAATATCAAGGCCAAATTAACAGTATTCTTATTGCTGAACAGCGGATCGGCGTATGGTATAAGATGCTCGGACGCCGCTATATGGATAAAAAAATGTATAAGAAAGCGATTGAGGCTTTTCAGAGCGCTTTGGAATACTACCCTGAAAATCAGCATCTGTTTTATCAAATCGGCGTATGCGCCGCCGTGTTGGGAAAAAGCACCATTGAATATCCGTCGGAAATCAATAAAGCGGAGCGCCCTGCCTATTTTGAGCTTGCGGTTTCAGCCTATAAAAGAGCCGTTGAGCTTGACCCTGCCTATACGCGGGCTGTCTATGCGCTTTCCGTGCTCTATGTATTTGAATTAAACCGTCCGGAAGAGGCTATTACCATCATGGAGCCTATTGCCGCTAAAGAAAAAAAACCGCTCGATTCTCTTTTTATTTTAGGACGCGCCTATTATATGACCGGTCAGTACGGTAAAGCGATAGCAGCCTATGACCGTATTATCGCTACCAGCGGCAGTGCGGAACAGCGGGCGGAGGCAGAGCGGAATAAAGCATTTATTCAAAATGCCCGTAAATCATAGTGTAAACAGCGATTAGTTTCCATGAACAAAAAAGATGAGGGGAAAAAGACGCTTTATATAGCGCTCTCGTATTGTTCATTTCTGAAAGGCGGAGAGCGGCTTTTCCTTGCGCGGACGCTTGACAATTTACAAGCTCTTACAGTACTTTCAATGGAAGATATCAGTATGCTGCTACAGCGCAGTATCACTCCGCGTCTTTCTTTTATGCAGCAGCTTCCGCCGGCTGTTGAAAAAGCCGTGAATGTAATGGATTATTGCCGTATCGGAACGGTTTTCTATGATGATCCCGATTTTCCCCCGTTATTGCGTGAGATTCCCGATGCGCCGTTTTTACTGTATTACCGCGGAGTATTGCCGGATCCCGCAAAAGCCGCAGCAGCAATAGTCGGTACCCGTCAGCCGACGGGAAGCGGTATAAAAGCAGCATTACAGCTCGGCGCCGAATGCGGCCATGCCGGTATTCCCGTTATTTCAGGCCTTGCGCGCGGAATTGACACATTTGCGCACCGCGGCGCTCTTGACGGAGGCGGCGCAACAACCGCCGTGCTCGCCTGCGGTCTTGATAGATTTTATCCGGTAAGCAATACGCGGCTTGCAGCGCGGATACTGGAAACGGGAGGCTGCATACTCAGTGAATATGCGCCGAATGAAGCCCCGCTTCCCTACCGGTTTCCTCAGCGTAATAGACTGATCTCGGGATTATCCCGCGCAACAGTTATTGTCGAAGCGCCGGTAAAATCAGGCGCATTAATCACTACGGACTTCGCGCTTGAACAAGGACGCGATGTGTGCGTATGCGCCGCTATGATGGATTCCGCCCAAAACGCCGGCGGCAGAAAACTGGCGGAGGATGGGGCAATTCCGATTGCCTGCGCCGGAGATTTACTGCGTGAATGGGCGCATCCGGCTTTACAGTATTTGCAGAGGAACCAACAAGCGCAATTACCCCTGTTTGACGATAAAGGAGCACAATAATATGGCAAAAAAAACGGCAGCAAAACAAAAAAAGCTCAATCTTATTATAGTAGAATCTCCTGCGAAAGCAAAAACAATTGAGAAATATCTTGGAACGGATTACACTGTAAAAGCCTCTATGGGGCATTTGATAGATTTACCGAAATCGCGTATTGCTATTGATATTGAACACGGGTTTCAGCCTGAGTATATCACCGTACGGGGTAGGGCAAAACTCCTAAAGGAACTTCAGCAGGAAGCAAAAAACGCCCGGCATGTTTTTCTTGCAAGTGATAATGATCGCGAGGGAGAGGCAATCGCCTATCATCTATACCGTTCAATACGGGAAAAATGCGGAACCGTGCCGGTCAATCGGATTGTCTTTAACGAAATTACCCCTCAGGCTATTAAAACAGCCGTGCAGAATCCGATGGAAATTGATGAAGCGAAGGTAAATGCTCAGAAAGCCCGCCGTGTTCTTGACCGGCTGGTAGGCTATAATCTTTCTCCTCTTTTATGGAGGAAGGTGAAAAACGGACTTTCGGCAGGACGTGTTCAGTCGGTCGCGCTCCGGCTCATCTGTGAACGGGAAGCGGAGGTGGAACATTTTCTTCCGGAAGAATTCTGGACGCTGGAGGGCTCCTTTAAGAAAGGAAAGACAGCCTTTGATGCTCAGCTTGTTTCCGTATAAGGGTGAAAAACCGGCGCTTAAAAACGAGAAAGATGTACAGCACATTATCGATCAACTGCATGAAACGGATGCTGCTGTTTCCGATATAAAAACCACCGAGAAAACGATACGTCCTAAACCGCCGTTTACCACTTCGACGATGCAGCAGGTCGCGGCAAATAGGCTCGGGTTTACCTCGCGTAAAACAATGCAGATTGCGCAGCAGTTGTATGAAGGTATTGCCGTCGGTTCAAGCCGTGTCGGTCTTATTACCTATATGCGTACCGATTCGGTGCGTATCTCCGATGTTGCCTTGACCGAAGTCCGTAAATGGATACAAGAAAACCATCCCGGCTTTTTACCGGCAAAACCGAATGTGTATACGGTCGGGGCAAAAGCGCAGGATGCGCATGAAGGCATTCGTCCTACCTACTGCACGTATACGCCCGATTACCTTAAAGATTATCTCAACCGCGATCAGCTGAGGCTGTATACTCTTATCTGGGAACGCTTTACTGCAAGCCAGATGACGAATGCAAAAACGGAAACCGCAAGTTTTGAAATCACCGCAGGAGATGCTGTTTTTAAAACCGCCTCTACGAAAATGGTGGAAAAAGGCTTTTATGCCGTCTTAAATCTCCTGTTTTCAAAAGAAGAAAAAGGGAAGCAGCTGCCGGCATTGCGCTTAGGTGATGCTGTGAGTGTTGAGAAGCTCGTGCCTGAGCAGCATTTTACACAAGGGCCTGCCCGCTATACGGATGCCAGTATTGTCAAAATGCTTGAACAAAAAGGCATTGGGCGGCCTTCAACGTATGCGCCGATCATTTCGGTGCTGCTCGACCGCTATTACGTTAACCGTTCAAACAAACAGCTTGTTCCAACGCCGCTCGGCCGTATTATTAACGATATTTTAGTAGAGCATTTTAATGATGTAATTGATGTTCATTTTACCGCTGACATGGAGCAAAAACTGGACACGATTGAGGAACAGAACGCGGAATGGTCTAAAATTATCGAAACGTTTTACAATCCGTTTATCACTCAAGTGGATTCGGTAATGGAGCATTTAGGCAGCTTAAAAGGCAGTCTTGATGAGCCGACCGAGTTTGTGTGCGAAAAATGCGGCAAAAAGATGATGAAAAAGCTCGGACGTTTCGGTTTTTTCTTAGCTTGTGAAGGTTTCCCCGATTGCCGTAATACCAAGTCCATTCCGTTGGCAAAATGTCCCCGTCCGGGATGTACCGGCGATATTGTATCCCGTAGAGCAAAAGGGCGGGGAAAGGAATTCTTCGGCTGTACCAATTATCCCGAATGCAATTTTATCTCCCATTTTAAGCCGATTAATGCGGTTTGTCCTCAGTGCGGCTGGTTTATGGTAGAAAAGTACGATAAAAAGAACGGCAGTTATAAGGCCTGTGTTAATCCCGCTTGTAATTATTTGCATAGCGTTGTTGAAGGCGTTGAAGATCAGGACTCGGCAGACTGATGCATCCTGTTTTTGAGGACTATCTTGCCTACAGCGCCGGTGTACGGCATTTTTCGGAAAAAACGATAGAGGCGTACCGGAGCGATCTGAAACTTTTTTCAGAATGGCTGCAAGAGAATGGACTCATCTTTACCGAAGCGACACGACTCCATATACGGACATTTGTTGCAGACCTCGGCAACCGGCATTTCGCTCCTGCAAGTATCAATCGCACGCTTTCATGCGTGCGAAGTATGTACCGGTATGCGCTGAGGAACGGTTTATGTGCCGTTAATCCTGCTGCCCTTGTCCGTAACCTCAAGCTGCCTGAAAAGCTGCCCCGTTTTCTGTTTCCCGATGAGGCGGAGCGGTTCTGCGGCTTTCCTAAGGAGGCGGGGATTCTCTGGTATGCCCGTGATGCAGCGCTTTTTTCATCACTGTATTCCACCGGCTGCCGCGTGTCGGAGCTTCAGAGCTTAAGGGTACAGGATATACAAGGGAACGGAAGCTGGGCAGTAGTGCGCGGAAAGGGGAACAAAGATCGCAAGGTGTTTTTTGCCGGTTTTGCGCAAGAAGCGTTACAGCGCTACTTGCCGGAGCGGGCTGCGCTGATTGCCTATCAAAAAGAACAGAGTGAGAACGGAAAAGCCCCGCCTGATGAAGATGCGCTTTTTTTGAATTGGCGCGGCGGAGCGCTCACTACGCAAGGAGTCCGGTATATTATTAACCGGTATACGGCGCTGCTGCCTAATTATAAAAAACTGACGCCGCATGCCTTTCGGCACAGCTTTGCATCTCTGTTTGTAACGCGCGGAGCGGATATCCGTGTTGTGCAGGAGTTATTGGGACACAGCAGCATCGCTACTACGCAGCGGTACACACACATCACCGCAGCTCAATTGCAGGAGCTGTACCATAAGGCACATCCGCACGGATAGTAAATCAACATACCCCGACGCGAGCGTCGGGGTATGTTGTTCTCATAAGGTGGTTGCAGTCGGCTTTAATACCCTTTGTTACGACGCAAGCGTCGGGGTATTAAACCCTCCGCACGAATAAAGGGATTCTCTAAAAACTATAGACCTATCAAACGCTGATTGTTGACAAAGCTGCTTTGATTTTATACTATAACACGATTATGTTTCCGCGAGTTTACTCATGCGATACCGGACTGTATGGAAGCGTAATGAACGCTCAAAATGATGAGAGATTAGAAATTAACAATGATAGAGGAGGGAAAATAGTATGTTACAAAGATTTTTTGCGTTGTCGGGTGCGGGGACACGTAATTTACGGCTGTCGATTACGCTTGGGACTATTATCAATTTATTTTTGATGGTGCCGCTGGGGCTTTCACTGTATGTGCTGCAGTATTTTTTAGCGCGCATTATGCAGGAAGGCTTTCAGACGCCGAATGTGTGGGCGGTATCGGCTGCCGGCGTTGCGATGATTGCCGTGCTGTTTATCCTTGAAAAGCTAAAATACGGCAAGACATACAACGGCGCGTATGAGGAAGCGGCCAATGTGCGTATTTCGCTTGCCGAATCGCTGCGGAAACTACCGCTGTCGTATTTCGGCAGGCAGGATTTGTCGTATTTGACCTCGACTCTTTTGAACGACGTTACGGTCATTGAAGAATCTCTTGCGAATGTGGTGCCGGAGATGTTCGGCGGTATTATTTCGATTGTAGTTGCAGCCGGACTTCTTGCCTTTTTAGATTGGCGAATGACAATCGCTCTTTTTGTGTGCGCCTGTGTAGGCTTTTTTATTATTATCGGCTGCCGCAGGCTATCCGAAAAAAAGATGAAGAGTGTTATTGTGCGTAAGGATGCGATATATGATTCCCTTCAGCAGATGATCGATAACATAAAGGTGCTGAAATCTTCCGATAAAAAAGCTGCGTATCTGCAGAAACTTAAAGACGATATTACCGAAACAACAGGCGCTGCGCTCAAAGCGGAAGCAGCGATCGGAGCTCTTATTTTCGGCTGTTCGGCGCTTATCCGGTTCGGCTTTCCGCTGGTGATTTCCTACGGCGCGTACTTACTGTCACAGGGGCGGATAGAACTGGTAACCTACATCGTCTTTTTGTTGGTAGCATGCCGTATTTTTGATCCGTTGACAACGGTGTTTATGCTGCTCGGTGAGTTCTTTTATATGCTGATTGCGGTTGAGCGGAAACAGGCGATTGTCAATTATCCGGCGCAGATGGGAAGCGAAACATTCAATCCGAACGGTTACGACATTCGCTACGATACTGTTTCATTTTCGTACAATGAGCAGAGCAGCACAGGTACGGGCGCCACCGCACACACAACTGACAGCTCCGGAGAGGACACGGTCAGCGGGATCAGCTTTACGGCAAAACAGGGCGAAATTACTGCCCTTGTCGGGCATTCAGGCTGCGGAAAGTCTACGATTGCCCGCTTGGCTGCGCGCTTTTGGGATGCCTCATCCGGCAGGGTGAGTATCGGCGGCGTGGATGTTTCCGCGGTAGAACCGGAAACTTTGCTCGGAGCTTTTTCGATTGTATTCCAAGATGTCGTGCTTTTTAATGATACGGTGTACAACAATATTCTGATAGGTAACCGGAATGCGACAAAGGAGCAAGTACTTGCTGCTGCAAAGGCTGCACAGTGCGACTCATTTATTGAAAAGCTGCCGAAAGGCTACGACACGGAGATCGGAGAAAACGGCTATACCCTTTCAGGCGGAGAGCGCCAGCGGCTTTCCATTGCCCGCGCTCTTTTAAAAGATGCGCCGGTTATCCTCTTGGACGAAGCTACCGCCGCCCTCGACCCTGAAAACGAAACGCTTATTCAGCATGCTATCAGTACGCTGATAAAGAATAAAACCGTTATTGTCATCGCTCACCGCCTCCGCACGGTAGAAAACGCCGATAAGATTATCGTACTCAATAAGGGAACGATTGCCGAAACCGGTACCCATGCCGAACTGATGGAAAAGGGCGGTATGTATCGTGAGATGTATCGATTGCAGCGGGAATCGGAAGCATGGTCGGCATAAATATCGGGGCATCTACGGCGTTGCTCGTTCAGCGAAGTACGTCCATGTACTTCGCTGAACACAAGTTTGACTAGTATCAAACTTGTTTCTGCTTAATACGCGCGGCATCCGTGCCAATGTTTAAGTTGAAGGGCGCTGATATGGAGATGATAAAAGATGTTGTACGGGAAGCGGGCGTTAAAGCGGGTTTTACCGCCGTCTGCAAAAAATCTCTTTCAACCTCAGGCAGGCATCTTGATCTTGATATGGACGTATTGAGGAAAGAGAACAGGTAATTAATTACACATTACCAACCGACTGCACTTCGTCTTGAGAGAGCCCTGAAATTTTGCAAATATCACCGAGAGGATAGCCCATTGCAAGCATTGTTTTTGCCGTTTCAAGAGCCTTTTGTCGGGAACCTTCAACTTTACCACGTTCAAGTCCTCTTACTTCGCCCTGCCGCATACCTTGTGTTATTCCCTGCTGAAACCCCACTCTCCGTGCATCCATCTCAA
>CAJPOL010000043.1 GCA_905372265.1 uncultured Treponema sp. | reverse complement strand
GCGTAACGTATATGATGAAAAAGATTAATGCGGAAAATAATGCAGCTTTAGGAGATGCCTCTCAACCGGGAAATAAAAATCATACGGCAAAACTGAAAGAATATTGGATTGGCAAGACGGAGGTTACGCAGGAGCTATGGATGAAGGTTATGGGAAGCAATCCGAGCCAATTTAACGGAATAGGCATAAAAGTACCTGCCGGCGGCGATGTGCAGCTAAAGCGTCCCGTCGACACGGTAACATGGTTCGATTGCATAGATTTTTGCAACAAGTTGACGGACGGGATTGCGGGATTAGGCCCTTCCGAAAGGGTATATACCGTAAGCGGTAGCGGCAGCGGCAAAACTGTAACACAGAATTTAAGCAAAAAAGGCTTTAGGCTTCCGACCGAAGCCGAATGGGAGTGGGCAGCCCGCGGCGGTACAGCCGATCCCTATTCAGGCGATACTGTTGCTGGAAACGTCGCGTGGTTTAGCGGAAATTCAAACCACAAAACACATGAGGTAGGGAAAAAGACGACAAACGGTTACGGTTTATATGATATGAGCGGCAATATATCGGAATGGTGTTGGGATATTCATAAAACTATAAATGCCGGTGAAAGTTTAACCGAAGATTATGCCGGTCCTACTGTCGGGTCAAGGCGTGTAAGACGCGGCGGTGATTATAATAGTCCTGACAGCAGCTGTAAATGTGTATTTCGTGTTGATGAGGAGCCAGATTATACGGAAGACTATATCGGCTTCCGTATTGTGTGCCGGCCGTAAGCTCTAAAACGAAACGCTTTTTTAAAAACGCACGGAGCTTCCTTATTAAAGAAGCTCCGTTTTATATGTTTTTCCACACAGCATAATTAAAAATACTTGCTCCTAGCTCCGCCGCGGCAAACACGGCAACTTGCAAAATTCGCTTATTTGAGATAGTATCTTGTACATTTATGAGTAAAAGACATCTGAGCGCTATCGGTGCGCTGTTGTTTGTATTATTTTTATACGGCTGCGGCCAGCAAAAACCGCCTGCGGCTCCTCCCGGTACGGTTGAGGATGCCGGCCTCGTCGGGTTACAGGCTGTGTTGTCGGTGCATAACGAGCTTGCTGTGCCCGATGATGAGTTTGTCATTTATTATGTGCGTCCGGATGGAAGCTATGATAACTGGGCGCTGTGGCTCTGGGCTATTCCCGGCGGAGACGGCGGAAAGGCGTGGGATAATACGCAGCAGTGGCAGACGAAAAACGGCGTCGGATTTATGCGCTTTAAAAAAAGCGGATTGGAGAGCGGCACTGCGCTGCTTGGCCCCAACGGTGAAGCGGGTTTTATTGTACGTGAAAAAAATTCATGGACAAAGGACGGAGAAACCGACCGCCGGTGGAATTTTCAGAAAGAAAATGCTTGTATCGTCTTTTCAGGCGATGAGCATACCTATGCGGTCAAAGAGTATAAGCCGCGCATTACCGCCGCCGTATTGGAAACCCCATACGAGGTTAAGCTCAGCTTGAGCGGCAAATATGCGCTTGATACGGATGGCGGCGCCTCAGGCTTTGAGCTCAGCAGCGGCGGACAACCCTGCCGTATAAAGCAGGTATATAACGCGCGCGACCCTGAACATGCGTGGAATAATTTTACCGATTCCGTTGTATTGAAAACGGCCGAACCGGTTTCTTTATCTACATCAGCATCCGTTTATAATGAGCGGTTTGAAGGAGCCGTAACGATTGATATGAAAAATCTTCTATTACAAACATTAGAACAGACCGTTCCCCCGAAGGAGATGCAGCTGGGAGCCGTATATAATTCCGAGGCCAAGAGCTGTCTGTTCTCTTTATGGGCGCCGACTTCACGCGATGTATCGGCAAACCTGTATAAAAAAGCCGATAGCGGAAAGCCCGATTTTACTGTTCCGCTCAGCTACGATGAAAAAACAGGCGTATGGCAGGGCTCTTTTACGGGAGATGATGCTGAAGGCTTCTTTTATGATTATACGCTTACCAATGAACAGGGAACACAAACCGTGCTTGATCCGTATGCGCGGTCAATGGCTGCTTATACCGGCAACGGCGGAGTAGGACGGGGCGCCGTCATCGATTTGCATAAAAAAACACTGATGCCGGAGAAAGACTATCCGTATGTTACGCTGCAAAAGCGTGAGGATGCCGTTCTTTATGAAGTATCTGTCCGCGATTTTACCGTCAGCCCCGATTCCGGCGTTACAAATATTCCGGGCACTTACTCGGCCTTTATCGAAAAAATTCCGTATTTAAAAGAACTCGGCGTAACGCATATTCAGCTGATGCCGGTGCTCAATTTTTACTACACGGATGAAACAAACCGGCGCTATGAGGATGCCGGAACCGTGCAGAATAATAACTATAACTGGGGCTATGATCCGCATAACTATTTTACGCCTGAGGGCTGGTATGCAAGCGATCCCGAAAATCCCGAAAGCCGCGTGCGCGAATTGAGAGAACTCATCAACGAGTGCCATAAAGCCGGCATCGGCGTGCTGCTTGACGTTGTGTACAATCACATGGCAAAAACGGATTTTTTGGATATGATTGTGCCGGGCTATTACTTTAGAACAGGAAAAAACGGCAGCTGCACGAACGGTTCAGGCTGCGGTAACGATGTCGCGTCTGAGCGGATGATGGCGCGGAAACTGATTGTGGATTCTACGGTACACTGGGTTCAGGAGTATAAGGCCGACGGCTTCCGCTTTGACCTGATGGGGCTGCTTGATACCGAAACGGTATTGGAGGCATACAACCGCTGCAAGGACATTAATCCGTCGGTACTGTTTGTCGGGGAAGGCTGGAAAATGTACAATGGAGCGTCCGGTACCGTTGGTATGGATCAGCAGTACATGACAAAAACGGACAGTGTAGCCGTCTTTAATGATGAGCTGCGCGATTTGGTAAAAGCCGGCGGTATGAATGAGGCAGGAAGAGGCTTCTTAACTAAAAAAGGCCCTGACCTACAGCGTCTCTTTTCCAACTGCATCGGTTCACCCAAACTCAACTATACCGCCGATTCTCCGGGGGATAACGTACAGTATCTTGTCTGCCATGACGGATTAACCTTACATGACTGCATTGCGCATAATGCCGGTCTTAATGAAAGCAAAAGCAGCGACAGGAAAGAGATCATCGCCCGTCTCAAGCTCGGTAATGCGCTGGCGCTGACAACGCAAGGCATTGCATTTTTACATGCGGGACAGGAGCGCGGCCGCACAAAGCCGAATATTCACGGCGCTTCACAGGAATGTGTCGGCTCGTTTGTACGCAACAGTTATGATTCCTCGGATTCAATTAACCGGTTTATTTGGAACCTCGCGCCGGATTACGCCGGATTGCTCAATTATACACGCGGCCTTATCGCCGTACGGAAGAAATTCGAGGTATTTAGGATAGGCAATGCCGAAAAAATTGCAAAAGCGGCTGCGTTCCTGCCGCTTGAAAGCCCCGACCGGCTGACGTTCGGCTATACGCTGGATTGGACTGACGGTACATGGTTCTTATTGTTTAATGCAGCGGAAACGGAACGCAGTGTTGAGCTGAGCCGTGAAGTAAAAAATCCGGTATTTTTTGCAGACGGCGCGGCAGCCTCGCCTGACGGTATTCAGCAGGTAACCGGCGTTAAACTTGACAAGAACCGGATTATCCTTGGGGCCTGTACTGCCGCCGTTTTCCGTAGCGAATAAGCGGTTATTTAGTAAGCAAATCAACAACCCCGACGCGAGCGTCGGGGTATTAAACCCTCCGCACGAATGAAACCGCAAAGATCGCCGAGGGCGCAAAGATAAATCGAGGAGAAACTAAGCAGGTAATCCTTTACATATCCTGCGGCCTCTGCGGTTAATCCATATTACGAAAAACGGCTGATACGTTTGTCCTGTTGATCGAAAGAGAGTTATTGATGAAAGAAAAATTAGAAAGCTTATCAAAAAAATGGAAAGAATTGGAACAAGAGATTCAAGATCCTGCGTTGATAAAAAATCCCAATAAGTATAAAGAGGTTATGCGGGAGCACTCGTACCTTTCAAAATTGATGGAAGAGTATGCCCGCTATTGCCGTCTTGAAGAAGAGATGATGCAGGCCCGTGCATTGATGCAGGAAGAGACCGACCGCGAACTGAAAGAGATGGCGCGTGAAGAACTGCATACCCTTGAAAAAGCGTGTGAACAGAGTCAGGAAACCATTAAGCTGCTGCTCATCCCGCCCGATCCGCTTGAAGAAAAAAATATTATTATGGAAATACGGGGCGGAACAGGCGGTGAAGAGGCTGCATTGTTTGCCGCCGATCTTTTAAAAATGTATATTCATTATGCGGAAGCAAAAAATTGGAAATATGAGCTTTTATCCTCCAATGAGACTGAACTCGGCGGTTTTAAAGAAGTAACGCTGTCTATCTCGGGAAAATATGTTTACGGCAGTCTCCGCTATGAATCAGGCGTACATCGGGTACAGCGTGTGCCTGAAACGGAAGGTTCCGGACGTGTTCACACCAGTGCGGTAACGGTTGCGGTTTTACCCGAAGCTGAGGAAACGGAAATCGTTATCAAGCAAGAAGACTTACGCATTGACGTCATGCGTGCCGGAGGGCCGGGCGGTCAATGCGTTAACACCACCGATTCGGCAGTGCGTATCACGCATATTCCCACCGGACTCGTCGTCATCTGTCAGGATGAAAAAAGTCAGATTAAGAATAAAGCAAAAGCGATGCGGGTTTTGCGCAGCCGGCTCTATGACCTTGAGGAGTCAAAAAAACAATCCGAGCGGGCAGAAAACCGGAAGAGCCAAGTCGGTTCGGGAGACCGTTCGGAGCGTATCCGTACCTATAATTTCCCTCAAAACAGGGTAACGGATCACCGGATTAACCTGACGCTGTATAAACTTGATGCGGTGATGCAAGGCGATTTAACCGAGCTTATCGATGGGCTTTGCATTGCAGCACGGGAAAACATGCTGAAAGCGCAAAGCTAAGCAATGTTTACGGTAGCAGATGCCCGCCGCTATGCTCACGCCGCTTTTATAAAAAGCACTCCGTTCTCAGGCAGCAATGCGGCGTCTCCGCTGCTTGATGCGGATGCCCTTTTACAGCACTTTCTGCAAAAACCGCGCGCATGGCTTTTCGCTCATGCGGACACCGATATAACCGAGACCTGTGAACTATTTTATGCCGCAGTCGAGCAGCGCTGTGCGGGGCTGCCTATTGCCTATATCACCGGTATAAAAGAATTTTGGGGACTACCGTTTCAGGTAAACACCAGCGTCCTTATTCCAAAACCCGACACCGAACTGTTAGTGGAACGCAGTATTGCACTCATAACGGAAAAGGCAGCGGCGGGCGTCTCATGCGTTACCGTCCTTGACCCCTGTACCGGTTCCGGCTGTGTCGGTATTGCGGCGCTCCACACGCTCTTTCGGCATTCCATTACCAATGTCGTTTTTGTCCTCTCCGATATTTCCGAACCGGCATTGGACGTAGCCCGCCTGAATGCGAAAGCGCTCCTGCCGCCAGAGGCTCGTGAACGGATGCTGTTCGCCGCAGGAGATATGCGCCGCCTCGACCTACTGACCGCTCAACTCCCTGACAACTGCCGCCGTTTTGACCTCATTGCCGCCAATCCTCCGTATGTCCCCTCCGCTTTGACACAGGAACTTTTAAAAGACGGGCGCAGCGAGCCGCTGCTTGCGCTTGACGGCGGGGCAGACGGTCTTGATTATATTACCGTTTTGACAAATAATGCTCCAAACGTACTAAAAAATGCCGGAATCCTGTTAAGCGAAGCCGGCGAATACCATGCGGAGCGTGCCCGCGCCGGATTTGAAAAAGCGGGGTTTCGCGAAGTGCGTATTCATCGGGATCTCAGTCAAAAGGACAGATTAATCGAGGGACGGTGGTATGATTCAAAAAATTGAAAACGTAACCAGTTTACCGCATTTTTTTTCTCAGTATCGGTATTATACCGCCCCTGAACACAAAGAAGAAGCGGAGCGTATTACCGCTGCATGGAATATGGTTATTGAGCGGAGAATACCGGAGGAAGCTCGTGAGCCCGCATCTCCGTCTGAGGCTATTCATTCGCTGCGGATGGCATATATTCTTGCAGAACTGGAAATGGACAGCGAAACTATTGTATGCGCTCTGCTGTATAGTGAAAGCAGCCGGTTTTCTCTGCCGGATGAACAGCTCCGCGAACTGTTCGGCGATACGGTTGCAGATATTCTCGCTTTAGCGGTAAAATTTTCCGATGTTAAGCTCTATAACAAATCGAAAGAACATGCCGACACGGTTTGTAAAATGTTTTTTTCTATGGTGAGCGACTTACGGGTTATGATTATACAGCTTGCCGACCGGCTTGATAAGATTCGCTATCTCTCCGATTACCCTGCCGAACGGCAGAAAATACTTGCCGGAGAAATCAGTGAAATTTGGGCGCCGCTTGCTCAGCGTATGGGCATCTCAAAAATTCAAAATGAGCTTGAAGATTTAAGTCTGAAATATATTAACCGTGAAGCCTTTGATCAAATAAAAGAGGTGGTCTGTGCAAAAAAGAAGGAGCGGGAAGCCTTTTTGCAATCTGTGGAAAAGGAGCTCCATGAAAAACTAGCCGCTGCCGATATCACGGTAAAGGTACAAGGACGCGCCAAGCACTTTTGGTCAATCTATCAAAAAATGAAAAAGCGGAATAAGGCGGTTGATGAGCTCTATGATTTACAAGCGGTCAGAATACTCTGTGATACGGAAAATGAATGCTATACAATCTTAGGTCTGGTGCATACCATCTGGAAACCGCTTGAAGGGCGCTTCAAAGACTATATCGCCATGCCGAAAGCAAACGGCTATCAGAGTTTACATACAACGGTGATGTGCAGAGAGGGGCAGCCGCTGGAAATACAAATCCGCACCCATGCAATGCATGAAATTGCGGAGCGGGGAGTTGCAAGCCATTGGGTATATAAAAAGCACGATACCCGTAATCAGGTACAAGAAACGGAATTGTCCTTTGTACGGCAGGTAAAATTGCTTGCGCAGCAAAAATTTGATAATGATGAATTCCTCGCGGAACTGAAAAACGATCTGTTAGGCGATTCCATTTACGTATTTACCCCGAAAGGAGCTATTATCGAATTGCCGGCCGGTTCAACCGCCGTTGATTTTGCATATAGTATTCATTCGGCGATAGGGGAAAAACTGGTAGCCGCAAAAGCGGACGGTGCGATTATCCCGTTGTCCCGTCCCTTAAAAAATACGCAAGTCGTGGAAGCTATTACCCATCCGAATGCTCATCCGACAAATAATCACTACCAATATGCGCATACGGCAAAAGCGCGGCAAAAGATACGGAGTTGGCTCCAGCTCCATGCCCCCGAACTCTACGGTGAAAAAGGAGAAAAGCCGCGCGGCAGTCATCTCAATGCTCCGGCAGTACGGGAAACCGGTACGGCTAAGGAAGCGGAGACAGGCAAAAAAAGACACGGCGCTCCTCATGAACTGAGAATATTGGTAGGAAACGATTGCAATTTTTTGATAAAGTTTGCCCAATGCTGCCGTCCGACAACATCCGATCCTATCCGCGGTTATGCCTCGCGTGGGCGCGGCGTTATCATTCATAAAGCTGACTGCCCCAATCTAAAAAAAATCCCTGACGGAGAATCGCGCATGGTTGAAGTTGAATGGGATAAACGCTGACCGAATTTGTATTTACCGTCAATCGTCCGCAAAGTTGTGTTTTAGTAAATATTTTCCTCGACTTTTGAAAAAAACTGTTATACACTTGAATTATGAGTGTCATTGATACATGAAATTCAGCAAAAATCGTAAGTGGAGGTTTATTATGCATGAAAAACACAACAGGTTTGTAAGCAAATGGGGGTTTGTCTTAGCCTGTGTCGGTTCTGCAGTCGGTATGGCAAATGTGTGGGGCTTTCCGTATAAGCTCGGCAGTAACGGCGGAGGAGCGTTTCTCATCATCTATCTGCTTTTCATCGTCCTTTTCGGCTATGTAGGGCTGTCCGCCGAGTATGCAATAGGCAGACGCAGCGGAACGGGAACACTCGGTTCCTATGCATATGCATGGAAGCACGGTACAAAAAACCTTGAAGGCATCGGAAAAGTCGTCGGGTGGCTGCCGCTTATCGGGTCAATGACAATCGCAATCGGATACGCAGTTATCATCTCGTATGTACTAAAAGCCTTTACCCAATCGCTTTTCGGTTCCATTATGACGGTAAATCCGGGTCAGTGGTTTGAATCCTTTGCATTTAAACCGTTCAGCGTTGTTCCCTATCATGTGGTCATTATCATTATTACGCTATTCACCATTACGCTTGGAGCGCATACGATTGAAAAATCGAATAAAATAATGATGCCGCTCTTCTTTATATTGTTTCTCATTTTAGCGGTTCGTATCGCATTTCTGCCGGGCGCCATTGAAGGCTATAAATTTTCGTTTATTCCCGATTGGGCCCACTTAAAGAATCCGAGCGTTTGGGTTACGGCAATGGGGCAGGCGTTTTTCTCATTGTCCATTACCGGTTCCGGCATGATTGTATACGGCGCTTATTTAAGCAAAGAGCATGATTGCGTAGACGGAGCAAAAAACACAGCGATTTTTGATACCATTGCGGCAATGGTTGCAGCTCTTGTAATGATTCCTGCGTGCTTTGCGTATCAGATGGATCCTGCAGGAGGCCCGGGACTTTTATTTGTTGTATTGCCGACCATTTTACAAAAAATGCCCGGCGGCCGGATATTCGGTATCATCCTCTATTTAGCGGTTGTATTCGGCGGAATTTCTTCTTTACAGAACATGCTGGAGGTCGTCGCAGAATCGCTGCTGCACCGGTTTAAGAATTTAAAACGGACATTCACTATTACACTGCTTGGAGTGATAACATTTGCAATCGGGGTATTTATGGAACCGATTGCGGAAACGAAAGGTGCAATTCTCGGCGGATGGGGGCCGTGGATGGACTTGGTTTCCACCTATATTATTCCGATCGGAGCAGTACTTGGCGCCATCTCCTGGTTCTGGGTAATGAAAAAAGAAGATTTATTGGACGAAGTTAACACCGGTTCAAAGAAACAATACGGCACTGCGTGGTACTATATCGGCAAATATGTATACACCTTGTTTGCGCTCGTACTTTGTATTGTAGCCTTAGCACGCGGGGAAGGTTTCTAATTTCTAAAGTATCTTTTCTAAGAACTAAGATCAGCCGCTCAAAACTGAAGTTTCCAGCGGCTGGTTTAATGGTTTTCTTTTACGTTATAAAACGCCTTACACTTTAAACTTTGCAACTTCTTGCGCTAAACTTTCAATACTCTGCTTATTTTTCTGCGTAATCTCGTTGACTTCTTGGATTGCATTGTTGATCTGCACTGCGCCTGAGGCCATCTCGTTCATGCTGTCGGCTATAAGCTGCGTAAGATTATCAAGTTTATTCATCTCTTGCGCAACGCCTTCTCCGCCATGCAGCATATTTCCCGAACCGGTTTTTACTTCTATCGTTACCGCGTTGATGTTTTTTATAGCAGTCAGCACTTCCTTGCTGCCGTTCTCCTGCTCGCGCATGGATTCGGTTAAGCGCGTACTCATCATTTTAACTTGTTCCGATAGGTTAAAAATCGCATTGAATTTATCTCCGGCTGTCCTTGAGGCGGAAGACAACATTTCGATTTCTCCGCTCAGCGTCTTGAGTGTGGACGTTATTGTTTTACCCTGCGCAGCAGAATCTTCGGCCAGCTTTCGGATTTCATCGGCAACAACGGCAAAACCTTTCCCCGCTTCCCCTGCATGAGCTGCTTCAATAGCGGCATTCATCGCAAGAAGATTTGTCTGCGAAGCAATATGCTGGATGACGCTTGAGGCTTCCAGCAAACTTCCTGACTCTTCAGCGATATTCTGAGTAACATTGCCGGCATTCGCGATAGTCTCTTTTCCCGCTGCAGTTGCCGTTGCGAGCGTTTTAATAACGGTATCGGTCTGCTCAAGCGTTTGCCTGATGGAAGCAATATTGGCAACCATTTCTTCCACTGCAGAAGAAGATTCCGCTACGCTGGCGGCTTGCGTTTCGATACTGCTATTCAGCTGCTTGATTGTACGGATGATGTCGGCAACGGTATCGGCTGTTTCGGTAACGCTTGCGCTTTGAGTAAGCGCCTGCTGCTTGACCCCGTCGATATTTGCACTGATCTCATGTACGGCGCTTGCCGTCTCTGTCATGTGCAGCGCAAGGTCATTCCCGATTTCTTCCATTATTTTGCTGTTTTCGCCGACTGATTTTATAGAAGCTCCTATTTTCTCAATGGTCTCGTTAAAATATTCCGACAAATCCGTTACTTCGTCATTTCCGATAAGCGGCAAGCGCACCGTTAAATCCCCTTCGCCCTGCGCAATATTTTGTAATGCGGAAACAGCCGTTTTGATCGGTTGAACCATTTTGATAGCAATGAAGTAAATAATAATGAGCACCGCAACTAAGATGATAAGACTGACTATTACCATTGCAATATAGAGTTCCGTAACGGTTCCCATAAATTCATTGACCGGCGCTTTTATAGTTACCGCCCAATTAGTTGTCTTTACCCTTGCGTGAGAAGCAATATTTCTAGTGCCGTTATAGGTATAGTGCTCAATGGTGGCTTGGTCCGTTGCTAATACTTTCTTTTCAAAAGCGGCAAGCGATGCATAGGAGGCATCCTTTTCCGCCCGTTTTTGCGAATTGCCCTGCTCCAAGACAATTTGTTCGTTTTTATGGCCGATAACATTTCCGGTTAGACCGAGAATATAACAGCCTCCTGTTGTACCTACTACAATGTTTTTTACGTTGTCGCACAGCGTCGTTCCTTTGATGTTAGCTGCTAAAATACCGACAACCGTATGGTTATCATCATAAATCGGTACGGCAAATACAATGATCAGTTGTCCTGCGTGTACTCGGGAAAATAAGGGCTCCGACACAAACTTGTTACCGGCCAATGCCGCTTTGTACCAATCTCTATCGCTCACCGAAAACACTTCCCCGTTTTGGGTGTGTCTATTTCCTTCCGTGTCCGCAATGTTCAGTTCAACGATAGAACCTCCCTGAAAGGCAGTTTCCTCATGCAGTAGAATCATTTTTTCCGCATATGACACCTCGTTATCCCGCAGCTGCGGCATTCTCGCAATACCCTCCAAGAATTGAAAGTCCGCATGTATTTTCTCATTGATAAGCGCCGCAACATCATTCGCCTTATCGGTAAGGTGCGTCTCTATTTTTTCGACAACGGCTTTACGCGCCGTGCGGACGGCAAAGAAAGCTTCAAGCATGCTCGCACTCAAGACGAGGAAACCGAAGATGAGAATCAATTTGGTACGAATGGAAAAGCGCTTTTTCATCGTATTATTCCTCCATTTAGTTGTTTGAGTATTCGGTGTTAATTATATACGAGCGCAGTTTTGGTGTGCATGTTATAATGAACCGGAATACCGATATAGATGTCTATAGGGAAACAGCGGGCTTCTCTATCGGAAAGAAACGTTATTTCCGTATATTCCGTAAGAATGTTACCCGAGCATATTGTCGGGCTTTTTTTCTGCGAATGCTTTACCCAATAAAACGGGAACGAGCATAGAAGAGATAATGATGAGAACAATGACCGGCGTAAAATACTCGGCTTTTACCATGCCGGCGGAAAGACCTTTTTGCGCAACAATGAGAGCGACCTCTCCGCGCACCATCATGCCGAGTCCTATTTGAAGCGCTTCCCGCCGGTTATACTTCATCAGTAACGAAATGCCTCCGCATCCGATGATTTTCGAAATACAGCCGATAAGAACAAAAAAGACGGCAAACCACAGTAATTCCATGCTCATGCCGTTGATATTTGTTTTAAGTCCGATGCTGGCAAAGAAAAGAGGACTGAAAAACATATAGGAGTTGACGTCGATTTTTTGTTCCATATAAGTGGCATCATTCAGATTGCAAAAAATAACGCCTGCTATATAAGCGCCGGTAATATCGGCAATGCCGAAAAACGTTTCCGCGCAATAAGCAAAAATAAATGCAATCCCCAATCCGTAAATCGGGATACGGCGGGAATGGGGGTGCCGGTTGTCATACCATTTAAAAATACGGTAAACGATAAATCCGACAATCAATGAAACAACAAAAAATGCTACTATTTTTAATAGTAACCCGATATAATCACCGCTGCCGGAGCTTGAACCAAGTACAACCGTCAATACAATAATGCCGAATACATCATCAATGATAGCAGCGCTGATAATCGTTTGGCCTACTTCAGAATTGATTTTACCGAGTTCTTTTAATGCGGCAACGGTAATACTGACGGAAGTAGCCGTTAAAATTGCTCCTATAAATAAGGCCTGATAGAAGTTTTGCGTACCGAATCCGTCAAAACCCCAAAAACAGAGCGCCATGACGGTACCCATAATCAGCGGTACCAGTACCCCGAAAGCAGCGATAACGGTGGATTTTATACCGGATTTAATCAGCGATTTTAAATTTGTTCCCAATCCGGCGGAAAACATAATTAAGATAACGCCGATATTCGACATAAATCCGATAAACTGATTTGTTTGACTGTATATTATGTTAGGTTCCTGTTCTCCGAAATGGCGGAAGAAGGGAAGGTATCGCAGCAAAAGGCCTGCGACAATTTCACCTGCAACTTGCGGGAAATCGATTTTTTTTGCAAGAAGCCCGAAATACTTTGCAGCAATAACAATGATTCCGACTGAAAAAAGAATCTGTAGACCAATCGCTTCTATCGGCATTTCTTTAGGAAACATAGACAGCTCCTTTACCGCATGTCAGCGGTAAATATTGTCTAACAGTATAACGAAAAAAAAGAAGAGCCGCAATATGAAGCGAAAAAACAAGATACGGGCATAAATGGCGTGAAAAAAGACGGGGCTGTCCAACAAGTTTAAAATATACCCTCTTGGAACGGCCCCGCTTGCAATTATTTTAGCTTTTTACAAGCCGCTACGGCCGGCGTACCACGCGGAGGCCGGTATACTGGCTTGTCGTTTGCGGCCAATAATGTCCGCTTCTATCGGCATTAACGCACTCATCACGCGTTTTAGTAAAATTACCGCCGCGGAGCATGCACTCAATATTGGATAACACCACCGGATCATTCGGGTTATTTGTCGGGATAGGGTCTTTCCATCCGTCTATGCACCATTCCGCCACGTTCCCCGTCATATCGTACAGGCCGTACCCGTTCGGACGCTTTTTCTTTACTTCGTGCGTTCTGCCACCGGCATTTGAGGTGTACCATGCATACGCATCAAGATTACCCTGCTCATCCGTACCTGCCCATTTATGATTCTTACCGCCCTTTGCCGCCCATTCCCATTCGGCCTCCGTCGGCAGTCTAAAACCTTTTTTGTTAAAATTCAGATACGGATACGTTTTTACTGTTGCATTGGCCGCTGTGTATACGGCGGTCATGTTTGCATCGCTGTAATACACGCATTGCGATTCGCCCAATCCAACCTTTTTCGTCAACTCATTACAAAAGGCAGCGCACTGATACCATGTTATCAGCTCTACGGGACGTTTTTCCTGCGTTTCGCCGTCAGCGACCTTTTTCCCCGGATCGCTTCCTTGATAGTTGCTCGGATTGTCTCCCATTACCTTCTCCCACAGCTCTTGGGTAACCTCCGTTTCGCCTATCAGGTACTCTGTCAGGTTAACCGGATGAACGGGATTCGAAGCCGACCCGTCTTTTCCCAAACTGCCGCCCCGCACCTTCGCTATGCCTTTCATCAGAAAGCTTACACCCTCAACCGTGTAAGTTTTGTCGGCAGGGGGCTTAGGGGTTTCAGCCGCCGGGCCTGATGCGCCGGATGAAACTGATTGCTTACAACCTATGACGGCAGCAGCTACAGCAAAAATAAGGGCAAGCCC
>CAJPOL010000042.1 GCA_905372265.1 uncultured Treponema sp. | reverse complement strand
GGCTTAGGGCTCTGCCCTAAGAACCCACCGAGGTTCTAGGGTTTAGTTCTGAAATAAAAGTTTAGCCGTGAGGCTTATCGCGAAAAGTACGTTTCAGAACGGGCAGGATGTCCGTGTCTGAATAGAACTTCAGGCTGATAATAAAAATTTCCAGCGCATAAATGCACTGAATGATCATTTTTACCAACTACCGGTCTGTAAATGTAAAACTTGAACCAGATTGTTCTATACTAACTCGCTCTGATGGTTCATACACAATACTAGAAATTGTTGCATGTTTATTAAATTGGAGCATCGTACTTGCCTCTGGAGCAATAGTGTGTTGTCCTGTTAAACCATACATGGTAACGGTATGTGATGATCTATTATGAAAGGCATAAATACGATTTATGTCGGTCATTGTATCGCATCCCATAAACACAAGAGAAGAAAAACCAAGGAGTAAGAATAGCGCATACCCTGTAAAAAACCTTTTCAATATAATGTCCTCCATAAAAAAGTAAAATTATATCATCACATCAACATCATGAATCATACTTTTGATGCTGTCAAGCTATAACGCTTCAACAAGCCGGAATCAGCAACAGTACCTTTTTATCGTATATCGATGTGCGCGGTGCTGCCGAACGTTGAAAGCGGCGTCAAAATCGCAAAAGCACTGGGTGTTTTGGTCGAATACCTTGCAACCGGAGAACGGATCGTACAGGAGCCGAAATATACCGCTATTAACGATATTATCCGCGACTTGTATCAGCTCTCACCCGCGCAGTTGGAAACCGTTAAACGCATGGTTCACGGCTTGGTTCGGTAACTGTACATAATCCCCCGGCGCAAAGAATATCTTATGAATCAACAACCCCGACGCAAGCGTCGGGGTTGTTGTTCTCATAAGGTGGTTGCAGTCGGCTTTAATACCCTTCGTTACGACGCAAGCGTCGGGGTATTAAACCCTCCGCACGAATAAAGAGATTGCAGCCGAATTAGATATCGCATACAACACAGTAAAAAACCATATCGCAAATGTGTATAAAAAGGCCGGCACGCATAACCGCTTTGATCTCGCCCGTTTTGCAAATACGGGGATTAATATGCCGAAAGAAATTGAGCGTAATGAGCTTCCCAGCCGGATGTTTGTTCCGGCGTATACTGCACTGGGGGATAGGAAGCGGCAATAATCCGCCGCGCCTCTTTTATACCGGAGATAGCTCCTGCGGCAATAAGCTGTACCGCAATATTGCCAAGCGCCGACGCTTCAACGGGACCGGCTGAAACGGGACGGCCGCACGCATCTGCGGTAAGCCGGCACAAGTATGTATCTTGAATACCGCCGCCGACCATGTAAATGCACGGATAGTGAATGCCGGTGCACAGCTGAAGTTCTTCAAGCGTCTTTTTATATTGAAAGGCAAGGCTCTGATAAATGCACTGCATAACCTCGCCGACGGATTCAGGGGCAGGTTGACCGGTACGCTCACAGTAGCGGCGGATACGTTCCGGCAGATTGCCCGGCGTACCGAATTCGGGAGCATTCGGGTTGATAAAGGATCGGAACGGCGGCGCTTTTTGAGCCTCTGCTTCCAATTCCGCAAATGAGTAGTTTTTACCTTCGCGCTGCCATTGCCGCCTGCTTTCCTGTATCAGCCACAGGCCGGTGCAATTCTTTAAGAAATGAATTTTTCCGCCGTATCCCGCCTCATTGGTGATATTGTAGGCAAGCGATTGCGGCGAAATAATCGGCTCAAGCCGTTCCGTTCCGAAAAGCGACCATGTACCGCAGCTGATAAACGCAAAATCGTCTTGAGCGGCAGGAATCGCTGTAATTGCACTTTGGGTATCATGTCCGCACACCGCGGTAACCGTAACGGGCTTTCCCGTTATTCCCTCGCATACTGACAGCTTTAGCTGTCCTATGATGGTTCCGGAGGGAACAATATCGGTGAAGAGCCGCTCAGGAATGTGTAAGGCATCCAGAAGCTCTTTTGACCATCTCCGTTCGGTAATGTTCAAAAGCTGTGTTGTGGAAGCAATCGAAAGCTCCGTCCGTTTTTCGCCGGTTAAAAAATAGTTAAAAAGATCGGGCATACAGAGCAGATGAGCGGCTTCATCAAGCAGGTAGGGACGTTCGCGCTGTATTGCAGAAAGTTGAAAAGCGGTATTGAGCGGCATCAACTGCACACCGGTGATACCGTAGAGCGTATCGGCGCCGACTGTATGCAAGGCTTCTTTAAAAGCCGAATCCGTACGCGGATCACGGTAATGCACCGGCATATCAACCAGCGAACCGTCTTTCCGTAAAAGACCGAAATCTACTCCCCACGTATCAATCCCGATACTCGAAAAATCAGCCGCACTTTTCCCTTTTGCAATACCGTGCATTACCTCAAAAAACAGCCGATGAAAGTCCCAGTACAACGTACCGCCCAGCAGCACCGGATCATTTGAAAAGCGGTGTACCTCTTGCGCTGTGATTTTCTTTCCATCAAAGAGGCCGAGGATAGCCCGTCCGCTTGAAGCGCCGAAATCGAATGCCAATACCGATATGCCGGAAGATGCCATAACCCGCTCCTTCTGTAATTGTTGCAGTGCGCCGGACTAATCGTCTTTCCGGTAGTGTTTGTAGCCGGGATGACGCCCCGTTACTTTATAATCGGCGCGCATACGGCATAAACGATCGATGTTTTCACGGGAAATTTCTTTTTCGCCGCCGAGTATATGCGCATTGATGCTGATTTTTGCCCATAGTTCAAGAGTTTCCATGCGGTAATACGCAGTAATGACATCGCAGCCGAGCGCAAGCGCACCGTGATTTTCAAGCAGCATCACATCATGTTCCTGTAAATAAGGCGCGATAGCATCGGGAACCTCATATGTAGACGGGGTTGCATAGGGAGTAAGCGGTACCGAACCGAGCGTAATTACCGACTCAATCATCGTGTATCGATCCATCGGCAGATGTGCAACAGCAAAACCGGTTGCGGCTGGCGGATGAGCGTGGACGACAGCTCCGACATCATCACGCTCTTGATAGCAGCGCAGATGCATCTTGATTTCCGATGACGGCTTATATCCGGCTGTCCCTTCGATAATTTCGCAGTCTTTTGTAATGATCAGCAGTTTTTCGGGAGTGATAAAACTCTTACTGATACCGGTCGGGGTTACAAGAAAAGCATTTTCATCTAATTTAACCGAAACATTACCATCATTTGCGGCAACCCAGCCGAGCTGCCACATTTTATGGCA
Source organism: uncultured Treponema sp. (assembly GCA_905372265.1). Lineage (GTDB taxonomy): Bacteria > Spirochaetota > Spirochaetia > Treponematales > Treponemataceae > Treponema. The sequence continues at coordinate 10,781 of CAJPOL010000042.1, read as the reverse complement.
AATATCACAAACTTGTTCTTTTAATTCTTCAGTATTCATATATAAACCTCAATGGTTATAGTATAACATGGAATACCCTATTGTCAATTTCAATCATTTTATTGAAAGATATTCTAAAAAAATATAGTATTCAATCATATATAATCATATTTAAGCATAAGGAAGAAGATAATGCTTGCAGTCGAACGGCAAAATAAGATTCTCGCTATCGTACAAAAACAGGAATGCGTTACGGTAAAAATGCTTTGCAGTCACATATTCGCGAGCGAAGCGACTATCCGGCGGGATATTAGGGAAATGGCAGCGAAAAATGTCATAAAAAAAGTACACGGAGGTATTACCGTTCATTCGGGCAGCAATCAGGATATTCCTGCTCTGATTAGATTTAACACCAATGTTGAAAAGAAAAAGCATATTGCTTCGATTGCGCTCCGTTATATCGTTGATTCAAATACGCTGTTTCTTGATGCAAGTTCTACGTGCGCCTATCTTGCATCGCTGCTGCACCGTTTTTCGCATATCAGCATTGTAACAAACGGACTGCACAGCATGAATATTTTAAATAAAACGCCGGATATAACCGTGTTTGTATGCGGGGGCGTAATTACCGGGCAAAGCGCCCTTGTCGGAGAGATGGCGGTTGAGACGGTTGAACGGTTCAGAGCTGATGTCTTGTTTATGTCATGCGGAGGGCTGTCGCTTGCGGCAGGGATTACCGAAGCGGCTCAAGCGCAAGCGGCTGTCAAGCGGGCGATGATTAAGAATGCACGCAAGCGGATACTCCTCTGCGACAGCGATAAGATGCAAAGCGAATATTTTTGTAAGATATGCGGCTTCGATGAAATCGATGCCGTTATCACGGACAGCCGCCCGCCTGAGCCCATTATGGAAAAAATTGGAAGTAGATGCGTGTACGAATGAGCAGGCGGAAAACCGCATTACTGCGTGCCTTTTTGATGCGCAATATCCCTATATTCCGCTCTTTAATCGTATTATCGGAGCTTCGCAATGAGCAGCGGTAAATCGCTTGCAAGCAATCCGTAACCGGTGTCCGCCATACGGGCAGCTTCGGCATGGGCAAGACTTGCCGTACATGCGGCATCACAGAGCGCATAGCCTTGTGCAGCAAGCGCTATAATCATGCCGGTTAATACATCGCCGGTACCGGCTTTTGCAAGCGTGTTACCGCCGAGCGGATTAACATATATGCTGCCGTTTTGCCCTATCAAGGGGTATGCGCCTTTGAGAAGAAGTACTGCATGGGGGAAACGAAGGCAAAACTGCCGCACATAAAAAAAACGGTTTGATTGAATGTCCGATAAGCAGACCTGCGCAAGACCGCTATTGGCTAAAAGGCTTTGAAACTCTTTAGGATGCGGCGTCAGCACCGGCTGTTTTAAAAACGGCAGCAATGCAGGCAGTTCGGGATTATGCAAAATACCGGCATCAAGCACAAGCGGCTTTTCCCGTACCTCCGCATGTTCCAAGAACCGGAGCGCCTCCGATTGCTGCTCCGCCGTATTATCAAGGCCTGAGCCTATCGACGCAGCAGAAAACTGTCCGGGCAGTTGAACCGCATACATAAAATCGGGTAAGCCGGACGGAATCGGCATTCCATAAACGGTAACAGCCCCTCCGCCGAACCGGAGCGCCGCAGATGCCGCTAAGACACATGCTCCCTGTTTTTCGCCGCAAAAAAACACGGCGTGTCCATAATTCATCTTATGCGTGTTTTGTACGGTACGGTGGGGAAGGTGCATGTCGGTCAACGACAATAAAAAGGTATGCGTTTCAGTTTCGTATAGACGGCGCGGCAGACCGAGATTAATCAGCCGGATTACACCGGTATAGTCTTTTGCGGTATCGGCATAGAGCGCCGTTTTAAGCGCGCCCATCGTATAGGTCTCATCGGCGCGAAAGGCAACCGGCGAGGGTGCTCCGCATTCATTTAAACCGCTGGGGATATCGCAGGCGATTTTATATCCGCATACGGCATTCATCTGCCTAATCACTTCGCTCATCTGCGGATCAAGAGCGCCGCGTATACCGGTACCTAAGACAGCGTCTATCAATACATCGCAATCAGGTTCACTATCGGTATGTACCGGAATACCGAGCAGATCAAGCCGCTCTTTTTGCAGCCGGCATAAGGGCGATTTCGGCGCTTTGACCGATACGGCCCGAACAGTACAAAAATCGGCAAGCACCCGCGCAAGCGCAAAGCCGTCGCCGCCGTTATCGCCCGAGCCGCATATAATTTGTATGCGGCATGCAGCAGTCTTTTCCCCTGCCTTTGTTTTTAAAAAGGAACGGATATGCTCGGCCATACCGCATGCGGCGTATTCCATTAATACGCCGTTTTTTAAGTTGTATGTCTCCTCCGCCCGTTTATCCAATAGGCGCACCGAATCAAATATTTTTTCCATAGCACAAAAACCGTTTTCAGCGCGCTTATTCTTCTTTTTTCAATAAAACCTGCTCAAGCGTAATAAAGTTGTAGATTTTCGTATAGACATTGTTCATCCATTCACGGATAGGCCGATCGGAATGCTGTTCGATTTCTTTCCAGTTTTGCAGCAACTCCCGATGCGGTTTATCATAATCTGCAATACAATTTTTAATTGTATTGCCAAGCGTTATGATATTTTTAATCGCTGTCTTTAAAAGTTTAAATGCCGCGTCATTGACTTCTCCAAGATATTTTTGAATTTGACGGCCTGCATCCTTTTCCCGCTCCATACGGGACAACAGTGTCCGGAATTTTACGCCGAGCTCGGAAACCTCCGATACTTTTTCATCAAACTCAAGTATCTTTGTTGCAATCTGCATGAGCGTATGATAACTTTCGGAATACTCCGATGAGAGCGATTGCTGCATCCACTGGCCGCGTACCAAAACCAGATCGGACAAGGCGCGGATATCGCTTTTAAAATAGTCAACAAGAAAAGACTTTAGATAATTTAATGCATCGGCATAAATATATCCGTCCAACCCGCGCTTTTCAAACGCAGCATTTGAAACCGGATTATAATACTTTGTACCGGACATGACCTCATTTCCGAATACCCGCTGCGCCAACACCGCTACTTGAGAACTCTTTTGATCCTTCGATATCTTTTTCAAGGTTTCTTCGGTTATTCTTTCGATCTTTTTAATGTAGTCATCTGTTATCCTATCGTTTGACGGGGTAACTTCAACCGCATAACTGGGGTCTTTTGTTGTATGCCGGATTGTTTTTTCTAAGATATTTGAGCGCCGGACATCATTGAATAAACCGAGCTGTTTTTTCCACTGAGCGGCATTGACCGGCTGTACATTCTTATAAGCCGTGATGATCGCAAATACTTTTTCCCAGTCCGCTTCGAGCGGAAGCCCATAGAGCATCGGCGCAAAGTCTTTCAGCGGTTCCCGTACATACTCGCCGTTGACGGGAACAAACTTCGGAACATAGGAATATTTATCCTCGGGAAACGCTCCATCGAATTTTTTTAGCAAAAAGTAGTAATCGAAAAGCACAAAATGAATAAATTCATTGAGCTGCCGGTAGAGTATATCAATTTCTTCTATTCTTTTTTCGTCAAATTCCTGCGTAAACAAAATCAGTTCTTTCCTGACCTGTGCGGCAAGCTCTTTCGGAGTCATCTTTTTTGCCCGCTCCTCAATCGCTTCGGTAGTGAGAGCGTTGCGTAATTTGTTTTGATGCTTCGATAAATTTTGTTCGACGGCAATAATCTTCAGCATTTTGGAGGAAGCTGCGTTTGCTAAAAGAGCACGGGCAGGCCCGATCACTTTATACAGCTCGTAGAAAAAATACGCCATCTGCGGTTGAAATTCATCTGAGGACGGCTTATACCATTTGCCGAATTTGTTCTTTGTTATTTCTTTTGCTATTGCTTTTAATTGCCGTTTTTTTATCGCCTCGATATCATCACGCGGAAAAAAAAGCCGAAAGAGCCGTTTAAGGAAAGATTCAGTTTTCTGTGCCATATTACCTCTATAATGAATAAAATCCGTAACTCTGTCAATCAAAAAGTAACAAGAAAATACTAAAAGACAGGACAAACGCATCAGGTGCTTTCCGTAACGAATAAATAGTTTGATAGTGCGCTCTTTTCCTAGAGTTGAAGAAACAGCTGCTGTTCTTTGAGGATAAGCATTTCATCGGCGCAGTAGCCGATCACCCGGACATCATGGCTGATTAGCAGCACGGTTTTGCCTTTCAGCAGCGGGAGCATATCATCCAAGAGTTTTTTTTGCGTAATAACATCGAGTGCGGAGGTCGGCTCATCCAAAATAAGCACATGCGGATTGCCCGCCAAGGCGCGTGCGATGGCAAGCCGCTGCAGCTCTCCGCCTGAAAAGGCGTGGGGATATTTATCCAGTACCGCCTCCGGTAAACCGGTCGGCTCCAAACAGCGGCTGATTACTTCATTTCTTTGGTCAGTATATGTCTTTTTACTCCGCTCGCGGTTGCTGCTATTCCAGCGGAGCATTTCATCAAAGGCGCTCCGAATTGTTTTTTGCGGATTAAACGAGTAAAAAGGATTTTGAAAAATCACCTGAAATCCGCGCCGGTCTTTCGGCTTTTTCAATTCTTTTCCGTTGTACAGCACTTGCCCTTGGTAGGGAATCAGACCGAGAACCGCCTTAATGAATGTGGATTTACCGGAACCGGATTCGCCTTGAATGCCGTAAATCTTTTGCGCAAAATCCATCGTTACATCCGTAAAGACCGGCTTGTGATAGCTTACCGAAAGATGCCGCACACTTAACATCGCTTCTCCAGATACGAGGCTTGGATGAGTTCGTGTGTATACGCTTGTTTCGGACGGGTAAAAATGAGTTCTGCCTCGCCTGTTTCAACGATCCGTCCGTTTTTCATAATAATAACAGCATCCGCAATATCCCGTACCAGTGAAATATCGTGTGAGATAAACAGGAGAGACATACCGTTGATTTCTTTCAGCCTCTTTAGAAGCGAAACAATATGCTTACCTGTTTGATAATCGAGCGAAGCGGTCGGCTCATCGCAAATGAGGAGGCGCGGCTTAAAGAGAATGGCCAGCACAAGCATCATGCGCTGCAATTCTCCGCCTGACAGTTCATGCGGGTATTTGCTCAGCATTTCTTCCCTATTCAGCTGTACCGCATCAAACAGTGTATGCAGCCATCCGGAATCAGGCTGCCGCTGCTTTATCGTGCAGATATGCTTAATATGCGTTTTAATTTTTTCTACCGGCGACAAACTGCGGAACGGATTTTGATAGATCATCGCAATTTCTTCAAGACAAAGCGTTTTGCGCTCTTTTTCGGTAAGCGAAAAAAGGTCTACCGGCTTACCGGTCGCAGACGGAACGCTATCGTTCTCAAAGGTATCATTCGTGTAAATGGGTGTGTTTCCGGCGCCTGTACGCTGTTGAGTAAAAAACAAACATGAGCCTTTTACAGAAAAGACTGAGCGATCGAGTAAGCCCATTACTGCGAGCGCCGTAAGCGTTTTCCCCGAACCCGATTCACCGGCAACAGCAAGCGTTTGCCGTTCGCCGATTGAAAAACGTATATCTTGCACAAGCAGTTTGTCTGAGCCGTTAGCGGCGCCCTGTCCGGCATGTTGTTTGAGCGCTATCGTCAAATGCTTAACGTCGAGGCTGTTCAAGTTATACTTTCTCCGATACTATGAATTGAATACGTTAAAAGGATAATGCACAAGCCCGCAGGAAGCCACATATACCATTGAGCGCCGATGTTCATAATATCGAATGTGACGGACAGCATGGAACCCCAGCTGGCTTGCGGTTCTTGAATTCCCATGCCGAGAAACGATAGCGAAGATTCCATCAACACAGCTTGTGCAACGGAAGTGGTAAAGATTACGGCAATGGTATTTTTCAAAAGCGGCAGAATATGCCGGCAAAGAATACCCAATCCGCTTTCTCCGTTTATCCTGCATATCTGAATAAACTCGCGGTCTTTTATCGCGAGTACTTCCGTGCGGATAAGGCGGGCGGAAGGAGCAAAAGTAAAAAAGGCGATAATCATAATCAAATGTGCGAGCGAATTACCGAGAAATACCATTACCGACAACGCCAGCACATAAAACGGAAAGCAGAGCATCACATCGATAATCCGCATAATTACCGCATCAGCTTTTTTTGAAAAACCCGCAATAAACCCAAGTATGACGGCAATAAGGGTACGTATACTTGTTGCAGCAATACCGACGGCAAGGGAAATTTTTCCGCCCGCTGCTGTGCGCGCAAGAATATCCCGTCCAAGCGCATCCGTACCTAACGGGTGCTCATGCGACGGCGGCGATTCTATCTGCATTAAGTTAATATCATTCGGATTTTTCTGAAAAACCGCCGGCGTTAAAAATATGAACAGCAGCAGCGTTGCAAAGATACTCAATCCTACGGTGAGCTTTCGGTTGATAGTCTGCATTATAATCGAACAAACCGGTTTTTTATATTCTTTACAAACGCTCTATCTCTTGCTCGCTTAAACCGGTCGCCTGCATGATAAATGACATATCGCAGTTTGCCTGTTTCATAAACCGTGCCGTTTCAAGCGCCTGTTGACGGGCGCCTTCAGCAAGACCAAGCGATTTACCTTCGACCAGCCCCCATTCGGCACCGGCTTTAAATTGTACTTCAGAAATAGTTGCGATATCGCTTTTCAGTTTCATCCGTGATTCATAGAGCTTGCGCTCTACCGGACTAAGCGTTAATACGTCTATCTGCTCATTTAACATTTGTAATATGGGTGAAGTCATTGCAAGCATATTCCTTTCCTCCCTATCATCTGTATTTATAAACTTTAACCAATTTATCAGTTTTTGCCGTTTATCGATAGAGGCGGGCTTCTTTATGGGATACGCTTGTACTGCTGATAGATTGAGAAAGTGTATCTCAAGTAAGTCGGTAAGCGGCTGATAGCGTTCCTTCTCCAAGATGCGATAAACAGAGTGTACCTGACTATTCAGTTTAAAGCCTTGTGAAACCAGATTGATCGTAATGCACTTAGTCAGACTTGTATATGGTTCTCCCTCATTAAAACCCGCAACATACATTTTAGACCAATAGAATAAGGTGCGAGGGATAAATTCCGCAGACCAAGAGTTTTGAATTTCAATATCGATAGTTGTCCTATCTTTCAGTCGGAGCTTGACATCCAAGATACCGGTTTTATCGCTTACCGTATCCTTAGCCAGTTCCTTATCCAGTAACTCAAGGTCTTCAATCATTCCTACTGGGATGTCAAGGATGCATTCGAGCAAGTCTTGCAAACAGACTTTATTTTCTTCCGAACCGAGCAAGAGTTTAAAAAGGTAATCGTTCCTAAGGGTGAGTGTTAGTGTGTCATTCACTTTTGCACCTCCATACCCGCCATATAAAGCACAGATGGAGAAACGGCTAAAAACCGTTGCGAACTTTGAGCTCATTGCGTTTGCCCTGAAAGCTACGCACTACAGTCCCATCCGTTTATCAAAGAAATAATTCAGTATATCGGCGATCAGATTTGCAAGCAGCACACAAACAGCCGTTACCGCAGTAATGCCGAGCAGGACTGGATAATCTCTAAAATGTACCGCATCGAAATTGAGTTTGCCGATCCCCGGCCATACAAAAATGCTTTCCGTAATAAGTGCGCCGGAAATGAGATACGGAACTTCCATAAATACCATTGTGATAAGCCTCGGGAGGACTGCGCGGAAACCGGCGCTCTTATACGCTGCATACCGCGTCAGACCGAACCCTTCATAGGTACGGATAAAATCCTCCTGTTTAACCGACTGCATAAAGGAGCGGACATAGCGGACTAACGGAGCGCACTGCATCAGCGTCAATGTTGTAACCGGCAGTACAGCATACTGGAAGCGGCTGAACAGCAACGCCTTTCCTGACTGAGAAATATCTTCCATTCCGGAAATAGGAAACAGCGGAATATCGGATGCAAAGGCTTTTATCAAAAATAGTGCGATAAAAAATGCCGGTGTACACACTCCGATACCCGACAGCATATCGGCACCTTTTGCAAAAAGACTGTGCGGATAGAATGCACTGCGCCTGCCAACCGGCACTGATAGGACAACGGCAATCAGTAAAGCAGGCACGGTAAGCGCAAGCGTATTGGGAAGCCGAGCTAAAATGAGTGTGGTTACCGGCATTCCGTATTGCAGCGAATAGCCGAAATCGAGCCGTAAAAGAGAAGCAAGCATTTTTGTCCACCGTATGGAAAGCGGATCGTAATAGCCTTTTTCCCGCAGCATTACTTCAATCCGTTCAGGAGACATTCCGGGCTTAATAAAATTGAGGTACGGATTCCCCGGCTGCAATTCAAACAAAAAAAAGAGCAGCGCTGTAATACCGAATAGGAGAATAACTGAAATAATCAGCCTTTTACAGATAAATCGGAACATAAGGGAATAATTCATCATTAAATCAATTTATAATGCACATTTTAGAGGAATTGATTGCTACCAAATAGTTTCAACACGGTATTTTGGAATAATGCCGTCTTTTGTTATAATACGAAAGTTTTCAGTCATTGCCTGAGAGATAAGCAAACGGTCGAACGGATCACTATGAATAATTGGAAGTTCAATGAGTTTATCAAGATGTTTTGATGTAATATTTAGCAATGATATGTCTTTTTCGTAACACATTGTTTCTATTTTTTGAATTGGGTATTCAAAGTTAAGTTTTCCGATATTTTTTTTAATTGCAATCTCCCATAGAGATACAATGCTTACATACATCTGTTGTTCCGTTGTAATGATCTTTAGTGCTTTTTTTGATAGCTGCGGAGAATTGTGCAAAAACCAGAGAAGCGTATGTGTATCCAATAAATACATCAAACATAGTCCTTAAAGCATTCGGGTGTTTCATCGAAATCATCGGCCATATAGAATATACCTGTAAGTCCTCCGGGAGTACGATACATTGTTTTTTCTTTTTTAGTTCTATTTTGATATATCAAAAAATTAATATAATCAAAAACCGATTGCTGTTGCTCTACACTTAAACTGTTGAGTTTTTTCTCTAAAGCGGAATAGGGCATATACGACCTCTTTCGCAGTAATATAGCGTACTTTTGAAAAATTTACTATATGGCGATGCTTCCTATAAAACTCACCGCAAAGCACGCAGAGGTCGCAAAGGATTTAAAAATAAAATTCTTATCAAATCACTCCCTCTGCATCCTTGTCGGTCTTTGCGGTTACATTTACCAATTATGAATTACTTCACCACTTCCCAATTTTGTACATTGTAAAAATCGACGAACGTGTTGGGTGTATAGCCGGTAACACCTGAGCGGTAAGCCTTTGCAATATCGGCGGCATAAAGCGGTACCCACGGGAGCTCCTTATTTAAAAGAATACCGAATTCCTGTAAGGTTGCTTTGCGGTCTGCCGTATTGAGCTGTTTTCTGTTTAAATCCATAAGTTCATCAGCCTTTTTTGAACGGAATGCCGCAATATTCCAGCCGAAACTGCCTTTTTCGTCGGTTGCTTGTGTGGAATACCAATAAGGCGTCGGATCGGGATCGGGGTCAAGCGTGTTGCCCATCAAGTACAATTCAAATTCGTGATTGCCGACAACTTTCTGCATCGTTGCATTAAAATCCATCGGCTCAAGGACAATGTCGATACCGATTTTCTTCAGCTCAGACTGAATAACCGGCCCCGTTTGCTCTCTGATTTTATCGCCCTTCGGGATAGTCAGTGTCAGCTGTAAGTTTTTACCGTTTTTATCGACAAAGCCGTCGCCGTTTGTATCTGCATACCCTGCTTTTTTTAGATACTCTTTGGCCTTTTGGGCATCGAATACATAATGCGTTAAACCGCTCTTCGGATACGACCACAGTGAAGGGACCATCGGCGTATCAAGCACAACGCCGTTCCCTTCGATTAGCCCGTTCACAATGGCTTGCCGGTCAATCCCATACGCAATAGCCGTCCGGACGTTCAAGTCAAGCCGCGCATCACGGAGATTAAAGCCCATGTATTGAATCTTTGAGTTCGGATAACGCACTACCGTTACGCCTTTTGCCGCAAGCTGCTTTGCATCGGCATTCTTAACTGCGGATACATCGGCGATATCAACACTACCGTTAATCAGTTCTGCTTGTACCGTCGCCTCGTTGACGACTTTGAGAACGAAGTTCGCCGTTTTAGGCTTTCCGCCGTAATACGCAGTAAATGCGGTAAGTTTGACGTAAGAGCCGCTTACAAAACTTTCAAGCTGATACGCCCCGCAGCCTATCGGTTTTGACAAGATACCCGTTGCTTTTGCCCATTCATTGACCGGTACATCCTTCCAAATATGCTTAGGCAGAATGCCCAATGTTCCGATGTTAATCAGCGCAGGAACGTACGGTTCGCTAAAAGTAATTTCGACTGTCCTATCATTCTTTACCGCAATGCCGGAAACATCCGCAGCCTTTCCTTCGTTAAATGCTTTAAAGCCTTTAATAGATTGAACATAACTTTGAATATCTCCGTCATACTGAGGACTTGCAAGCGCTTCAAGCGTAAACTTGACGTCCTCGGCCGTAACCGGTTTACCATCATGGAAAGTCAGCCCTTTTCTCAGCATAAAGGTAATAATCGTGCTGTCCTTACTGACCTCGTATTTTTCCGCTAATGCAGGCTCAAGCTCAATCTTTGCATTTAAGCGGAGCAGCGAGGCATATACCAGTCCGTTGACATATTCATCATACTGGGTATCGGCGATGAGCGGATTGAATTTTCCGACAGGAGAGGCGCTGATAGCATAGGT
>CAJPOL010000041.1 GCA_905372265.1 uncultured Treponema sp. | reverse complement strand
TAGCTTTTTACTCCGCTGCGGATATAATCGGGATTGCCCACTTGTTTTTTCACTTTTGATCCGTTCGGCTTGATTTTTTCAACGATTAAAGAGAATGAACTGTCTATTTTCGTTTTTCTAGTGCTGTTCAGCACAACGGTATATTCATCATTTGTTTGGAAGTCTCTAAAAAAAAGCGTCTCATTACCGGCAGTCGCATCGGTTTGGGCATACAGTATACGCCCTTGCCGTGTTTCGGAGATATTCCACCTGCTCAATGCCGCTTGAGCCCTGTTTTGCAGGGAGAGGAACGCAACACGGCTTTCTTTCCCTTCGGTATGTTTTGAAGGTGACATTTTAAAAACGCCGTTGGGAAGAAAGGTATTGGCTGCAATATCAACAGCGTAAATTTCAGCATAAGCGCGATAGGTTTTATCCTGTAGACCATGTTGTCCGAATGCAAATTTTGAACCGTCTGCAGAAAAACCTAAATTAACAAAATTCGCAATATCGCCGGCATGCAGTCCAGCCCCTATCAGTGTTATGAGAATTATTGTACATAGTTTCCGCATACTATCTCCTACGTATGAAAAATCGGTGAATACGGGTATTCATTTTTTTATCGGAATATTCCGGTTAAACTTTAAGCCCTATCGTATAATGAAATAGCGCCGATAATAATCACCATACCCCGACGCAGAGTGCCGGAGTATTAAACCCTCCGCACGAATAACTCTTAATCCGTATTTACTCAAGTAAAAATCTAACCGAAAGGAGTCTTGACCTTTGCTCTTTTTATTACTACTATATTTATAGAATCTTACGGATTAGATTATTTTAATCCTTGACTTTTGATTAAAAGGTGATGTCATGAAAAAAATAAAAATTCCGGCAGTACCGTCAATCCGGCGCTTACCTTCATATCTGCATATCATCAGGCAGGCTCAAGCGGAAAATAACCCTTATATTTCCGGTACCGTTATAGCTGAGGAATTGCATCTGGAGCCAATCCAAGTACGCAAAGACTTGGCAATTACCGGTATTATCGGTAAGCCTAAAAAAGGCTATCCGGTAGCGGAGCTTATCGCCGCCATCGAGCATTTTCTCCGGTGGGACACGCTGCAAAAGGCTGTTTTAATCGGAGCAGGAAATCTCGGAACTGCGCTTACCGGCTATCAGGGCTTTAAGGATCATGGTTTGGAAATCTGCGCCGCCTTTGATATTGATAAAAAGAAAGTAGGAAAACAGATTCACGGCATCCCGATTTTTGCAATGAATGAGCTGGGACAGCAGATTAAAGCGTTGCAGCCTGCCTTGGCGATCTTAACGGCCCCTTCTCCGAGCGCTCAAGAAATAGCGGATCAGCTGATTGAAGCGGGAATCGATGCTATTTGGAATTTTACAAATGTGAAAATTAAAGTGCCCGATCATGTTCTGGTGCAACAAGAGGACTTAACGTCAGGTTATGCTTTGTTGGGTGTTATGATGAATACCCGCATACAACAAGCCAGCGAATAAGCGGTTATTTTATCCGTTCTTTGCACGTTGTAACCGAATGCAGGAGGATCACGGATATTCACCGCAAGGGGTACTGTTTTATAACCGCTTAAAAAAACGGTATAAACATCTTAAACGGCGGATGAATAAGCTCGGCGTTTATGCATACCGCCTCTACGATAAAGACATCCCTGAAGTTCCCGCCGCCGTTGATGTTTATATTGAAGATACGGCTCACAGAGTGTTTGCGGTCCTTACTGAATATGAGCGGTCAGGCAGGATAAAATTAGGCGCATATGATGAATCCGGCAGTGAGTTGAAAACGGTTGTGTGCGATGTCTTAGGTATTTCAAGCGATTCGGTGTATACAAAGTGCCGAAAACGGCAGCGCGGCGACACGCAGTATGAAAAACTTTCCGATTGCAGTATGAAGATTGTAGTACGGGAGGGACAATGCCGGTTTATCATTAACCTTTCCGATTATCTTGATACCGGTTTATTTTTTGATCACCGTCCGGCTCGTCTTGCTGTTGCGGAATGCGCTGCCGGTAAAAGCGTACTCAATCTTTTTTGTTATACAGCTTCTTTTTCGATACATGCATTGGCGGCAGGCGCCCGCGAGGTTCATTCCGTTGATTTATCGAAACATGCGTTAGAATGGGCGCACGATAATGCACGGCTTAACGGCGTTGACGATCCGAAGCGTTGTATTTTTACACAAAGCGATGTGCGGCTCTTTTTAAAACAAGCCGCTGCACGCGGCTCGTCATGGGATATTATCATCTGCGATCCTCCCACATTCTCAAACTCAAAACGGGCGCCTCAATTTTTTGACATAAACCGCCATTGGACAGACTTAATTCATGACTGCTGTACTGTTCTCGCCGTTGAGGGAACGCTGTACTTTTCGACCAACTCACGGACATTGCGCTTTACCGTTGCAGCGCTGTCGGATGAACCGCTTCCTTCCGATGATACCGGTTATTTTATGTATCGTCATGTCCGTTTTTCAATAACCGATATAAGTGCGCAGTCCATACCGGAGGACTTTAGGAATAAAAAAATACACCGCCTCTGGAAAATTACCCGCAGTAAACCTGTTCTGAAACTTCAGTTTCAGAACAGGCTGCTTTGAACCACGATGTTTTAAGTCGTGCTATTTCAACGACTTAAAACTCGCCAAGCTGAGCGATAACGAAGTTATCGCTCAGGTCTAGTATTTTGGAGTACACAGCATGATATTTGAGCAGTACATCAATGGGAAACCGCAGCGCTGTCTCGCAACCGGAATGGCCCCCCGCTCATTTGCTCAGTCAACCATTACCGGCTATCTGCATGAACAGGGGTTTTGCATCTCATCGGACGGCTCCGTTAAACCCTTCTTTCTGAATGAAACGCATACAATATGCGCCCCCGATACGGGACGGGAGGAAGTCGGAATCATACTGCCTTTTGAAAACGCGTTTCCGCTTATTGATATACCTACGATACCGGTTGCCGATACGCCTCTCATCGATTTTGATACCTGCGGGAAGAAACTTAAAAAGCTGTACCGGCTGTTTTCTTATCTGGAAGCGGCGCGGAAAGCCGGCGCTGTAAGCGAAGACTTCTTCAATGCAGCGCTGGCGGCTCCGCTGTGTTTGCTCGCGGATGATACGGAACAAAGGCTTATCGTACTTCCGCCCCGGCTGGTAGTGCGCTGCGTTACAGCCGAACCTGAGCGGGCCTTAGCATTTCACTATTTTTGGGCGCATCCGGACGGTGCGGCGGCTGAGCCCGCCGCCGCTGCAAATTTTCTGCTTGCGGCGCTCAGTTATGCCTATCTTACGGCATCTCCGCCCTTTAATTGCTCTGCCGATCCTTTCGGCAGCGGCAAACAGCATTGCCGAAAAACTCCCGCTATAGGCGGCCGCTGCGCCGCAGAGAGCGCTGATGCTGAACAGCTCGTACAGAATATGAGGGACGGCGTATTCGTACCGATTGCGCTCCGGCTTCCGGCGATTGAGCTGCGCTTTGCGCAGCTCATTGATGACGGTCTTTCCGTCATGCAGAAAAAAAAGAGTATGGAAAAGCAAGCGATACCTGTTTTTACGCAGCTGTGCACGTATCGTGATGAAGCCGCTCCTTTTTTTTCTGCCGCCGGACAGGAGCCGCTGCCGCAGACAGGACAGACCGCAACCGGCGACAGGGCTGCCGGCAGCTCCGTTCTTGCCGTGCAAAGTTTTATTGAACGCAAAGGGCGTGAAGTCCGCCGGAGACGCTTTTTTATCCGGTACCGCGGCGGATTGATTGCCGCCGCAGCGTTTATTTTCGGTATTATCGGTATTGCGACCGCTATTACCGTGCAGCTGCGGCAGCCGCCTGAGACCGCAGGTCTTTCGGCTGAGCAAGTCGTTCAAGGCTTTTATGCTGCGATCGGCGACCTCGATCAGGCAAAGATGAGCGCCTATACCAAAAATAAAGCCGGCGCCGAATATGATGGGCTTCTGCTGCACTTGTTTGTAACTTCAAAAATGCGCGAAGCGTACGAGCAGAAAAAAATTTACTATTCTCCTGAAGAATTTCTGCTGCTGTGCAATGCCGTCCGTACCGCAAAAAAGACCGATAGCGCAGATCACATCAAACAAGCGGTTATTACAATGCTTAATGGAGGCTCCGTCTACGGCATTTCGCATCTATCCGTTACTGCCGCAGGACAATCAGGCGTTTTCGATGTATCATTTTACTACTGGGTACCGCTTTTTCCGCCGGAGAAAACGGAAGAGCTCCTCAATAGCTCTGAAGCGGAAGCAGCGCGGCGGAACTTTTTCCCCATACAGGTGTTCCGCTACCATGACAGAGTTCGCCTTACGGAGATTAAAGGAAGCCTTTTTATCGATTCTCTTGAGCCGCTTGAACGTACCGTCATTGCCGAATCAAGCGACGACCTTTTTGCAGCCTACTTTTTACCGCCGGCACAACAGCCTGCATATATAAGGGAAACAGCCGATTCAGGTCATTAGCAGTGAAAACCAACCGTGAAGACTGCTAGCCCGCAGAATCCCGCTCTTTTTCCTTGACCATTTTTTATTCCATTAGTATTTTTTATAGCGTAATTACATGCCGTAACCGGCAGTAAAACAATGAACTGGGGAAGGAATGACAAAAAAACACGGAAAAAAGCAGGAAAAAATGACGGCAACTGATGACCGGACTATTCAGGGGGAAGGGCAGTCCGCAGCCTGTACGGAAAACAGCAAGGCTGAGCCGCAGGTACAAGACGCTGCCGGTGCGCAAACCGCTTCTGTAAAACACGCATGCGGGTGTTCCGAGCAGGGAGAGGCACAGCGGAAAGACGGCAGTGCAGGGGAGGCGGAAAGAATCGCAACGCTTGAAGCGCAATGCAAGGATTTACAGGATCAGTACCTGCGCAAAGCTGCCGATTTTGACAATTACCGTAAACGCATGATTAAGGAAAAGCAGGAGGCTATTGATTATGCAAATACCAATCTGCTTTCCGACTTATTGCAGATATTGGACGACTTTGATCGTGCGATTGAAGCAGGCGGGGGAGACGGAAATGCTGCTGCGTTTATGCAAGGGGTAACAATGATCCGCAGCAGCCTACTGGGGCTTTTGGAATCAAAATACGGATTACAGTATTACGAAGTGAAAGGAACCCCTTTCAATCCTGAAATCCATGAAGCTGTTGCAACCAACCCTTCGGCAGAGGTTAAAGACCCTACCGTCGGCGCTGAGCTGCAAAAAGGTTATAAACTGAAGGACCGTATTCTTCGTTCGGCTAAGGTGATGGTGTTAATGCCCGCACAAGCCGAAACAAAAGACAATTAACAAATTGCTCTAAAGACTGTAATTTAGAGACTTGATAAGGAGTATTTATTATGGGAAAAATCATCGGAATTGACTTAGGAACAACAAACTCTTGCGTTTCAATTATGGAAGGGGGAGAGCCCGTTGTTATTCCGAATGCCGAAGGAGGGCGGACAACGCCTTCTATCGTTGCATTCAAAAAAGACGAACGGATCGTCGGACAACCGGCAAAAAACCAGATGGTTACCAATCCCGCAGGAACGGTGTATTCCGTAAAGCGGTTTATCGGACACCGGTATAATGAGTTGACGGAAGAATTAAAGCATGTGCCGTATAAATTGGTACCGCAAGGTGATGATGTCCGCATTGAAATTGACGGAAAAAAATATTCTACACAGGAAATCTCAGCTTTTATCTTGCAAAAGATGAAAAAGACAGCGGAAGATTATTTAGGCGAGACGGTAACGGAAGCGGTTATCACCGTCCCCGCTTATTTTAACGACGCTCAGCGTCAGGCGACAAAGGATGCGGGCAAGATTGCCGGTCTGGATGTTAAACGTATCATCAATGAGCCGACGGCTGCTTCGCTTGCATTCGGCTTTAATAAAGATTCAAAGAAAGAGAAGATTATCGCCGTCTATGATCTCGGCGGCGGTACATTCGATATTTCAATCTTGGAGCTGGGCGACGGCGTATTTGAAGTAAAATCGACAAACGGCGATACCCATTTGGGCGGCGATGACTTTGATGCGCGCATTGTTGAATGGTTGGAAAAAGAATTCCAAGCGGATCACGGTATCGATCTGTCAAAAGACCCGATGGCGCTGCAGCGGCTTCGCGAAGCGGCCGAAAAAGCAAAAATTGAGCTTTCAAGCCGCGCCGAAACGGAAATCAATCTTCCGTTTATTACCGCCGATGCAAGCGGCCCGAAGCACCTCCAAAAAACATTGTCCCGGGCAAAGTTCGAGCAGATGACGGATGATCTTTTTGAACGCACCAAGGAGCCGTGCCGGAAGGCTTTAAAAGATGCAGGCCTTGAAGCTGACAAAATCGATGAAATCCTTTTAGTCGGCGGTTCAACCCGTATGCCGAAGGTCGCTCAGATTGTTAAAGAAATTTTCGGCAAAGAAGGATCAAAGGGTGTCAACCCTGATGAGGCGGTTGCCGTTGGAGCCGCTATTCAGGGCGGTATTCTCGGCGGTGATGTAAAAGACGTTCTTTTATTGGATGTTACGCCGCTCTCGCTCGGTATTGAGACGATGGGAGAAGTGTTCACGCCGTTGATCAACCGGAATACGACGATACCGACCCGCAAGAGTCAGGTGTTCTCCACCGCGGCGGACGGACAGACCGCTGTTTCCATCCATGTTTTGCAGGGTGAGCGCAGTATGGCAAAACAGAACCGTACGCTTGGCCGTTTTGATCTCATCGGTATTCCTCCCGCTCCGCGCGGTATGCCGCAAATTGAGGTTACATTCGACATTGATGCCAACGGTATTGTGCATGTTTCGGCAAAAGACCTCGGTACCGGCAAAGAGCAGCATATCCGTATCGAAAGCTCCAGCGGTTTGAGCGAAAGCGAGATTGACCGGATGGTGAAAGAGGCGGAGGCCAATGCCGAAAACGATAAGAAAGAGCGTGAGAAAGTCGAAGTACGCAATGAAGCGGATTCAATGATTTATCAAACTGAAAAAGCGTTAAAAGATATGGGCGATAAGGTAAACGGCGCCGATAAGCAGAAAATTGAAGACGCAATTGCCGCTTTAAAGCAGGCCTTGCAGGGCGGAGATGCTGCCGATATTAAGGCAAAAACCGAAGCGTTGCAGCAAGCCTCATATAAAATCGCGGAAGAACTGTATAAGCAGCAGGGCGCGCAAGCGGGAGCCGGAACCGGCGCTGCAGGGGCTGGCCCCGATATGAGCGGAGGGGCGAACGCAACTAAAGGTACTGCCGATGATGTCGATTATGAGGTCATAAGAGACGAAGAGAAATAAGCGTAAAGTCAAAAAATAATCGGGAACCTCTAAAAACTCACGGTTAGTTTTTTAGAGGTTCTTTATTTTTTATTGATACCGGGTATCCGGCAGCTTTCAAAAAAACGGAGCGAATTTTGGCACAACGAGACTATTATGAAGTGTTAGGCGTGAGTAAAACAGCCTCTGCCGATGAGATAAAAAAAGCCTACCGCAAACTTGCAATTCAATATCATCCCGATAAAAACCCCGGCAATAAAGAGGCGGAAGAAAAATTTAAAGAAGCGACCGAAGCCTACGAAGTACTCATTGATGATAAAAAACGAGGCGTTTATGATCAGTACGGCTTTGACGGCGTTAAAAATATGGGCGGCGGATTTGACCCTTCTGCTTTCCATGGCTTTGAAGATATATTCGGCGGCGGAGGCCTGTCAGACCTGTTTGAAAACTTATTCGGCGGAGGCGGCTTCGGGGGATTTAGCGGCTTCGGTTCATCAGGCCGTTCTTCACGCAGCAGCGGACCGGCGCGAGGCGCAAATCTGCGGTACGACTTGCAAATCGAATTTACCGATGCCGTGTATGGGAAAAAAGTCGAAATACCCTATTCCCGTGATGAGCACTGTACGGAATGTAAAGGAACGGGGAGTTCCGGAGGGAGCGGAAGAAAAATGTGTCCCGATTGCAGGGGAACAGGGCAAGTCCGCCAGAACACCGGTTTTTTCTCCATTGCGAGCACCTGCCGGCGATGCGGCGGGGCGGGATCAATTATTGAAAATCCCTGTAAAAAATGCGGCGGTTCAGGACTGGAGCGGAAAAAGCAAAAGATATGCATCACTATCCCTGCCGGTGTTGAAGAAGGGAAACGGATCACTATTCCCAAGCAGGGCAATGCGGGGAGCGGAGGCGGCGCATACGGCGACCTGTATGTTTTCATCTTTATTAAACCGCATACGCTGTTTGAACGGAGCGGCTATGACTTATACTGTGTCGTTCCGATTTCTATGGTACAGGCAGCGCTGGGAGCCGATATAACGGTACGGTCGCTCAATGATAAAAAATTGACGGTTAAAGTTCCGGCAGGGACGCAGCACGGAGAAGCTATCCGTGTAAGAGGAGAAGGTGTTCCCGCCGCAAACGGTAAAACAGGCGATCTGTATATTAAGGTTATCATAAAAATTCCGTCGAGAATTTCTACAAAAGCAAAAAAACTGCTGACTGAATTTTCCGAGCTGGAAGGTGAAAATACTGCGCCCGATATCATACCGCTTGCAAAGCTGTAAGAACTGTCCACTACACTGACGCTCTGTTGGGGAGGAACAATGAAAAAGATAGGAGCGATTGTCTGTTTAGCGATCGGCTTACAAGCGCTGCTTTCTGCTCAAGAAACGGAAGCATTCGGCTTTGAGGGTGAGGAGAAGAATGACAGCGTATTCTCTATGGAAATAGGCGGAGCGTTGGCGGCAGGCGGCGCTTTCTTTTTTAACGATTTTAAAACATTCCAATCCGTACGTCCGGCTTCGCTTATTTCAGGCAATCTGCATATCCGCGCAACCGCTCCGCTTACGGAAGCATATTTCGGAGTCCGGCTGAACGACAGAGCACTCGGCATAACGCTGGGGGAACAACCATCTTTGCGGCTTCCCATGCGCGTGCAAATTCCGCGCTGGATTGACGAAGCGTACTTAAAGATCGTGTTGAGCAAGGTTGTTATTTCAGGCGGTATTCAAAAAATACATTGGGGCCGCGCCGATGCGCTTACCGTGCTTGATATCGTCAATCCGCGCGATATGATCGATCCTACGGTCTCCGATGCGCAGGATATGAAACTTGCTCGGCCGCTTTTTGCCGCATCGGTATACTTTCCGCATGATATAAAGTTTGAAGGAGTCTTTTTACCCGTTTTTGAGGGCAATCATATTTCAGCTGATGCAAACAGCCGCTGGTATGCACGGCGCTTACTGAGCCGGCTGCCTTCTTCCCCATTGATGCATACCGGCGTTGAAGACCGTTCTGCGGCTCTTGCTTATGCGCAAGGGGGCGGACGGCTTACCACTTCTGCAGGCGGCATCCATGATTTCGGGTTTCAATGCTTCTACGGACGATTGCCTGACCTTGCTGTAAATGCTACAGGACAAGAGGGTGATTACAATCAGTATTATCATATCGGACTTGACTACGGCGTAGGCATTGGGCCGGTACAGCTGACCGCTGAGTGCGCTGCAAATATTACGAATGATCTTACAGGAGATGACCCGTATACCTATAATCCCTTTATTGCATGGAATGCCGGAATTGATTACGGCGCTCCGCGCGGTTTTCACTTTAAAGTAAACGCTGCGGAAAAAGTCCGGCTTTTGCACGGACGGATAGGCAGCAAAGCGGATGATATTGAGAACGCCTTACCGGTAACCGGCACGGCGCTTTCGCTGGCTGTTTCTCAAACTCTCTTACGGCAGTCCTTTGAATGGAAGTTGGGCGCCGTGATCGGTATTGAAGATGCCGATTTTTATATTACGCCGGGCATCCGTTGGCAGCTTGCAAGTCTTGTGCTGGATTGCGCCGTTGGGATTTTTGGAGGCAGCCGTACCGGCTCATTCGGCCAATTCGGAGACAATAGCTTTGTACGGCTGACCGCCCGCTATGCATTTTAACCGGAAAAGCCGATACGCTGTTGTTATCGGCGGTGCAAATATTGATATAACCGGCGCTTCTTCTGCCGCTTTGGTAGCAGGCGATTCTAATCCGGGAATAGTGCGGTTTTCGGCTGGAGGCGTAGCGCGAAATGTAGCAGAGAACCTTGCCCGCCTTGATGTGCCGGTATACTTTCTAACGGTTTTCGGCGGCGATATGTATGCAGAACATATGAAACAGGAGTGTATGCAGACCGGTATTGATATATCAGCAGCAAAGACTCTGCCCGAACGGACATCGTCTGTGTACCTTTGTATCAATGATGCCGCCGGAGAAATGCAGCTTGCCGTATCAGACATGAACCTCTATGATTCGCTGACGCCTGAGTATATTGCAGTGAATATGCTGCTTATCAACGGGGCTGCAGTTTGTATTACCGATACCAACATCCCAAAAGCGTCATTGGAGTTCCTCGCACGGCACTGTACCGTTCCTCTGTTTATTGATCCCGTTTCAACCGCTAAAGCCGAAAAAATAAGGGATATACTGCCGTTTATTCATACCATCAAACCGAATAAAATGGAAATGCAATGCTTGACGGGCATTAGGTTAACCGATGATCGGTCTCTGCGGAATGCCGCAGCGGTATTGTTGCAGGCCGGAGTAAAGCGGCTGATTGTTTCGTTAGGGAAAGACGGCCTTTTTTGTTCCGACGCAGGGCAATGCTTACTGCTGCCTGCAATGGAGGTAAGTCCGGTGAGTACGACCGGCGCAGGAGACAGCCTTTTTGCCGGAATCGCATGGGCATTTATACACGGTTTCGATCTGGAAACAAGCGCACGGGTGGGGCAGGCTGCCGCAAGCATCTGTATTGAGAGCCCTCATACTGTCAGCCGTTCCGTTACCAAAGAATTATTATGTAAACGTGCCGGGATAAGAGGAGAAGAATATGGAATATAGTAGTAAGTATTTAGATGTTGCGCCTGAAGTACAAAAGGCGCTGCATGAAGGTCGCCCCGTGGTTGCATTGGAATCAACGATTATTTCGCATGGAATGCCGTATCCGCAGAATGTAGAGACGGCGCTGCATGTTGAGCAAACCGTACGCGAGAACGGTGCCGTTCCTGCAACCATCGCCATTATCGGCGGCAGGCTTAAAGCGGGAATCAGCCCGAAAGAAATCGATTATTTCGGTGAAAAAGGCGTTGCAATTGAAAAAGCAAGCAGAAGAGATATTCCAACGCTGATTGCAAAAGGAGAAGACGGAGCTGCAACGGTTGCCGCTACTATGATTATTGCGCATCTTGCCGGTATTTCCATTTTTGCAACGGGAGGTATCGGTGGGGTGCACCGCGGAGCGGAAACAACGATGGATATTTCCGCCGATCTTGAAGAGCTTGCGCAAACTCCGGTTGTGGTTGTATGCGCCGGTGCAAAATCGATTCTTGATCTTGGCTTAACACTTGAGTACTTAGAAACGAAAGGGGTACCCGTTATCGGTTTTGAAACAGATGAGCTGCCCGCTTTTTATACCCGTAAAAGCGGTTTTTTTGTGAATCGCCGTCTCGATTGTCCGAAAGATATTGCAAAAAGCTTTATCGTACAGCAGGCGATCGGATATCCGTCGGGAATGCTGGTTACAAACCCTATTCCGCAAGACTATGCAATGGATCCCAATACGATAAATGGTGCAATCAGCGAAGCTCTTATACGGGCAAACAAGCTCGGCATTCAAGGTAAGGCCGTTACGCCGTATCTTTTAAATGAGATAAAAGAAATTACCGCAGGTAAAAGCCTCGACGCAAATATTCAGCTGGTGTTGAATAATGCACGGCTTGCCGCCCGTATCGCTTGCGAATACGAAAATGAAAAACGCCGATAAGTCCACAGGGGAGCTATCAGCGTTTTTGTGTTATTCTTGTATAGATTAGTCGGTTACGTATTGCTTATATTCGCCGTAACCGGCAGCATCCATTTCCTCATACGGCACAAACCGCAATGATGCACCGTTAATGCAGTACCGTAATCCCGTCTTGTCCTTCGGACCGTCATCGAAAACGTGCCCTAAATGAGCGCCGCCGGTTTTTGAGGTAACTTCAATCCGCTGCATACCATGACTGCCGTCATGCGCAAAATCAACCGCTTGCGAAGTGATCGGTTTGGTAAAGCTCGGCCAACCGCATCCCGCATCATACTTATCGCTTGAGGAAAAGAGCGGTTTTCCCGTAACAATATCAACATAGATACCTTTACCGTCAAACTTGTCATATTCACTGGTAAAGGGGCGTTCGGTGGCTTTTTCTTGAGTTACATTGTATTGAAGCGCCGATAGCCTGCCTTTCAGCTCCTCAAGGCTGGGTACTTGAAAGTCTTTTTCATCATGCAGCGGCTTATCCGCCATCCGTAAATCGATGTGGCAATATCCACCCGGATTTTTTTCCAAGTAATCCTGATGATATTCTTCCGCCCGTATAAAATGCCTGAGCGGCTCTACCTCAACAGCAAGCGGCTGGGCATAGTTCTTCTGCATTTTTTCCATAAAAGCTCGGATAATGGGAACAGAAGCGTCATCGCTGTAATAAATTCCCGTGCGGTATTGCCGCCCCCTATCATTGCCTTGCTTATTCACTGAAAGCGGGTCAATAATGCGGAAATAGTGCGCTAAAAGCTCTTCAAGCGAGATAACGCCGCTGTTATACACAATTTTAACTGTCTCCGCGTGATCGGTACTGCCTATTGCATGGTAGTCTGTTTTTTCGGTTTTTCCGTTTGCATATCCGGTATCAGTGTCAACCACTCCGGAAAGCCTGCGGAAATAACCTTCCACACCCCAAAAGCAGCCGCCTGCCAGATAAATCTCTTTTACATTTCCCGGCATTGCCATACCTCCATTCCGGACCGTAGTGTGCGGCTTTTCCGTTTTTCCTTTTGCTTGCACTCGGGCGCAGCTAAAGAATAAGGCCGTTACCGCAAAAAACATGAAAATGCATTTTTTCTGTGTAGTAATCATAGTGTCATTATAGTAATCAATTTTATTGGAAAAGACAAGAATGATTCTTAATTTTTGTGATTTGCGCGGAGGCTTTAATACCTCGACGCTCGCGTCGGGGTATGTTGATTGGATTTTACTTCCTTGCTACGGTGTAAAGACTTAGAGGATGCTGTCGATTAGAGCATCTATAGATGGAGGAAGCACATGCGGCTTTCGATTGCTTTGACGGCTGCATTCAAACCGGTAAGGAAGCGGTAGCTCTCTGCCGGTCGCATCTTTTATCGCTTTGCTGCACAGCGCCGGATGCATTGGTTCCATAATAATACCGATGTATGATCCGGCATACTCTGTATCAATGAGCCATTCAGGCAGCTTTGCCGGCGCACAGTTGTTCATTTCTCCGCTGCGCACCGCATTCCATGCACGCCACACCTCCGCTCCTTTTGGACTGATGATATAGCCTGTCCGATTATTGCATGTTCTCATCGCTTCGATTACGTTGTTCGTATGCATATGGTACAAGGCAATATCGGTATGAAGCGCTTTTGGCCCGTGTAAGAGTTTAAGCCGCTCATAGTCATTATCAAAGCTGTCCGGCGGAGGCTCTTTATCATAAACAGCGGCAGCAATAAAACCTTTGATCGGCGCTTTCATCTTTTGAGCAAGTACCGCAGCGCTGATGCCGTCTCTTTGCGTAAGCGTCATCCCCATCAGTAATTGAGGTATTTCTATACTGTTATCGTAACCGCTGCGGGATAGCACCGTCAATGCTGCATATATGCAGCAAAAAGTATACGATAAAAAATAGGTAACATGAGTAATATCAGGTAAAAAAACAACTGCCCGTTCTCTCAGCACCGGTGATTCTGCAGCAGCGTATACCATGTTTCTGCACATATCCAAAGAGCCGTCAACGGAGAAGGCTTGTATATTTTTGGGAAATGCAAGCAGCCGCTGCTCAGCATCATGCGAGAGACTTCCTTGCGGATACAGCAGCGTACAGGCAATCTGGTTTTTTGAGGATATCGAATCGGCAATAGCCATAACGGCATCCGCTTCCCCTGCGTATAAGACATGTAAGGGGCGTTCCGTATTCCGATAAAGATAGGATAGCAATTGAATGGTAAAGCGAGCTCCAAAATCAAGTGCAGATCCGCTTGAACCATGCGTAAGCTCAATAACATAGGTACGCGGATCAATCGGGAATACAGGAACACGGAAAGAAAAAGCATCGGCAATTACCGTATATAAGTCTTCTTCAGGAATAGAAGATTGAAAAAATGCCCGTGCCGTTTCAAAAGCCACTTCCCTAAAAGACGGCGGAGGATTTTTATATACCAATGAATCGGTAAATGAGGGGATATGTTCGGGAACATAAAAACCGTTTCTTTTCCGTTCGCCCATTTTCAGAATGACTTCTGTGAGCGGAATATTTATAGAAGGATATTTCGTATTATAAAAATGCACGGATTGCCGCATATCTCCCTCTGGGCTTTCGATAATACTTGAGTGTACCATACCTACCATATAAATTCAACAGAACGCATTGCCTCACGTTAAATCTAACCGAAAAAGAAGTGGTGCATCACGTAAAAAT
>CAJPOL010000040.1 GCA_905372265.1 uncultured Treponema sp. | reverse complement strand
GCGGAAGCCCATCAAACGGCAGCGTTCCACATCCATGATCTTTCGATGTTCTCCGGTTATTGTGCAGGGTGGTCGCTCAGGCAGCTGATTCAAGAAGGGCTCGGCGGTGTTCCCGATAAAATCACCTCAAAACCGGCGCGCCATCTTTCAACGCTCATTCAGCAAATCGTTAATTTTCTCGGTATTATGCAGAACGAGTGGGCAGGAGCGCAGGCGTTCAGCTCTTTTGATACCTACCTTGCGCCCTTTGTCAAAATCGATGCACTTGACGAAAAAAGTGTGAAGCAGTGCTTGCAAAGTTTTGTCTACGGAGTCAATACGCCGAGCCGGTGGGGAAGTCAAGCGCCTTTTACCAATATCACACTTGATTGGGTATGTCCGAAAGACCTTACAGATAAAAAAGCAGTTGTCGGCGGAACCGAAACAGACTTTACCTATGGGGATTGTCAAGCGGAAATGGACATGATCAATAAGCTATTTATTGAGCTGATGCTCGAAGGCGATGCTGCAGGGCGCGGCTTTCAGTATCCTATTCCGACATATAACATTACCGATGATTTTAATTGGGATAGCCCCAATGCGGAACTGCTGTTTGAGATGACGGCAAAATACGGAACGCCCTATTTTCAGAATTTTATCAATTCGGATTTAAATCCGAGCGATGTACGCTCAATGTGCTGCCGTTTACAGCTTGATAAACGGGAATTACGGAAACGGGGCGGCGGTTTGTTCGGTTCCGATGAGTTTACCGGTTCAATCGGCGTCGTTACCATCAACATGCCGCAAATCGGCTATCTTTCAAAAACCGAGAAAGATTATTTTGACCGGCTCGATTATCTGATGGAGCTTGCCAAAGTGAGCTTACAGATAAAGCGGAAAGTTATTCAGCGTCTTTTAGAAGGCGGGCTTTTTCCGTATACGCGCCGCTATTTGCAGCATCTCCGCAATCATTTTTCTACAATAGGTATCTGCGGCATGAATGAGTCATGCTTGAACTTCCTCGGCGAAACGATTGTCGGAAAAAACGGTAAGGAATTTGCTGAAAAAGTGTTGACGTATATGCGTAAACGGCTTGCCGATTTTCAAGAAGAAACCGGCGATTTATTTAACCTTGAAGCAACGCCTGCCGAAAGTACCTCATACCGGCTTGCACGGCATGATAAGCAGCAGTTCCCCGATATTATCGCTTCAGGCGAACGCGAACCGTATTACACGAATTCGAGTCAGCTGCCGGTTTCCTACACAAGTGATGTTTTTGAGGCATTGGATCATCAAGAAGCGCTCCAGCGCAAATATACGGGCGGTACGGTTTTCCATATCTTCCTCGGCGAGTCCGTTAAGGAGTGGCGCGCCTGCCGTGATTTAGTAAAGGCTGTCGCCTCTCATTACCGGATTCCCTATTTTTCTATTTCTCCGACCTTTTCTATCTGTCCGTATCACGGTTATCTTGACGGAGAACACTTTGAATGTCCTCTTTGTAAACGCGAAAAAGAACATGCGCTGGAAGAAAAACTGCGTAAGCTGCAAGCGGAAAAAGCGGCGCTTGCACCGGTACCGTAAGGGTATCCTCTAAAATATATACACATCTACACGGCTGGTATACTCATCATGGCTCTTGATTGACAGTGCCTGTTGTTTATATAAAAAAAGCCGGTTGTAACAACCGGCCCGCCGTCTTGGCTATCGGCCGGCTAATGGGTGGGAGGGGAACTAACCGGCCGATACCTTATATATCGGATAAAAGAGTGAAACCTTGACAAGGTTTTCATCTTTTTATTCAACTTCTTCAAGTCCGACATCCATATTCATTGTCAGCCGATATGTTTTGCCTTCTTCAGCCGTAATTTGACGGGTGATTTCATAATTTCCCAACTTACACACGAT
Source organism: uncultured Treponema sp. (assembly GCA_905372265.1). Classification (GTDB taxonomy): domain Bacteria; phylum Spirochaetota; class Spirochaetia; order Treponematales; family Treponemataceae; genus Treponema. The sequence continues at coordinate 12,867 of CAJPOL010000040.1, read as the reverse complement.
GGTATGCATACCGACAGTAATCGGAATATATGGCTTTTTCACATCGATCTCTTTTTCATCAAGGAACACGATTGCATTTTCAGGGGCTTTGATATACAGGAGAGGGGTTGTCGATTGCAGCGTTACATCAAGATGAGTAATTTTACCCCGCTCGACAATACATGAGCGCATCTCATTACGATAATTGAGCGCATGTATGATCACCGAATAATTTCCCGGCGGAATCAGCTTGACACCCGTAAAGTCGGTCAGCTGCCGGTTATTAAGCTGTACACTGACAACCTTCTCATCTTTTTCGCTTTCAGGGAAGCGCAAGCTGATTTTTAGGCCCCCTTCTGCAATGAGCAACGGCCGCACAATAATGGTAAATGCTGCTTTTTTGACAGCCTCCGGTACATCCTTTGCAACCGGCTTGAGCCGGAGCATGAAAGGCGCTATGCCGATCTTTCGCTCATACGGCAGTATTTCCGCGTTCCCCTCTTGCTTAAAACGGTACACGCTTTTGAACGGGATTCGTATAATGTGCGAAAAACGATTCGGCAGCACTGCAGCGGTATATTCTTGAGCGGAATAGTCGATTGTCTTTTTTGCCGGTTCCGGAATAATATCCGTATAAATGCCGTATGCGATTGCATGAGGGAAATTTACACAGGCGCTGCTTTGCTTAATTTCAAGTTCAATGCCTTCTAAAAAGAGAAAATCGCTTTTTACTGCAAAAGCAACCGCATCGTTATAGCCGATCGAAAAGGTAAGCGGTTCAAAGGCTTCGCTTTCAAAAATGCACGTATGTACGGTATTGACCCGAAAAGTGTCAGAGTACAGCGGCGGGCAGGTAAAAAAGAAAAAAAATGATAGCAGCAATAAAGTATGTTTCATTTCTTCTTTATGTCAACAAAAAGAGACGGGTCCTTTGGTTTTCCGTGCTCCCGTATCTCAAAATGAAGATGAGGGCCTGTAGACATTCCGGTAGAACCAACGTTACCGATAATTGTACCTGATTTTACTTTTTCATACAAGGTGATTTTCACTTTACTGAGGTGTCCGTAAAGGCTTTCCCGTCCGTCATGGTGTCTTATGATGATGTAGTTGCCGTATATTCTGCTGTAGCCGGTATCGATCACTTGTCCGTTTGAACAGGCACTGACGGGACTGCCTAACGGGGCTGCTAAATCGATACCTGCATGATAGGAATCTTTTCCGGTAAACGGACTTTTCCGTTTGCCGAACGGCGAAGTTACCACTGCTTTTTGCAGCGGAAAATGATAAAACGGCGTAAAGAAAAAATTGCGTATGGTACTGTCGAGCAGTACATTGGGGAAACACCGTACCCGTATCTTCTTTGCCGGGTTTTCAGGGTCGGGAAGCGTCAGTATAAACGATTCGGTCTTAATTTTTTCGCAGAAAGCTTCCGTCAGTTTTTCTATATCGGAAACGGCTTTTTCCGGGATATACAATGCCGGTAACGTCGGCAGCAGCAGTGTCCTATGTGAAATATCGGCTTTAACCGATTCAATGCCGTTCAGCGTTATCAGCGCGTCATAGGGGAGGCTGCATCGGGCGGCTATTCTAATAATGGTGTCTTCTTTTGTTGCTTTATAGCGGTAAAAATAGAGCGGCAGTTCCGAGCCTTCTTTACCGGCTGCGAGCGCTTTCCGCGCATATAACACGTCATCACTGTATTGCTGAAAGACATGGTTGCGGGAAGACAAGTCCGTGATCAACGGCAATTCCATACGCTCCGCAGCCGCTGCTGTAAGCGATAAAAATACAACGGCCGTATACCGGATAAAATGCTTTTTCATGTTCGAAAACACGATACTCACTTTTCGGATAGGCCGAATGCAACAAAACCGTACAGTATAAGAGCGAGTATAAGAGACAAGAATGCAAAAAACCGCTGATAGGCAAAGATAAGAATAAAGAAACCTGCAAATCCGGTAAGTAAAATCAGTTTTTTTATCAGTGAATGGAAAAACATACGGCTGTTTTGCCGGTAGCGCTTTATAGCCGCTTTACCGATTACAACCAGCACGAACGCTGAAAAAAAAGTGAGGCTGATAATGGTATATGTTTTTGTGTGAGAGGTCGCCAAAAGCCACAAGGGATACACAATCAGAAAACTAAAGAAAAGACAGATACCGAAGATAAACAAAAACGTGCATATTTTAAAAAAAAGCGTTTTGTAACCGGTAAACATCTTATGAAAACAATCTTTCACGTTTTAGACCTTTTCATTGAATAAAGTGCCTCTAAAAACAATACGGGATGATTGCTTTTAGAGGTTTACCGTTACGGTAAAAGGCGATGTTTTAAAGCACACACGGAAAAGCCGGTTCACTTTAAAACTCAAAAATACCGGTTATAGCGGCAAATCGGTTGTGCATACCAACCGTCTTACCTACCCTACCGGCTCAGGATCATCCCGCCCCAAGCGATTACTGTAAAGCGGGCTCTACCGTCAGCTAGTCTTCGGCGATCGCTTGCGAAGGGCATACACCTGCACAAGCGCCGCAGCTGATACAAGCGCCGGCGTCGATAACATGTGTTCCGTTTGCTTCGCTAATAGCTCCTACCGGACATTCGCTTTCGCAAATACCGCAATTAACGCAAGCATCGGAGATCCTATAAGCCATATCATACTCCTTGATATGTGTGTGATTTCCGCAGTTTACTGTAAATAATCAAAAAAAGCAAGCAAACGGATCGGCAGCGCAGGACTTCCGCATGCAGGAACTTCACCTATTGCATTTCTTAAGAGCAGCCGAAAATCCTTAACTTTTTGCTTGTGTATTTAGTCTTTTAAATATATTATAGAGATAAATACTATGGAATATCTTAAAAAGCCGATAGCTTTTTGGAATATTACCCTGTAAGGAGGCAGAAATGAAAGGTTTTGCGATGCTTAAATTGGGAGAAACCGGCTGGATTGAAAAAGAAACGCCGAAATGCGGCCCGTTGGATGCGATCTGTAAACCGCTTGCTTTGGCGCCGTGTACTTCCGATGTCCATACGGTATGGGAAGGCGCAATCGGAGACCGCCACAACATGATCTTAGGACATGAGGGCTGCGGTGAGGTTGTTGAAGTCGGTTCCTTAGTAAAAGATTTTAAACCCGGCGACAAAGTATTGGTTCCGGCAATTACGCCCGATTGGAACTCGCTGGAAGCGCAGGGCGGCTACTCAATGCACTCAGGCGGAATGCTGGCGGGCTGGAAATTTTCAAACTTTAAAGACGGAGTATTCGGCGAGTACTTCCATGTCAACGATGCTGACGGCAATATTGCGCATATCCCTGACGGAGTAAAGATTGAGCATGCGCCGATGCTTTCCGATATGGTTCCTACCGGTTTCCACGGCGCGGAACTTGCCGATGTACAATACGGCGATTCGGTATTGGTTATCGGTATCGGCCCGGTCGGTTTGATGTCCGTTGCCGGATCCGCCTTACGCGGAGCTTCACGGATTTATGCCGTCGGTACCCGCCCTGCCTGTATCGCCGCTGCAAAGTTCTACGGTGCAACCGACATTATCAGTTACAAACAAGGCCCGATCGATAAGCAAATCCTTGATCTCACCCACGGCAAAGGAGTAGACAAGGTTATCATTGCAGGCGGTACCGTCGATACATTTGATGAGGCCGTCAAAGCTCTGAAACCGGGCGGAAAAATCGGAAATGTGAATTATCTCGGTTCAGGCGTTTCCATCAAAATTCCGCGCGTCGAATGGGGCGTCGGAATGGGACATAAGCAAATCAACGGCGGTTTGATGCCGGGCGGACGGCTCAGAATGGAGAAATTGAGCAGCCTTGTCGCTGTCGGCAAACTCGATCTTTCAAAACTCATTACTCATACGTTCAAAGGTTTTGAACACGTTGAGAAAGCGCTCTACTTGATGAAAGATAACCCCGCCGATTTGATTAAGCCGGTTGTCGTTATCTAAAACAGAAATATTAGACCTGTTCGGAAACTTCAGTGTCCAGAACAGGCTACCTTGAAAAGGCGATGTAGGCGCTTGGCCGAACGGCAAACGCATTGGACAAAGCAGATAAAATAATCAAACCGCAGAGGCCGCCAAGAACGCAGAGATAAATCGAGGAAAAGTTTAACAGAAACCTTTTTAAAAATCTTTGCGTTCTCTGTGTGCTTTGCGGTTAATCAAATTTTACGAACAACCGTCTGATGCGTTTTGCTCTTGAAGGAATATATGAAAATTCTTGTCATTTCCGGCTTTTTGGGAGCGGGCAAAACAACATTTATCGCTGCTCTTTCCGAAAAAACGGGGCGTCATTTTACCGTGATGGAAAACGAGTATGGGGGAACGGGAATTGACGGCGACCTTTTACAGCAAAATAGATTGAAAGTATGGGAACTGACCGAAGGCTGTATTTGCTGTTCACTGAAATCCGATTTTGCTTCTTCAATTTTAACAATTGCAAATACGCTTGATCCCGAATACCTGATTGTGGAACCTACCGGCGTCGGTCTACTGAGCGCAGTAATGCGCAATATCGAAAAAATCGAATATGAACGGATTCAACTGCTCGAACCGCTTACAATTGTAGACATTCATTGCGTCGATGATTATATACGTGAATTCGGCGGCATCTATACCGACCAAATAAAAAATGCGCCGCGCCTGCTGTTATCAAAAATAGAGCAAACTTCTCCTGCCGAACTGAGCCGCATTACCGCGCTATTACGCGATCTGAATCCCCGTGCGGAGATTCTCAATACGCCCTATCAAAATCAGCCGGACGAATGGTGGAATAAGCTGCTGCTCCAGCCGCACAACAAAAAGAACGCGCTTATTCCCCTTGAAAAGGAACACGAACTTGACTTGGAAAATGTAGGATTTACTGGTATACAGCTTAATTCGGTCTCCGATCTGCTTGAATTGCTGGTTGCCTTGATACGGGGCTTTTTAGGCGCCGTTTACCGCGTAAAGGGATATACGGCTATCGGCGGGTATTGGACTCGATTCGATATTGTAGACAAACGCTACAGCGTTGCACTCTGCGATCCGATGCCTGAGTCAAAGGTTATCATCATCGGGCAGCATCTCCGGCGCAAAGCGCTCGCCTCCGCTTTCAACGGCCGCCCCGTCCCCTACCCTGCCGCTCCCTTCAGCAGTACGCGCAGCTTTACCGGATTGTGGTCGGCATACCGGAAGGATTCATCAAGCGTTTCAACCGACTGCACCGACACATTCGGCGAAACGATAAAACCGTCTATCACATAATACTGCCAGTCCTTACGGAGTTTTTCATCCGTAATGGCCGGTTCATACGGCGCATTGTTCAGCCGGCACGATGGGGCGCGCCCGTCAACGGCAAAGCGCCAACCGTCCGTCAGTAATGCGCCGTCAATCACCGGGGCCGCCCAGCGGCCTTCATGCACCGGATAGCGTGAAAGATCAAAACCGGGAAAGGTTTGATTAAAATCGCCTCCTACTATCACATAATTGCCCGCCGCATATTCGGCGCGGACAAAATCCGTCAGCGCTTTCGTTTGGGCGACTTTCCCCTCCCCTTCATCATAGGCTTCCAAATGCACATTCACCGCTACAAGCTCTTTGCCCGATGCAAGCGGGAAACGGGTTATCAGCATACACCGTTTAAGGTTCACCGTACTGACCGGCCATGTAAACGGCACCGGCAATGCAAAACGGTATGCCCGTGCAAACGGAAAACGAGTAAAGCCCCCTACCCCGCTTGCAACCTTACCGATGGGCGGAAACGGATACGGCACAAATGCCGCTTTAAAATTATACGTATAGGCGGAAAAAACTGCCAGCGCATCAGTCAGCGCGGCGTGTTGATCAATATAATAGGAACGCTTTGATGATTTATCCAGCTCTTGAATAAAATACATATCGGCCGGATTTCGCTGCAGCGTTCGGATAATGCCTGCAAGATTCTCTTCTACGGACTGCTTGTTCTCCGGCCGCACCAGAGCGCCGCCGTCCATAAAAAAATCCTGTTTTGCCCCCAGCCCGCAATAACCGATATTCCAGCTGATAATATCGATCGGCTGCGTAGGATCAATACCGGCGGCGCTGCCCGTCCCTCCTGCAATTTCGGCAGGCTCCTCAGCAGAGGGACGGTACTCAGCCGCTGTAAGAAACAATAAAAAGCACCCGAATAATAGAGCGGCAGCGGCAACAAGCACACCGATAATTTTTGCAATCTTTACGATACCGTTCACCAGCGATACCCGCATCGTAATCACCTCCTATCACCGTTTACGGCGTAAAGCGTATCCGCTGCCAATAATCGGTATAAATCTCTAAATCCGCGCCGAGATCTTTTTTCAGAACACAGTCTTTCATATCATCAAGGGTATAATGCGGCTTGCGTTTTGTATACGCTCCCGCTTCCGTATGAATGGAAGCAGGAAAGCCGAACGTATCAAGAAATAGCGCATAAATTTCCGGTTCCAGCAAAAAGTTGATAAACGTGTGCGCAAGCTCAGGATGGGGAGCTCCCTTCGGAATACACAGACTATCAATATACAGCGCCGACGGAATACCTTTTGGGATAAAGAAATCGACATGCTGCGCCTGTTCCTCCGATAGTTCGGCAAACACTGCTTCCGCATAGCCGTGAACGACAGCAAAATCGCCCGATGCAAAGGATTTTGCAAAACCGTCGGAATCAAATTTCACCAGATGAGGCTTCCATCGCTCCTGTATCAGCCGGTATGCGCGCTCAAGCGCCTCCGTATCGGCGGTATTCAGATCATATCCGAGCACGGCAAGGGCGCTTCCAAGCACTTCCCGCATATCATCCATCATCGTCATGCGTCCGGTTAAATCGCTGCGTTCAAAAATATGCCAATCTCTGCCGTACTGCGGAACAGCCTGCTTATTGACGGCAATACCGGCAGCGCCCATATAATAGGGCACCGAGAAACCAAGCCCTTCATCATACCCGGTACGGTCAAGCACTTCCTTGCTGAGATACCTGAGATTGGGAATTTTTGTCCGGTCAATGCTTTCAAGCATATTGAGCTTCATCATGATCGAAACATAATCGGCCGAAGGCACAACCAGATCATAGCCTTTTGAACCGGCCATCAGCTTTGCAAACATATCTTCGTTGGAAGCAAAGTCATCGTATACGACTTTTACCCCGTATTTTTGTTCAAACGCACGGATAACGGAGTCGGGGGTATAATACGTCCAATTGTATAAATGGAGGGTACGCTGCGATTCCGTACGGCATCCGGTACCGCATACTATTAAATAAAACGCAAGTATACCGCATATCATGCGCACGGCTCTTTTTTTCCGTATCATACAGCATCCTCCTTTACCGTAACCGCAGGGATGTCTTTCGGATTAAAAAAACGCTGAAAGGCTTCCTGTGCCCGTATCGGGCAAGCGGGCTGCTGCGAAGACCTCCGGCGCCAGCTCCCATCCGGCTGCATCTCAAACGCTTTCACCGTATCCGAAAAATAGACGGAAATCAGATAACGGAGCAGTTCGCGATTCTCTTTATCAAGCACAGGGAAGAGCAACTCAACCCGCCGCTCCAAGTTACGCGGCATCCAGTCAGCGCTGGAAAGATACCACTCGCAATCGCCGCCGTTTTCAAAATAAAAAATCCTGCTATGCTCCAAATAGCGGTCAATAATACTGATGACCCGTATATTCTCGCTCATTCCGGGCAAGCCGGGTATCAGCATACAAATACCGCGCACATTTAAATCGATACGCACCCCTGCCTGTGAAGCCCGGTACAGCGCGTCAATCAGCGCAGGATGTGAGAGGTTATTCATTTTCGCGATAATACGGCCTCCCCTCCCCTGCCGCGCATGAATCTCTTCGCGTTCAATATAGTTCAAAAGAGTCCTTTTTAAATCATTCGGAGCGGTAACAAGACAGTGCGGCGTGTTCTCCGCTGTACTGCCGCACAGCCGCTCAAAAATCAGCTGCGCATCTTTGACAATCAACGCATCGGCTGTAAACAAAGAAATATCGGCATACAGCTTTGCTGTCGTATCGTTATAGTTTCCGGTGGCAAGATGCGCATAACCCTGCAAACCGTGCGCTTCGCGGCGCATAATTAACAGCAGCTTTGCATGTACTTTAAGATGCGGCAGATCATACACTACCCGAACGCCGTCTTTTTGCAGACGCTTTACCCAGCCGATATTCCGCGCTTCGTCAAACCGTGCCTTTACCTCAACAAAAACGGTTACGGATTTTCCCCTTTTCGCTGCTTTCTCAAGAGCATGAACAATGGGAGAGGCCTTACTTGTGCGGTACAGCGTCATTTGAATGGATACTACATCGGGGTCTTTAGCCGCTCCGTCCAAAAAGGCGATAACCGGTTTGTACGATTGATACGGCACATGCAAAAGAATATCGCGGGTCTTGATACTGTCCCACAGCGGCGCCGATTTCGGAAAGTGAGGATGAGAAAAATACTTCCATTTTTTATTGAGAAGATGCCCGAAACCGTCCAACTTGGCAATTTTTGAAAACGATGCAAGTCCTATAGGGGCATCGCTCAAATACACCTCTTTTTCTTCAAGCCCGAACAGCTCCGCCATCCGCCGTATCAGCGCTGGGGATTCGGAGCTGCACGTCATACGCACTGCAAAGGAATAGCGGCGTTGAATAAGAATTTCCTGCAATGCCTGAATAAATCCGTCGTCAGTAGAATCATCAACGGTCATGCTGGCGGAACGGTTTATCTTAAAAATACTGGTGCCGGTAACATGGAAATCGGAAAATACCTCCGCACCGAAAAATCGGATAATTTCATCGGCTAAAACAAATTCCGTCCGCTGGTTTTCCGCCTTTTCAGCGCTCTCGGGAAGGAACACAAAACGGGATCGGTTCGGCACCTCAATAAAAGCAAGCGTTTCTTCTCCGGTACGTTTATCCGCCAGTAGAAAGGCGCTGTACAGCTGAATACTGTCTACGGTATCCGCAAGATCAGCAGTCTCTTTGAGCACTACAGGCGTTAGTTGTTCATACAGATTCGTATAAAAATAACGGCGTAAAAACGCTTGTTGGGCAATAGTACATTCCTCAGGTTTCAAATAGGCCAAGCCTTCCGCTTTCAGCTTCGGTAAAATCTCCGTATTCAGGGCATGTTCCTGTATGTCGAACAAGCTCCTTGTTTTACGGGCTATTTCATCCAGCTGAGCCCCGATGGACAAGCCTGAAACGTCCTGAGAATCCTCTCCCCGCCTGAATAGCTCTTGTAAACCGGCTACCCGCACCATAAAAAATTCATCAAAGTTGGAGGAGACGATCCCGATAAATTTAAGCCGTTCTAAAAGAGGCACCGTGTTTGAACAGGCTTCCATCAATACCCGTTCATTGAAATCGATCCAAGACAACTCACGGTTTAAATAGGTCATACGCCTTATAGTTTATCGATCAGCATGGAGCATTTGCCGGAAGGAATCGGCAGCGTCTTTTTTTTCTGTCCAAGGATATTGATAGTGAAATAGTAGAGTTTTTCGCTTTCCATATGGATTTCCCAGCCCCGCTGTGTTTTTGATGATAAAATCGTTACCAGATTCCGCTTTAAACTCAAGTTTTCGATTCCCATCACTTCCAAATTGGGAATAATCCAATCGACGGTTTTTCGCGGAAAACTGATTGAAAGACCAATCACATTCTCAATCATCAGCGTAATAGTAGAAAGCGCAGTAGAAAACAGATAGTGCTTACGGGGGAAGTCTTCCCGTTCAGGCCATTGCGCAGGCCCTTCTTTTTGCGGAAGATAGGCTTCCCACAGAGCGCCTTTTTTACTATTGCCCTCAGGCGCCAAACCGTCAAGAACATAATAGATATGCCTGATAGTACATTCCCGCGCCAATTCCCATCGCTCATACTTTTCAAGTCCCTTGATCACGATAAAATTCAGATAAGGGAACACACTCCCGCGGCATCCCATTCCCCGCTCGTCAAAATCGGGATCATCCAGCGATAAGCTGGGAATAGGGTGATCGGAACCGAACGTATCGGGATTTAACAGATGCGAGGTCAATACTTCCGCTTTATCCTCATTGGGAATTTCGGCAAGCAGCGGCCAAAAGCCTGCGACGGTTTTTTGAGGCAGCATGTTCTCATCACTATCGATATCATGATAAAACCCTGTTTCGGCATTCCACATCAACGTATTGATTCTTGTTTTTAACGTGAAGTAAATCCGTTTATACTGAAAACTTTGCTCTTTATCGTTTAAAATATCGCCGAGCGCCGACATGTACAGCGCGTTAATCGCCAATGCCGAATTAAAATCGACCAGATAAGCGACTTTTTGACGGGGAGTATTGTACATTTCAACAGCGGCAAGCGGAACGGAATATAAGCCGTTCGGACGTTTAAAAGAAGTTTCCAGCCATTTCATATACCGTACCAAAACAGGCATAACATCCTTAACCCGTTTTTTATTGGCGGTTTTATGAAACATATTGTATTCCGCCCATGCAAAAAGCGGCATTCCGACCCCTTCGGGGTTATCATCCGTAAAAACAGGCTCGCCCGTTTCGGCATTGTACTTAGAGCGGATTGCCCCCGATTCTTCTTGATGCGCATAGAAAAAATCAATATTCTGATTCGCATTGTAATTCCGATTTGAATACACAAAGAAAAAAGAGGAAAAAATAGTTTCGTACTGATTTAAAAACTTACCGTCTCTTTCAGGATAAAGGAAAAAGCTCTCGGTTCCGTCTTTTTCCGTTTTTACAGTGAATAAAAAATCTTGGATGAACGACCATGTTCTGTCATAAATATCAACAAAATCCTGATCGTAAAAATGTATTCGGGGAAAATCGCGCTTATTCACCAATGGCTCCTTCAGAAAAGCTATATAATAACGATAATAGCATAAAATTCAATACTGATAGTATATCATATTTTTTCAGGTTAAGAGCGTAACTTTTTGAAAAACTTGAAAAATTCTTGCCGTTTTGCCGTTTTTTGTGTATGTTTATACCATCATAACTCTAACAGCTTGAATATGGTTAGAGATTTTCTATAGGGGACACTTAAAAACTTCGTTTTTTAGAGACACCCTAGAGTAGTACAGCATAACTTTTTTATAATGATGAAGGAGTTCATAAGATGGCGAAACAGTTGCTGTTTAATGAAGAGGCGCGGAAAAGTCTGCTTTCCGGCGTTGAGCAAATTTCAAATGCGGTGAAAGTAACATTGGGTCCCAAAGGACGCAATGTATTGCTTGATAAGAGTTTCGGTGCGCCGACCGTTACAAAGGACGGCGTATCGGTTGCCCGCGAGATTGAATTGGAAAACCCGTTTGAAAACATGGGAGCGCAGCTTTTAAAAGAAGTTGCCACAAAGACAAACGATGTGGCAGGCGACGGAACGACAACCGCTACCGTTCTTGCTTATTCAATGGTACGCGAAGGATTAAAAGCAGTCGCAGCCGGTATGACCCCGCTTGAGTTAAAGCGCGGTATGGATAAAGCGGTGGCAATAGCCGTCGATGATATTCAAAAACATGCAAAAGAAATCAAAGGCTCCGAAGAAGTCGCTCATGTCGCTTCCGTTTCCGCTAATAACGATGCGGAAATCGGCAAAATTCTTGCAGATGCTATCGCCCGCGTCGGAAAAGACGGGGTTATTGATGTCGGCGAAGCCCAGACGATGGAAACGGTTACCGAGTATGTTGAAGGTATGCAGTTTGACCGCGGCTATATTTCTTCCTATTTTGTTACCGACCGCGACCGCATGGAGACCGTATACGACAATCCTTATATTTTGATCCATGACAAGGCTATTTCCTCCATGAAGGATCTTTTGCCGCTTTTGGAAAAGGTTGCGCAATCGGGCCGGCCGCTTTTAATTATTGCGGAAGATATTGAAGGCGAGGCATTGGCAACATTGGTTGTCAACAGTCTCCGCGGCGCATTAAAAACATGCGCGGTAAAGGCACCCGGCTTCGGCGACCGCCGCAAGGAAATGCTTGAGGATATTGCAATCTTAACAGGCGGACAGGTTATCTCCGAAGAATTGGGATTAAAGCTTGAGTCTGCCGATTTAAGCCAGCTCGGACAAGCAAAGAGCGTTAAAATCGATAAAGAAAACACGACCATTATCGACGGCGCAGGCGAAAAGAAGCATATTGATGACCGTGTTGCGCAAATCAAAAAGCAAATTGAAAGCTCCACGTCCGAATACGACACGGAAAAACTTAAAGAGCGTCTTGCAAAATTGGCAGGCGGCGTTGCCGTTATTAAAATCGGCGCCGTTACCGAAGTCGAAATGAAAGAGAAAAAACACCGTGTAGAAGATGCGCTGAATGCGACCCGCGCCGCTATCGAAGAAGGTATCGTTGCAGGCGGCGGCCTTGCGTTAATTCAAGCGGCGGAAACACTTGAAAAGGCAGACATGTCAAAGCTGACCGAAGATGAAAAGATCGGCTTTAAGATTGTTAAGCGTGCGCTTGAAGAGCCTATCCGCCAAATTGCGGAAAATGCCGGTGTTGACGGCGCTGTTATTGCGGAAAAGGCAAAAGAAAAACGCGGCGTCGGCTTTGATGCTGCAAAGATGGAATGGGTAGATATGATGAAAGTCGGTATTATCGATCCTGCAAAGGTTACCCGTTCGGCTTTACAGAATGCCGCATCAATTGCAAGTTTGCTGCTGACGACCGAATGCGCGATTACTAACATCCCTGAAAAACATACTCCGGCAGCGCCCGGCCCCGACATGGGCGGTATGGGCGGCATGTATTAAACCGTTTGCCGCGCGCCCTTTGCACAACGCTCAGGGCGCGATCGCCATCCTCCGATGCAAAAGAGCATCATCAGGGGATGGCATCGCAGAGCGACACAACTTGTTTTTTTGTTTTTTTTCGCCGGTCGTTTCAAGATAGGCTTA
>CAJPOL010000039.1 GCA_905372265.1 uncultured Treponema sp. | reverse complement strand
TATCCTGCTCGTTACCGAATTATCCCGATTGCCCGGAAACCGCCGTATTACTGAGCTTTAGTGGCTATCTATTCCTATGGGTAATTTTTCAGAGCCGATTTAACGTGCAGAAACGGGTTTCAATATGAGCAGAAACCAAGAGAAAAATAGTGCTGTATGTGATAGTACACGTGAAAAGAAAAGGCTTGCCGCCCTTCATGGCGGCAAACCTCAATAGACCTGTTCGGAAACTTCAGTTTCAGAACAGGTCTAATTATTTAAAAATCCGCACAAAGCATATCAGATATCTCGCCCTTTTGCTTTTATTCGTGCGGAAGGTTTAATCCCCCGACGCTCGCGTCGTAAGATATTACAATTTTGAATGAGTTTTGATAAATTCCAACAGCGGTTTCAGTTCGGTAAAAGCAACGCCGGTTACCGTGTCCGCACAGCCGTAGTAGACGGCAATTCTTCCGGTAGGTTTATCATATAGGGCGGCGCATGGGAAGGTAACATTCGGAACATCTCCGACGCATTCATAGAGCATCTGCGGCGAAAGCAGGTACGGTTCGGTTCGGTACAACACTTTCCACGGCTGATCCAAATCGAGCAGCGCCGCCCCGAAACTGTACACATAGCCGTTGCAGGAGGTGAGTACCCCGTGATAGAACAGCAGCCAGCCTTCTTCAGTTTCAATCGGCACAGGGCCTGCTCCTATTTTGGTGGACTGCCACCAGCCGCGCGGCGCCATCACGTGCCGATGCTTCCCCCAGTAGACCATATCAGGCGATTCGCTGTAGAAAATATCGCCGAATGCCGTATGCCCCGTATCGCTGGGGCGGGACAGCATTGCATATTTGCCGTTTATTTTACGCGGAAACAGTACGCCGTTCCGGTTGTAAGGCAAAAATGCGTTTTCCAGCTGCGTGAATGTCTTAAAGTCATACGTGTATGCAATGCCGATAGTCGGTCCGTGATAGCCGTTACACCACGTTACATAGTAACGGTCTTCGATAAAGCACACCCGCGGGTCATAGCCGTACTCAAATGTGCCGATTTCGCTGTCGGCGCCGGTGAATACCAGCGGTTCTTCATCGATTGTCCAGTGCATTCCGTCTTTGCTAAAACCTGCATGGAGGATCATCTCCCTCCGCTTATCATCGCAGCGGAACACGCCCGCATATCCGTCCCCGAACGGCACAACCGCGCTGTTAAAAATACTGTTACTTCGCTTAATCGCATTCCGCTTAATAATCGGATTTCCCGAATACCGCCACAGTACATCGCTGCAATCGCTTGGCCGTGCCTCCCACGGAAACGGCCGCTGCATATCAGTTGTATTCATTTGTATATGTCTCCTTGTGTATAAAAACACTCCGTTCAATTCTATTAAGAAACTATCCGAGCATCAAGTCTCCATAACGGAGTACGCGGTCCTGCGGGACTTGCTCAAAGTAAGCGCGCAGCTCGGCCTCCGCTTCTTCAAGGCCGGCAGCGTGCTGCAGTTTGGTTTTGCAATAATGAGCAAAAGAAAAGTTCGCGCAAAAAAACTGAAAGAACCGCTGTGCGCGTGTCGTATGAAAAGCTGCCGGCTGTTCCGTACGCAAAAGCTGCAAAAAAAGCATGGCGGTTTCTTCAAGGTTAACGCTGTATGTTCCGGCGCTTTCGTGTACGCAGCCGTCTGAAACGCGCGAACGTATTTCCTGAAAAAGCCACGGTTTTTGGACAGCTCCCCGCCCGATCATCCAGCCGGCGCAGGGATAGCGTGCTGCAGCATCAACGAACGCATCTACGCTGTCTATATCGCCGTTTCCATACACCGGAATATGTAAATCCTGCGCAAGCTGCGCCGTGTATTCGTGTTTGGCAGGGCGTCCGTAGCTCTGCCGCTGCAAGCGCGGATGCAGCGTGATAAGGGAAACGCCTTCGGCTTCAAGCATCTTACAAAACCGGAGCAAAAACGGGTAATCCTCAGTAACGCCGAGCCTGAGTTTAACGCTCAAACGGATAGAGCCGGCGCAATCCGCTGTCAGCTCATACTGTTCGATTGCTTTCCGCACCGTGCGCAGCATGGCTGCGGTTGTCTCAAACGGTTTGAGCATCCATGCAAAACCGGCGCCTGAGCGCACAATCGGAGGTGCACAGCATCCCATATTCACATCAATACCGATACCGCCATGCCGTAAAACGATCGGTACCGCAGCTGAAAGAGCCTCCGCTCTTGGAGAGGTAAGCTGCCATACCAGTTTTTCCGGCACAGGATTTGTCCTGAGATACCATTCTTCAAAGATGCCCCCTGCAAGCAGTGAGGGCGCATGGATCATCTCGGAATAATATTCATCGGGATCTGAAAACCGATGAATAAGACTCCGCAATCCTGAATGGGAAAGAGCGGCAAGCGGCGCTAAGATGAGTTTCATCTTTATGACGGCAGTAATACCGCCATATACTATCGGATGCTCCGTAGGAGCGAAAGAAGTCCCGACATTTCTTGTCCGCGCAGATCAAGTCCATCGCTCGTCTTTTCAGCCTTGCTTCCGCTTTTTCCGGATTCCGCATGAATCAGTACAGCCGTATCGCCTTTTGTCATTTTATCGTAGTATCCTTTACGAGTCAGCGTCCCTTCGGTCATATCCTCCGATATACGGCCGACTGTAAAAGTTCCTAAAACATCTTTCTCGTTATAAACCAATCCGATGCCTTCATTGGCAATGGTAAGCGTTCCTTTTTTTACAATCTCAACCGTGCATTCGTCAAAACTGCAATCTCCCGCTCCAATATCGATAACGGCTTCACTCTGAGAACGTCCTGCAAGGCTTCCGATAATCGGCATCGCCTTATAAAACATATCGGTAATCCTGCGTAATGCATTGCTGAACCGGTCATTGCCGGAACGGTATACCGTCAGGCTTTCTGCTTTTGATCCGGTACGGGCGACATATAGATCAAGCGTAATTTGAATATCCCGCTCGTTTTCCTGTACGCTGACGATACCGAAATAGTCATGTTCGGCGGAGCGCGCCTGCCTGAACGCTTCCGTATATGAACTGGGTGCGCTAAAATGAGGCGTAACCGCAAAACGCCGGTTGTATGACAAAATATCCGCCATCACCGAAGCAGTCAGTTTCTCGGATTCAGGATGAAAGACATTGGCTGGATGCTCTTGATAAAACAAACCGACGGAGAGGTGCGCCTTTTCCAAATAGAGCGGGTCAATGCCCCACCGCTTTCCGATGGAACGGTCAAGCGCTTTTCGATATGCTTCAACCGTATCGTTGATTTGAGCATTGCTCTTTTCGATAGATTGGATAAATTCAAGCTGCTGAATAGAACGTTCGGGAAATCCTTGCCGCATCAAAATTTTTGCATATGCTTGACGGCTGTCGGCATTATAAGGGTAGACTTTGAGCGCCCGTCGGTATTCATAGAGCGCCTGATCGGTCATATTGCGGTTGACAAATGTCCGTCCTTTATTGCTGTGCATTTGCGACAGTTCTTTGCGCTGTTCATCCTCAAAAGCAAGATTATCAATAGCGGTTTCTTCGAGCAGTGTCCGCATCAGTTCGTTTTCGGGGTCAATCGACAAGCCTGTACGCGCCGCTTCCAAAGCCGCTTTCGGCTGTTCAAGTTTGAGGAGGCAGAGCGTTTTTAAATACCATGCATCTACACGCTTACGGTCGTCCGCAATGCGTAAATCGGACACATTCATCGCTTCACGGTACCTGCCTGAGCGGTATAAAAGCGTACAAAGGAGCGCCCGCGCCCGGTCATAATTCTCATCAATACTCAATGCAGCACGGATGCGCCCCTCCGCTTCGTCGGTAGAACCCGTCAGAGCAGCCAAGTAGCCGGCAAAGTAATGCACTTGCGCACTGTCGCCGTGATATTGCAGCGCCCGTGTAATATAGCTTTGAGCGGCAGCGGTATTACCTGTCTCATAGCTGAGCAAGGCGAGCGATAGCAGCGCTTTCCGGTTTTCACTCTGCCTGCGGAGCGCTGCCGTGTAGAGTTCGGAAGCATTTGTCAGACGGCCGCCGGTTACCTCAATTTCGGCCATTCCAAAGCGGGCGTCAAGGTTATTCGGATAGCGGTCGAGTACACCTGAAAAAATTTTCTGCGCATCGCCGATTTTTCCGATACCGATAAGAATAAAGGCATACAGATTTTCAAGATCGACATCCTTAGGAGCATAGCGGCGCGCTTTTTCTACATAAACAATCGCCTGATCGTATTCACCCAATGCATAAAAGCATTCAGCCAAGCCGCGGTACACCGCATTATATGAAGGATTCTCTTTTAGAGCCTGTTGATACAGTTCAATTGCTCCATACCAATTTTCATGGTATTGCAATTCTTTTCCGGCTTCAAACAGCTGCACAGGAGCTGCGGCAAGTATTCCGGTAACACACAGCATCAGCGCCGTTATAAAATGTTTACGCATAGTCCCCTTCCTTATCTACCGTTCGTCGGCATCATCATGTTTTGCCGCCGCAATTTTAACCGTATTGATTTTATGACCATCCATATCTTGAATGATAAAATCAAAATTATTCCAGCTCACCTTTTCGTACCGTACGGGAATTTTCCCGAATAAGTCGAATACAAAGCCGCCGAGTGTTTCAAATTGATCGGACGGTAAGTCTGTATGCAGATATTCCGCCAGATCATCCATATCGACACGGGCATCGCAGAGCCATAAACCCTCGCCGATTTGTACAATATCTTCGCCTTCATTGTCAAATTCATCCTGAATGTCGCCGACAATCTCTTCGATAATATCTTCCATACAGACAATGCCCGAAATACCGCCGTACTCATCTACTGCAATGGCAATATGTACGTGCCGCCGTTTAAATTCCCGCAAAAGACTGTCTATCCGCTTGGATTCAGGAACAAAAAACGGTTTGCGGATAATATGGGTTAAATCGATCGGCGTTTGCTTTGCAAAGGAGTTGATAATATCTTTGACATAGAGCACACCGACGACATTATCGATTGATTCCGCATAGACGGGGAAACGGGAATGGCCGCTTTCAACAACCCGCTGCACCAGCTCTCCGCTTTCTATATCAATCGGAATAAAATCGACATCGATTCGGGGAATCATAACCTCTTTTACCGCCGTATCGGAAAGATCGACAACCCCCCGTATCATATCCTCTTTTTCTTCGTTGAGCGAGTCCTGTAATATCTCCGACACCGCCCGCTTTTTTTTCAGTTTATCAAATATCCACATAGTTATTCCTGATACACAATGGTACTCTCGTACTCGCCGAGTATTTTCTCCTGCAGCTGCAGCATCTCCTGCTGCGGGCTGTTATCGCTGTGATCCATACCGCTCAAGTGCAGCGTCCCATGGATCAAAAGCCGTTTGAGTTCTTCATTCACCGAAACATGAAATGCTTCGGCATTTGATTTTAAACTGTCAAGACTGATGACAATATCGCCTGCACTGAAGCGGGTTTGCCCTGCTTCATCGCGGTATTCCTCTCCTTGTTCAAAAGAAAGGACGTCTGTCGGCGCATCTATCTTACGGTATGTCTTATTCAATGTATGAATAAACGCATCGTTGCAAAACACAAGCGAAATATCCCATTGCCGGTGCGACAGCCTGTTTAAGACCGACTGCATAAAAGGCTCTACGGCAGTTCCCCATGCAGGTTCGCAGATGCCGTGCCACGTAACAGCAATACTATTCATTGTGAGCGTCCTCTTTCGGTGCCGGCTGTTGTTCCGCCCCGTCGAGGCCGAGGTCTACTTTAAGATACTTTTTGACGTCGGACGGTATCTCTTTTTCGCTCTCACGCTCGGGTTCCTGCTGCGGCTGTTCATCGGGATCTTTTTGATTCGGATATTTAATGCGGGAATGGTAATACCCTGCCAGTGTCATAACAAAGGATTCTTGAATGATCTTTAATTCACGCAAAGTCAGCTCGCTGTTATCAAGCTGCTCCGCATCGATTTTTGCCTTAATCAGTTTCCCGATGAATTTTTCAAGGCGCGGTACCGACGGGTGATCCAGTGTGCGGCAGGCCGCTTCGGTAATATCCGCAAGCATGACAACTGCCGACTCCTTACTGCGGGGCGGCTGGCCGGGGTAAGAAAAATCTTTAGGATCGACATTCGGATCAAGTTCTTTCGCTTTTGCATAAAAGTACTGCACCAGCGAGTTCCCATGATGCTCTCTAATAATATCGATTACTTCAGGCGGAAGCCGCATACTTTCCGCTTTTTCAACCCCTATTTTTACATGGCTGCGGATAATTGTCGCTGAGAGGCGGGGATTCAAATCAAAGTGTTTGTTATAGGATGTTTGATTTTCTACAAAATATTCGTTATTCGCCATCTTACCTATATCATGGTAATAGGCGCCGACACGGGCAAGCAGCGCATTTGCGCCGATCTCACGGCAGGCCGCTTCCGCTAAGGTTGCCACCATCATCGTATGATTATAGGTTCCCGATGCGGATAACAGCATATTTTTCATAGTCGGCGAATTGAGGTCGGACAGCTCCATTAAACGGAAACAAGTCGGCGTATTCATACGGTCTTCTAAAATCGGTAAAAAGCCGAGCATAAAAATACCGCTGATAAAACCGTTTATCACAGATCCGGCGATTACAAAGGCGGCAGAGCTATAGGAGTTCGGAAACACGCCCATCAGTACGCCGGTAATAACCGGATGTATGGCAGCAAGCTGGTACGATGTTTTGATAAGGTCTATCCGTCTACCGGTCAATTTCATCAAAGAGACGGCAGCCATTCCGGAAAAAAGGGCGAAGAGCGCCGGTTCAAGTTTAAAACCCGTTGCCGTAAGCACCAACAGCATCGTAAAAAACACAGTCATCACCGCTGTTTTTACCGATATAAGCGCCAGCGCCAGCATTGCTGTTAAAGCGGCAGGTATAAACGGCACAATGTCAAGCGGCATGACAAAAAAGGCAATCCGGCCGGCAAACAGGATGCCGGTATAGACGGTAAATGAGATTAGTAAAAGAAATATTTTTTGACTTTCTTTGAGCGTTCCGTTCACTGCTTGTTTTGAGAACGTGAATAAGCCTGCCGCATATAGACAGAGTATAAAGAGAATAAGAGCGAGCAATTTACTCACATCGAGATAATTGCCTGCATCGGCATAGGCCTGTAATTGCCGGTAATTTTCGGCGGTAATAATAAATCCTCGCTTGATAATTTTCTGATTTTTAGGGATGGTTATGATAACCGGCGGCACTTGCTTGAGCATTTCTTGTGCCCGCGCGTTGGTTTCTTTTTCATCATAGAACACCGTTACTTGTAAAAAAGGATAGATCAGCGAGAACATACCCTCATCATCAATGCCCGTATCAAGCGGACTGACAGCATCTTTTATATATACAGTAAGGTCTTTTATGTCGATAAGAGCGCTTTTTTGCACATTGGTATATTCCTTGTTATGCCCGTGCCATGTTAAAAGGGTTATTTCCGTTTGATTAAACTGCTCCAGCCCGCTCTCAGGAAATTCTGCAATGCCGACCGCCATCGTCTGTTTTACGATACTCTGCGCATGGGCGAGCACAAGATCAATATTACTGAATTTCGGCAGGCTCTGCAAAAAGCGCAGTTCAAAAAAGGCCGGATATTTTTCATTTACCTGAGCGGCAAACGCCGCCTCATCCTGAACCCCTGAGAGGGAAAGAATAAACGAAACAAATTCATCATATTTTTTTAAGGTCTCCGAAACAATCTCCGAATCCTGCCTGAAAATAGGCAAAAGCGTTTGCAGCCGCGCCGCTTTACGGATATCCGTGGCATCCTGATCAGTATATGAAATATCACGTCCGGCGGAGACGTCCCGCTCGGCAACTTTTCCGATGGCAAAATCATCGACATTTAAATACTGCATACCGCCGCGCTCCAGCGCAGCGAAAAAATTAATCCCGATAACTGCAAGAAAACTGAGAAAAAGGATGATAAAAAACGCTTTTTCGGCACACAGCATTGCTTTTAATCGGCAAAAGCACACCGATAGCGGTATTACTATCGTATTTTTTAGATATTGGCCGGCCGTTTCTCCCTTGAGTCTCGGGCTGCCGAACTTTCTTTCCGTATTTGAATCTGTTGAAACGGCGGAAGCCGCGTTAGTTTCTTTCATAAGCATGTATTATTTTTTGTACGAGCGAGTGCCGCACAACCTCATCGGAAGAAAATTCGATAATTCCGATTTCATTGATCGTGCGAAGCAGCGAGACGGCATGAACCAAACCTGATTCCGCTTTTCCGCGGATGTCTGATTGAGACGGATCGCCGGTGATAATCAATTTTGAGTCTTCCCCCATACGGGTTAAAAACATTTTCATTTGTTCTTTTGTTGTATTTTGAGCCTCATCTAAAATAACGACCGCATTATGCAGCGTCCGTCCGCGCATGTATGCAAGCGGAGCAACTTCAATACTATTCGATTCTTCCATACTCCGCAAGACATCGGCCGGAAGCAGCGTTTCCATAATATCAAAAAGCGGTCTCAGATAAGGATTTATTTTTTGCACAAGGTCTCCCGGAAGAAAACCGAGACTTTCTCCCGCTTCCACTACCGGCCTCGTTAACAGCAATTTACGCACCTTACGCGAAAGCAGCAGCTTTAATGCAAGCGCAACCGCGATATAGGTTTTTCCTGTCCCTGCAGGGCCAAGTCCGAACGTAACGGCATGAGCATATACCGAATCGATGAACTCAGCTTGTTTTTTGTTTTTTGGATACACCGATTTGATACCCCGCGGTATATGAATACACTGAGCGGCAAACGAATGGGATTGAGGGTTGCAGTTTGCAACAAAAGAAGCGATAAAGTCCGCAGAACTTTCGGACGTTATTTCAGGATTTTTCGCCAAAGAATCAATCATATTTTGAAACTTTTTACAAACTGCTTGATCCGACGTAAGAACCGTTACTTCATTTCCTCTACTGATCACCGGAACCCCAAGATAGGTTTCAAACACCCGTAAGTTCTCATCATTCGCCCCGCATAAGGAAGATAAAACAGCATGGTCTTCCAATACGATTGTGTATGAGGTATCCAAAAACACTCCTTTTTCAAAATACTGATCTAAGAAAACCTCTAAAAACCGATTCGCAATCCGCGGTTAGCGGATATAATTACTTCCTTACGGGACAAGCCGATGGATTTGCAGTTTTTAGAGGTTCCCTGTTTATCTTCTTTTTCCGAATAAACGGAGCAGCGCAAGAAAGATATTGATAAAATCAAGATAGAGTTCCAGCGCTCCGAGGATAGCCGCTTTCCGATAGGTATCGTTTGATTGAGCGTACCGCGAAATGTGCATAATCTTTTGGCTATCGTATGCGGTCAAACCGGTAAAAACGCCCACCGATACAAAGGAGATAAGCCAGCCGAATGAGGACGACTGGAAAAGGAAATTTACCAACGAAGCGATAATAATGCCCCAAAGACCCATCATAAGATATCTACCGGCTGAATTCAGATTGCTTTTAGTAAACATTCCGTAAAGGCTCATCCCGCCGAACATCAGCGCTGTTATGCCGAAAATCCGTATAATAGATTCGCTTGTGTACAGCAAAAATATCGATGAGAATGTCACTCCGCTCACGGCGGCATAGACGGTAAAGGCAACAGCTGCTGCGGTAAAACTCATTGTTCTGATACTGGCGCTTAAAATGAGAACGAGCGCCAATTCAAGACCGAGGAGACCGAGAAAGGTAAATCTGCTGCCGAAGACAAACCGCAGAACCGTTTCATTGGTTACTGTTATAAAGGCTGCAATGCCGCTGATTGCTAATGCTGCAACCATCCATCCATATACGGCGGTTATAAACCGCTGAGAAATTGTTTCATTGGCTTGCTGCAATGAAATATCATCAAATGTAGTGTTGTTCATACAGATGAATATACAGGCAAAAAAACTTTCTGTCAAATAAAAAAGGAAGGTAACAGTTCAACCGCTCATCTTATACGGTACTGGCCGCTTCCGTATCTTTCTTCCGTTTCCGTTTCAGCTGCTGGTTTGAAATGATATGCTTGTTTCCCTGTTTCGGCGCATTTCCTTGCGGTCTTTTCCCTGTAGGCCGATATGCATCGTTTTCTCTTGTCTTACTGCTGCCGGTGAATCGGATGTCGATGCCGCCTTTTCTAAGACAGTGCTTGACAGCATACTCAAGTTCAATTCTTTGAGGGTTCATCGGCAGGATAAAACGGCGGCATTCGGCATAGACGTTTTTATACACTGTGCGCGCTTCGGCATTCCAGTCTGTGATGAGGTGTAAGAAGTCCCTGATCAGGAATATGAGCGCCTGTCCTTGCCTCTGAATCTTATGTTCGGCCACCAATGCATCCAACTCTTGCATACTGTTAAAATAGCGTTCGCCGAAATGCGGAGAATCTTCTATAAAGGAAAAAGCTGCGGGCTGTAAGTAAATAAAATGCCGGTAATGCAGGAGAGCTCTTATAATACCGGCAGCATAGCCGCTCATAATGATCTTATTGATTTCTTCCGTTAAGCGGGACGGTGAGACGTATTCCAGTAAGGGCGCATCGCGGTGAAGCCGGTAGCGGAGAAAAAGCGGGAGCGCTGCGTGCGTAATAGTTGCATACTTAAGCGCTCTAATCATCCGTACCGGATCTTCGACAAAAATATCGGCAAGTCCGATGATCGGCCGCAGGTATCTTTTACGGATATCTTGTACGCCGCCTACATAGTCAACGATGATATTTTTACACGGGTCATAGTATAAAGCGTTCAGTGTAAAGTCCCGTCTGAGCACATCTTCTTCTATAGTACCGAACAGATTCCCGACCGTTCCTTCTTCAAGAGAGCGGAACGTCGAGACTTCATATATTTTAGGACCGTAAAAAACATGCACAAGCCTGAACCGCTTGCCGATTATCCGTGAATTTTTGAAAAGTTTACGGATGCGGGCAGGTTCTGCGGAAGTCGCAATATCAAAATCTTTCGGCTGCTTTCCGATAAGCAGATCGCGTACCGCTCCGCCGACAATATACGCTTGGCAGCCTGCATGGTGTAAGCCTGTGATGATCCTGAACGCCTCAGGGTCAATTTTTTTAGAATCAATACCATGTTCTTTTTGCGTATAGACGAGCGCTTTTTGAACCTGTTTGCCCGCTTCGTTTTGATTATATCTCACTAACATGACGATTGCTGATTGTGCCGTGAATCCGTATTTCTGTCAATCTTATAGGAAATAAGTGCATGGCATCGGATGCAGCAGCAAATCATTTTAGAAGGACTGATGATGCGCTCATGGATGTCCGCTTGTATTGCGGTTATTTAGTATGATAAAGTTACCGCACTGAGATATTTTCTAAAGGAGAGCAAAATGAGAGCAGTCATACAACGTGTTACATCGGGCAGGCCGGTAAAAACAGGACGGTTCGGAGCCGATATGCACGTAGAAATTCATAACGACGGGCCGGTAACGATTCTGATCGATACGAAAATCAACAACCCCGACGCGAGCGTCGGGGTATGTTGTTCTCATAAGGTGGTTGCAGTCGGCTTTAATACCCTTCGTTACGACGCAAGCGTCGGGGTATTAAACCCTCCGCACGAATAAAAGAATGACGGCAGCAGTATCGTTCAAAAACAGTGTTCCGGTAGTTTATTTTTTATTGTTATGATACTATAACAATCTCTCAACCTAAGGAGTAATTATGCAGAAAATTTTTTCTATACGTACAAAATTACTGATTATTTTCGGCTCTTTGCTATTTACGGCAATCTGTATACAAGGGGTTATTGCTGTCAAGGCCGCTTATAAAACCGCCTCCGAAAAGATAGAATATCATCTTATCGATAAAGTACAGGATACGGCAGAACTGATCGACAGCAAAATTACTTCGTTTTTCCAGTTCTTGGAAGGAATAGCGCGAGCCAGAATGTTTACCGATCCCGATTATACGTACTATGAGAAAGCGGCTCTTCTCCAAAAGGAAGCGGTATTTAATACCGATATTTCTGAAATCGGGATGGCCGATACGGAAGGCATCCGCTATACAGTTGATAAAAGAACCATTCCCGTAAAAGATACTGAATGGTTTAAAGCAAGCATTACGGGAAAAAAGTTTATTTCAGAGCCTATTATTTCAAAATCAGACGGGTCGCTTATTATGGTGTTTTCGGTACCCATCTATGACGACGGGCATATGATTGTCGGAGTGCTTGCTGCTACCGTTTCAGGAACATGGCTGTCGGATCAGATTGCAGATATAACGCCCGGCAGCGGCGGATATTGCGTTATCTTAGGGGCTACCGGTACGGTTGTTGCACACAAGAATAGAGAACTGGTTGTCAAGATGGAAAATTTGCAGGGCAGTAATGACAGCTCGTTTGCAGAGGTAATACGGTTTAATGAAGAAGCTATGCATTCAGCTGCTCCTGCCATATCCTACTATTTATATAATAAGTTGAAGAATGTCGGATCATACTCAAAAATAAAAAATGCAGATTGGACTGTTATTATAACGGCTCCCGTCAAAGATTTCTTTGCTACTGTTGAACGGCTGAATTATTTTATGCTGTATGTCGGGTTGGGGATTTTACTTACTTCACTTATCGTTGTATATATTATTGCAAAACAAATGGTTGGGCCTGTACAAACGGCAGTCCGTGCGCTGAAAGACATTGCGCAAGGCGAAGGAGACTTGACAGTCAGGCTGCCGCTTATCGGGAATGATGAAGTTACGCAGCTTTCGGAATATTTCAATCAGACCATCACAAAGATCGGTTCTTCAATAAAATCGGTTGACGAGAATGCTGACAGCATGAACAGTATCGGGCAAGACCTTTCCAATAACATGACAGCGACGGCAAGCGCAGTAAATGAGATCAGTGCGAATGTCGAAGGCGTAAAGCATCAGGCTTTAACGCAGGCCTCCAGCGTAAGTGAGACGGCCGCTACGGTTGAAGAGATCATTCATACTATCAGGAAACTGGACGGCCGAATAGAATCGCAATCTGAAAGCGTTGCGCGCTCTTCATCTTCAATCGAACAGATGGTAGCGAATATCGGTTCCATTACGCAAACGTTGGAAAAGTCGGATGTGGTTATTAAAAACCTTGCTGCCGCAACATCTGAAGGTAAGGGTATGATGGTCAGCTCGGCGGAAATTGCCCGGCAAATTGCCGAAGAATCAGGCAGTCTAATGGAAGCAAGCGGAGTTATTCAGCATATTGCCAGTCAGACGAATTTATTGGCTATGAATGCTGCTATTGAGGCGGCTCATGCAGGCGAAGCAGGAAAAGGATTTGCCGTTGTTGCCGATGAAATTAGAAAATTGGCCGAAGAGTCATCGGCTCAGGGTAAAAATATTACACAGACACTGAAAAAATTCAGTTCCGAAATAGAGACGCTATCCGATGCCTCAAAAACCGTTGAAGAAAAATTCAGCATTATCTTTACCTTATCCGAACAGGTAAAAAATATGAGTCATCAAATAACAGCGGCAATGAAAGAGCAGGAATCAGGCGGACGCGAGGTGCTGACGGCTATTAAGGATATAAATTCGATCACTATTGAAGTAAAAAGCGGTTCCGCAGAGATGCTCAAAAGCGGAGAACAGGTTGCCAATGCGATGGAAAAACTTGATAATTTAACGAGCATCATAACGTCTGGTATGAATGAGATGGCTAGCGGTGTCGTGCAGATCAATAATGCCGTACAAGAAGTACATGAAATTACGCAAAAAAATAAGATCAGTATCGGTAATTTAGCGGAAGAAGTAAAGAAGTTTAAGGTATAGGGCAGGGCTCGGCGCTCTGCGCCGGGGTATAGTGATTAAAGACTGCGTTCTACGGAGTCCGTATTTACTCACGTAAAAATCTAACCGAAATGATTGCGGTTACTCAAGTAAAAATCTAACCGTAGCTATCTATGACCAAGGCTGAGCCATAGAGATAAGTTTACTTTGCAAGTATTGCGTTGTTTCAAGCAGCTGTTGTAAATCCAAGTTGTTCTTCCTGCGGCACAGCTCAGCTTTTACCGCCTCGCTTACATCAGAGCTTTCCATCAGCCTGCGATACGGTGTCTTTGCCGCATCATATTTTTTTACAACCTTTGCGTCTATCCGTTGTTTTGAAATAATCTTCATCGAAGGGAAAAAGAAATTGACGAGCTTATTATACTGTTCATAAAGGTCGGCCATGACCATACGAGCCGCTTCTCCCTCAAAGCGATAGTAACCGACGATGCGTCTTACGACACTATCATTTTTCTGTTCAACAAAACAATTATCATTCTTTTTATATGATCTGCTGCGAGTGAAAATAACTTCATTACTTTTACACCATTGCAACAGCTGTGTGTTTTTGAACTCACTTCCGTTGTCGCTATCGATGCCTTTCATCTGAAAGGGCAGCTTCTCTTTGACATCCGCTACCGCTTCTTTTACCCAGCGGTGAGCTTTGTTTAAAAGAGCTCTATTTTCCGTCCAGCCTGAATGAACATCAGTAAGGGTAAGCGTGCAAATATACTGTCCTTGTGTACTTATGCCGCAGTTGGCGACGGTATCAACCTCAAAAAAGCCCGGCTTACGTTCATCCCAATCACCATACCTCACCGCGGAGCAGCGAGGTATGGTGTTCTCATAAGGTGGTTGCAGTCGGATTCAAGTCCCTTCATCAGGGACTTGAATCCTCCGCACGAATCAAAAAAGGTACGGATGGGAATGAGCTTATTAAGATTCTTTGCAGGCCGTGTTGTTGAAATACCGCGGATGGAATGTTTCGGGATTTCCGGCTTGAGAATCCTGCCGACTGTCGCGTTTCTCTACCGATGTACATCCTTGTACATCGGTAGAGGACAAG
>CAJPOL010000038.1 GCA_905372265.1 uncultured Treponema sp. | reverse complement strand
TAACAGTACAGTTAAAGGGTTCCACTGATTTTTTGACAATAATAACCGACCCGGGTCCGGCATATAGATAAAATTATCCGTTTGTCTGCGCAAAGGCGGACATAAAATCAAGAGAAGGTGCAATATATGAAAAAGATATTATTGATTACAATAGCTGTTATAGCGTTTGCGGCATTTTTTGCCGGCTGTAAAAATCCCGCGGGACATCCCGCTCAGTCTTCGCAATCCGCAAACCCGCAAGTCGGCGGCAGCTCAACGCCCGCACAAATAACGATAACCGTTGAGGGGGATGGGAATGTTACGCTGAAAGCGGAAAAAACGTTTACGGCGGATAAGGGAAAAACATGGTATCAATTAAAGGCTCAAGCAGAGGACAGAATCCACCAGTATGCGGCAGGACACGGACCCGATAAATGGAAACTTACCGATGCCACAGGTCAGGATTTAACTGATGCCCATCTTTTTAATACGAATACGACGGTTTTTATTGTAACCAAACCGACTTCAGCGCCTCCTACGCCTAAGATTACGATAACGGTTAAGGGAGATCAAAACGTCGAATTGATTTCTTCCGCACCTAATTTTCCTACATTAGAAGTGGAAGAGGGTAAAACGTGGGGCGAAATTGAATCGTTTGCAAAAACCAAAATCAAAAAATATAAGCTGCATTATGAACTTAAAAACTGGCACCTTACAAATGCGTCGGGTACGGTTTTGAATGCCAGCTATACAACTCCGTTTAATAATGACGCAATCGTCTTTATAGAAACAAAACTTGTCGATATAACGCTCACCATTACCGGAAACCATATTACCGCTAATCCGCCGCAGCTGACAGTACCCAGAGGGACCAAATGGAATACTGTAACTAAAACCGCAGTCGAAGCATGTATTACTTGTGATCCGGGTTTTAAATTAAAACAATGGATGCGCGATAATGGAGGCGTTAAAAGACCGCTTGTAAATAATTTTCCGTTTTCAAAAGATACGACGATATACGCCGAAACTAAACGCGAAAAAATAACGATAACGGTAGAGGGCGACAGTCAGGTCCATATAAAACCGGATAAAACCATTCCCGATATAACAAGCGGAACGACATGGCAGGACATCAAGGTTTTGGCAAAGGCAAAAATAACCGGCTATGATACGGGGTTTGTATTTTCTGCATGGAAAAAGGGTGCGAGTGGAAACGAACTGCTTAACGGCGATACCTTTGAAGATGATACCGTTGTATATGTCGCGGCAAAGCCGGTTCCCGCTTCGGACGGCGTAAAGATAAATAGTGCAACCATTGTCGGTAAAGATCCCGGCTGTGAGTTTCCCGCAATTACCGGTACTTCATGGACAGGTGTTTTCCCTGCGGGCCGCACCGTAATTTTAAGCAAATATACAATGGGCAAATACGAAGTAACGGCGGACTTATGGAATACGATATATGTATGGGCAAAAGATAAGGGCTATGAGTTTGATTATACAGGTAATATGCCGGACAGCAATAAACCGGTGTCAGGTGTAAGTTGGCGGGATTGTGTCGTATGGTGCAATGCATATACCGAAGCAAAATTCGGAAACACCGAACAATGTGTCTACACTGATTCTCGAACTACTGGAATCGTAAAAAGTATCGGTGATGACGATGATGATTACATTGTGTGTGATTTGACAAAAAAAGGCTACCGTTTGCCGACCGAAGCCGAATGGGAGTTTGCCGCTCGTTATCAAGGCAGCAATGATGTCACAGATAGCATAAATGCAGAAAAATACGGCACTGTCTATCTAACCAATGTGAATTCGGCAAGCGGAGCAACACTGCCTATCGGTTTTGAAGGTATGACGCTGCCTGCCGGTAAAAGTTATGAAACCTTACTTGCAGAGATGGCACGGGTTGCGGTTTTCGACAAGTATTACAACGGCTCGGCTTTTGTAACACAAACGCCGCCTGTAATGAAATTATCCGATGTCGGCAGCAAGGACGCAAACAAATTGGGCATTTACGATATGAGCGGTAATGTTATGGAGTGGTGCTGGGACAGATATTCTGCAACACTATCTTCCGGCTCGGTAACAAATCCGATCGGCTCCACGTTATCCACCGATACCAAACGCGTTTTGCGCGGCGGCTTTTGGTCAAAAACTGCGGAAAAAGCTGTCTACAAATGTATGACCGGAAAGCGGGAGAATGATACCGCAAGTGCAGCATATCAGTCTATAGGCTTCCGCTTGGTGTGGAAAGAATAGCTATCCATTTTACCGTTTAGTACGGTGTTTTCCCGTACTAAACGGCAGGGGCTGAACGTATCGTTTGAGATAAATGAGGGCGTAATAGCAGTGCGGCATAGGGCGGTGTAACATACTGTAGAGCTGCATTGCTTTACAGTGTCTAAAAAGGACTTCCGAATTATAGCGCCTGCAAGACCTTTTGCAAGCCGGTACAATATGCCCTCATTACAAAAGTAGTCTTTTCCGCATTTGTGTCAGTAAGGTCAAAAAATACTTGAGAGATAACGGAGAAATTCAAAAATCCGCACTTTTTTAATAAGGACAGGGATTCAGCTGCGTGATGCAATGCGCCCGCTTGAAGGAACTTCTTATTTGTAGTATAATAAGACATCTCTGAAAAGTTAAAGTTTTTAGAGATGCCCAAGAATATCATGCGATCGGATTTATTGCAGCGGAGGATTAGATATGGCAATTACTGATGCACAATTCCAACTGGTTACGTTTCAGCTTGGAGAAGAACTTTACGGTGTTGATATAATGGATGTAAAAGAAATCGTTAAAATTCAAAATGTCAGGCAAATTCCCAATGCGCCGTACTATGTTGAAGGTTTTTTTCATCTTCGTAACGAAATTATCCCGATTATCAGTTTACATAAACGGTTCCATCTGAAGAAAGCGGTTTTGGATAGCGATGATGAATATTTAGGCGGTTTTATCATCCTCAAAATCGGAAAATATAAAATAGGTATCGTTATCGACCGTATTGCTCGTGTCGTAATGGTGCAGCAGGAAGAGGTGCAGCCTCCTCCCCAGATGATTACCGGTATCGGTACCGAATACATAAACGGTGTTATACGTCAGGATGGAGGATACTTAATCTTACTGGATATCCGGCGGCTGTTTAACCCGAAAGAATTACAAAAACTTGCCAGCTTATAAACATGCGGATACCGGTTTATAGCTCTACTATCCGTCGCTCGGAAATGGACGCTGTTCTTACCTGTATGGTTGAAGAGCGGGTCGGTCCGGGCGAAATGAATCAGAAACTCATTAAATTAGTACGTGAATATTATACGGTAGAAGGAGCAGTCGCATTACGGAGCCCTGCACTGGCATTGATGTATGCGCTTAAAATGTTTAATCTTCCGGAAAAATCAGGCATACTTTTATCGGCATTGGCTCCCTCATGGCAATATGTCGAAACGCTTAGACAAGGGTTTGTTCCGATTGTTCTTGATGTCGATCCGCTAACCGGTTTGGTAACCGCTGATGCGGTAGAAGAGGGTATAAAGCAGGGCGGACGGGCGCTCGTTTTGCATGAAACACTAGGCAATTTACCCGATATGGAAGCCTTATTAGCCTTATCGGTCCCAATAATCGAAGACATTTCTCAGAGTGCAGGAGCCGTATACGGTGACAAGCAGGCGGGTACATTCGGCTCGTTTGCTATTCTTGGGCTTGAGGAACGTGATATTTTAACGGGCGGAGGCGGCGCTGTATTGTGCGCTGCAGGACGGCAAAATGCGCTTATTCTCAAAAATACAGCCGACACTATTCCTGTTACGGATTTTTTACCCGATATTAACGCTTCGTTGGCTTTTATTCAGTTAAAAAATGCAGAGAAAAACATGCAGCTGCGTATGGAACTGATGGAACTGTATATCCGTGCATTACTGCAAACACGCCATAAACCGCTTGTCTATTCCGAAAAAGTAAAAAATCCCGTGTATTCTTTTCCGGTAATTCTGGAAAGCGGATTAAAAGAAGTAAAACAATACGCAAACCGCAAGGATATTGACATTGAACCCGCTTTTGCCGCATCGATTGCCGATTTTTTAAAAGAAGCGAATACCTGTATAAATGCAGCCTCGCTGCTCTTACGTACCATCTTATTTCCGCTTTATCCCCTCCTCGGCATGAAAAATGCGTCAAAAATAGCAAAAGTATTAGGGACACTTCCATAATTAAAAAAATATGCATAGAAAAATACTGATAGTCTTGACAACATATAAACCTCATGCTGCAGAAATAGCAAAGCGGATGCTCTGTTTTTTAAAAGACCGGAATAGAGCTGTCGACGTCTATGAATATGATGGAGTTGGGGCTGTCGCGCCGGTTGAAAAAGAATATGAGCTTGCCATCAGCTTAGGCGGGGACGGCACGGTTTTATTTACGGCGCGTTTTTGCGCTCCTAAAAATATTCCTGTTTTTCCGGTGAATTTGGGCGCTTTCGGCTTTATTGCAGGGATTGAACCGGCTCATTGGGAGCAGACACTCATTACATACCTTGACGGACAAGCGGAAACCCATCATCGCCTTATGCTGTCAGCCGCAATCTTTAGAAAAGAGCGGCGTATCGGTACATTCCGTGCGCTCAATGATGTCGTTATTTCGGGAAACGGTATTGCCAAGCTCATCGATCTTGCAGTATCTTTTAATGGTATTTCATTCGGAACCTATCAGGCGGACGGCATTATCGTGTCAAGTCCGACCGGTTCAACGGCGTATTCGGCGGCGGCGGGAGGGCCTATCATAGACCCGACGGTAACGGCCTTTGTTCTTACGCCCATTGCGCCCTTTTCTTTGTCGAATCGGCCGATTATTCTTCCGGCTTCCGGCGCTATGAGCATCACTGTTTTGCATAACCGGCAAAAGGATGTCATGGTGTCGATAGACGGCCAAGAATCTTTTCCGCTGCGTGAAGAGGACAGGGTTGAGGTGCGTATGTCCCGAAAGCGCGTTCATTTAATCGGCTGTTCGCAGGAAGCCTTTTATACCGCACTCCGTTCAAAACTGGTGTGGTCGGGCTGTTCGCTGCATGAAGCGGCGGAAAACCGCTGATCGCCGCCATTCGGCAGTACCGGCGCTTTTTTAGGACTGGAGTTTCAGGAGATACGGATACCATGCTCGAAACACTTTCGATAAAAAATATTGCACTGATTGATGAACTTTCTCTTGATTTTAATACCGGCTTTAATGTGTTATCAGGCGAGACCGGAGCCGGAAAATCCATTTTGATCGGCGCTTTAAGTTTTTTGCTCGGTAGTAAAGCCGGAACCGATATTATCCGTACCGGCGCTTTTTTAGGACTGGAGTTTCAGGAGATACGGATACCATGCTCGAAACACTTTCGATAAAAAATATTGCACTGATTGATGAACTTTCTCTTGATTTTAATACCGGCTTTAATGTGTTATCAGGCGAGACCGGAGCCGGAAAATCCATTTTGATCGGCGCTTTAAGTTTTTTGCTCGGTAGTAAAGCCGGAACCGATATTATCCGTACCGGCGCTTCCGAAGCGGCTGCTTCCGGAACCTTTTATATTGCGGATAGCCATACCGAAGCGCTTGCGTGGCTCGAACAGCGCGGCATTGAGCGTGAAAACAGCCGTATTTTAATACGCCGGATGATACGGGATAACGGACGCGGCAGCGCATGGATTCAAAGCGCCCCTATATCCCGCGCCGAACTGGAAGAATTTACTGCCTTTCTCGTTGATATTCACGGGCAGCACGATCATCAATCGCTCTTTAAGGTTGCCGAACACCGCCGGTTCTTGGATGCGTATGCCGGAATTGTACCGGATGTACAGGCATTCAGCCTTGTATATGCCCGTCTTGCGGAAACAAGAGCAAAACTGGAAAAAATAACCCTTTCGGAAAAAGAGCGTTCGGAACGAATGGATTATCTTTCTTTTGTCATCGGCGAAATTGATGCTGCCCGTTTACAGATCGATGAAGATGCCCTCTTGGAGGCGGAAGAAGCAAAGCTGTGCCAGTATGAAAAGCTTTATGAGCACGCGGAGACGCTGACTGCTCTGTGTATGCACGAGGAGGGCGTAGTTCCGCTGCTCAAAAAAATCCGGCATACCGGTGAGGCCGTTGCTGCCATTGATTCAGAGGTGAGCGAATACGTTGAGCGGATACAAAATACCTATTACGAAATGCAGGATATTGGAGAATTTTTCAGCTCGTATCTTTCAAAACTAACCTTTGATCCTGAACGGCTGGAATTTGTGCAGGAGCGGCTCGCCCTTATCCGTAAGCTCAAAAAAAAGTATGGGGCATCGATTGAAGCGGTTATGCAGTTTCGGGAGGAAGCGCAAGCCGAACTCGATTCGCTTGTTGAAAACGAGCAGGGTAAAGGCTCTTTACAAAAAGATATTACAACTCTTGAAGCGGCTCTATTTGCCGCAGGAACGGACTTATCGCAAAAGCGGAAAACCGCTGCCGGTACGCTGGAGCGCAAAACGCAGGAAGTGCTTTCGCATTTAGGTATGCCGAATGTCCGTTTTACAGTACAGGTTACCGTTTCGGAACCGGCAGGAAATAAGCGGGAAGCCGGCGTCTACGGCTTTGATACCGTTGCTTTTTTAATCAGTACCAATCCGGGCGAGCCGGTAAAGCCGCTCAATAAAGTGGCGTCAGGGGGAGAGCTTTCCCGTATTATGCTTGCGCTGAAAACCGTTCTTTCCGCAGCCGATGAAGCCGATACGCTGGTGTTCGATGAAATTGATACGGGTATCGGCGGAGAGGTTGCCCGCGCTGTCGCTGCTCATTTAAAGCAATTATCAAGGGAAAAACAAATTCTTTGCATAACGCATCTTGCAGTCATTGCCGCTTCTGCCGATACTCATATGAAGATTCATAAAATACATTCAAAAGATTCAAGCCGTACTACTGCAGAGGCGGTTTCAGGCGAATCGCGTATTGATGAAATTGCGCGTATGCTGGCCGGCGATGAGGTAAGCGCTGCATCGCGCAGCCATGCAAAGGAGCTCCTTTTAAAAGGAAGCGCTGATAACAGCGCCTGTTAACAATAGACCTGTTCGGAAACTTCAGTTTCAGAACATAAAGAAAGCGAAATCAAGGAGTAAAGGTGTGTCAAATATGGGAACAGCAACAGACAGTAAAGAAGCATACGAACAACGGATGAATGCCTATCAGGATGAAATCAATCAAATACTGAGGCAGGAAAAAATAGTAGCGGACTTATCGGAAAAAGACCCTGACGGCAGTATTTATAAAAAGATCATGCTCATCGACGAACTCCTGTATGTTGTAACTTTGTATCTGGCAAAAAGCCGGCTTACAGTATTAACCGGAAACGGAAAGATCGAAGATATTTTGAACGAGGCGCGTAAAATACTGTATAAGGTGATTATCTATCTTGAGGATATCGTATCCAATTTTATCGATGCTCCTTTTTCAGATTATGAAGAAAAGGTGAAAAAAATCGAATATGTTCCGCAAAAGCACCGGTATTACCTTGTCCGTAAGCTGGGATTGGCGATTGATCTGGTGATACAGGCTTACGGCGATAACAGCAAATGGAAATGGGCATTTGTCGAAATACAAGGCCGTTTTGCAACCGTAGCAAAAAATATCCTCGATTTAAAAGATACCGCCTCTACCGGATTTGATCCTCATTCTCCCGATTATGAAACGACCATGTTTCATCTTAAACTGGTGAAGAAATTGCTGCTGCAAGCTGCAACTAAATACCGCGAAAAATATGCGACGGTAACGCAGAGCGCCGAAGATTTCAGGCTTTCCATTCAATATTTATCGGCTGTTCACCGTATGCATATTCTTTTAAATGAACGGAACGAGGCGGAAGAAGTTAAAAAGAAAATCACCATTTGGTCGGCTAAAAAGAAATCAGGCTAAGCGGAAAGAAGCATCATGTTTAACAAGGAACTTGTTTTTAAACTCTTTGAAGCGTTTTCTATTCAACGGTGGAATGATTTAGTCCGTCCGTTCGATATTGTCGAAATGGATAAAACCGCTGAGAAAATGTTTGTCAGTTTTATTATAGGCAAGTACGAAGAAAAAAACAATCAGCCGCTCAATTGGTGTACAATCATTAATAATGCTTTTTTTGAATTACTCAGACGTATTGCATTATGCGATATGAAGTCTCCGGTCAGGCGGATTATCCGGTCGGATTATCCTGAGGAATATAAAAAGCTGAACCGGTGGGTCTTCGATAAATACCGGCATATTATTACCGATGAGCAGCTGCTTGATGAGTTTGCTTCATATCTGTTTGATCCCGCCGATCCTGCCGATGTGAGCCTGCGGGTTTTGCGCGCTGCGCACAAGTATTCTACAATACGCGAGCTTGATATGATTCGGATGGTCAACGAACCGTTCCGTCTCACTGAGATCGATAAGTGCCTGCAAACCGACATAGCTGAGTTTATGGATCTGAAAGGCTTACAGCTCCTTGTTACCCGCCAGCGTCCGTATGCCTTTATCACGGAAATAGAGAAGCTCCGTTTTCAGACCCGCTGGAATCAAACGCCGCGTATTCCTGCGACCAATGTACTCGGTCATTCATTTTTTGTAGCTGTGCTTACTTTTCTGATGACACGCACGTTAAATCTTCCTCCGCACCGTATTGCCGCCGATTTTTTTGCGGCGCTCTTTCATGATTTACCGGAAGCGGTTACGCGTGATATTATCTCTCCGGTTAAACAGGCTACCGATCATTTGCCGGAAGTTGTAAAGCATATTGAAGATGAAATTGTTGCAAAAGAATTGCTTCCGTTGATGGATGAATATTACCGCGAAGAAGTACTGTATTTTGTACAAGATGAATTTGAGAATCGGGTACGGATAAACGGTGAAACGCGGTGTGTAACGAGTGAAGAGCTCAATACCGTGTATGCGGCGCCTGAGTTTCACGGTATTGACGGAAAATTGATCCGTGCGGCAGATCATCTTGCGGCCTTTGCTGAAGCTGATAGTTCTATCCGTTTCGGCATTCGATCTGATCAACTGGAAGAAGGAAGAGCGAATATTTTAAGTAGAT
Organism: uncultured Treponema sp.; assembly: GCA_905372265.1. Classification (GTDB taxonomy): domain Bacteria; phylum Spirochaetota; class Spirochaetia; order Treponematales; family Treponemataceae; genus Treponema. Next base: position 5,845 of record CAJPOL010000038.1, on the reverse strand, counting down.
ATGGAACGCATACCATTGTAAACGGGCTTTCGTTAGATTGCTTTTTTGAATCATATCGATAGGAATGACTATGAATATTGTAGAGATACCCTTGCCCTTGCTGCGGGATGAATTGTCCGCAGTGTCTTTTTTGTCCTGTATTCCTGAGGAAGAATTGGAAGCGCTTGCCGGATTTTCGCAGCTATGCTCTTTTGATGAAGATGAAGTGCTGATCGCCGAAGGAACCATCAATACTAACTTATATATTTTGATGAGCGGCTCTTTAGAGGTTGTAAAACAGGGCAAATGGAATAAGAGGATTCATATTGCTACATTAAAAGATCATGCGACAGTCGGAGAGTCGGCCTTACTGGAAGATGAATTGAGCTCCGCAACGGTAAGCGCAGTGCAGAATACAATCGTTTTGATTATCTCCCGTGCACAGTTTAAGCGGTATATAGCTGCATATCCGAAAGCAGGGTTGGTTATTATGACGTATATCGTCTTGAGCTTGCTGCAAAAGCTCCGCAGAGCGAATGAAGAGCTCGCTGATGAGCGGAGCATTGAATTTGCACCGGAATATTTGGCAACGATGATCGAAATGTTTCAATCCGATACTCCTGAACAAACTCCCTAAGGAAACGGTAACCGGTATTTCTCCGGTCTATGGCTTGAGTTTTCTATCTGCGCTTCCGATAGTATACAGAGAGCTATGTCCAAGCGATTTTTTTTGTCTGCATCTTTTATTTGTTTTTTTCTCTATACTACCGGCTATCCTTCCGATCGGCTGCACATACTCGAAAAAGGTGAAACACTGTATTCTCTGAGCCGTAAGTATGCGGTGCCGCTTACGGTATTACTTGAGCGGAACCGGATTAGCAGTGCGGAGAAAATCACTGCCGGTCAGAAAATTTATATTCCCGAAACATATATTGTGCAGAAAGGCGATACCCTCTACGGTATTGCGCGCAAGCATGGGGTTTCGGTGGAAGCTCTGAAAGAAGCGAACGGATTTTCCGGCAGTGCGGTGCTTACGGTTGGAAAAGTACTTATTCTTCCCGATGCGGATGCGCGCCCGTACGGGAACGCTCAGCTACAAAGTTCCGCTGCAATAAAAAGTCCCGATGCGGTGCAATTCGCATGGGAGGATCCGAGAGAATATACTCAAAAATCCATCAATAAAAATATCTTGTGGCCTGTTGCAGCATCGCGCATCGCATATTTATCGGGGAAGCTCTATGGTGTTGCAATCGATTCAACGTCGGGAGAATCGGTAAAAGCTATCGCTTCGGGTCGGGTAACCTATCGAGGACCGCATCGGGGATACGGGCAGGTCGTTTTTATCGAATCAAAGTCAAAGCATGTCTATGTCTACGGAGGTCTTTCTCATATCATGCCGCAGGCGGGAGACCGCATTAGCGTTGGGCAAACGCTGGGAACGCTCGCAGCCGATTCCTTTAGCGGACTTCCGCGCCTTTATTTTATGGTGTATAAGAATAATAAACCGATTGACCCTGCAACGGCACCGCGCGGACAGTAACGGATCGGATAAAACGAAAGGCGTTCCGTTCGTACGTTTTGGTATTACACGGCGGAATCTGCTGTCAGAGCATGCTTGGTATGAATCAACTCAAAATCCGCCAAGTACTGTCTGCGGGTGAGTACCAGATGGATCAACTCTTCATACATACGGTAATCGACATCCAGCGCAATGGGAAACACATAAATTTCCGTCTCATCGCAATACCGTTTTATAAAATTTGGATCATTGACAAAGCCTAAGCTGATCATATTGCTGATGCGGTCGGCGCATTTCAGTATTTTAGCGCGTTGCGAACCGTGCTTGATAATCTCTTTGAGATAGTCGGGTTTTGATTGTCCTTGCCGGCGGGTTACTTCCGTTACTAATTCGTATACCGCTCCCGATTCGGAATCGATGGAGAGCAGTTCATTGATGTTGAAATCGGGTACATCTTCCAAAACATCGTGGATAATAGACGCTTTCAGCAAAACGCTGTCAATATAACCGTAGTCAATCAGCGTTGCAAAGGTGTCAATCTGATGCCGGAACATATTTCCGCCTGCATGACGCCACTTGCCCCTTAAAATGGTTGCCAAATGAATATAGGGGGCAAGATACATTCCGTTTAAAAGCCGTACTTCATGGTTCTCCATAGCTAATCACTGCCTCCCCAGCTCTTGTAAATAGAGCGTAAATTTTTCGGTACGCCGCTCTGCTTGCTGTAGTTTTTCTTTTTCACCGTCCACCACCTCCGCAGGGGCGTGAGCGGTAAAGTTCGCATTGGCGAGCTTTGCCGTTAAGCGGGCCGCCGCCGCTTTTTCCTTTTCAAGTTCTTTCGAAAACCGTGCAATCAGCAGACTGCAATCAACCTCTTCACCGGTAACAAGGAATGCTTCAAAACCGGATCCGACGGTACCGACGGCATGGACGGGCTTATCGCGGAGATCATTGATAAAACGGATGTCTGCAAGACCTGCAAGCATTTTAATCAGATCGGCTTTTTCTGCGGCGGCGGAGGCCGGAACATCCTGCTCGGTATAAAGGACAATACGCAGTTTCAGCTGAGGGTCGATCCCGCATTCGGCCCGCAATGCGCGGATGAGGCGTACGATTTCCTGCAACGCATTAAAGCGGGATGACGCCGCTTCGTCAATACGTTCCGCACGGTAAACCGGATAATCGGCCGTCATCAATACGTCCGAACGGGTGGCTGCTCCTTCGGCGCAGCGCTGCGGCAGTTTACCGTAAATTTCTTCGGTTACAAAAGGCAGTACGGGGTGCAGCAGCCGCAAGGCTTCTTCTAAGACCGCGAGCAATACGGAAGTAATGCGGTCTTTTTCCGCCTCATCGCCGTTTTTATAGGAAAGTTTTGTGCCCTCAACATACCAATCGCAAAAATTATTCCAAAAGAATTCATATACAGCCTGCGCCGCATCGTTATAGCGGTAACTTTCAAATGCAGCGCGGACGGTTTTGACTGTTTCGTTTAATGTATGGTAAATCCAGCGGTCAAGCTCACTCAGTGCGGAAGATTCAACTGCGAGAATATGCCGGCCTTCAAGATTGCCTAAAATATAGCGCGAGGCATTCCAGATTTTATTGGCAAACCGTGAGCCGAGTTTAAAGGATTCATTGTCTATCAGTACATCTTGCCCTTGGGCGCACATAAAAGCAAGGGTGAATTTAAGAGCATCCGCTCCGTATTCGTCTACAACCGTTAAAGGATCGATACCGTTCCCCAACGACTTAGACATTTTCCGGCCTTGTTTGTCGCGTACCAAGCCGTGAATGTAAATGTCGCGGAAAGGAACCGATCCGGTGAACTCAAGGCCTGCCATAATCATGCGGGCAACCCAGAAAAATATAATGTCATAAGCGGTGATCAGCGCCGAAGTAGGATAGAACGCTGCCGCATCCGCCGTTTTTTCCGGCCAGCCGAGTGTAGAAAACGGCCACAGCCAACTTGAAAACCATGTATCAAGCACATCGCTGTCCTGCCGGAGGTTTTTGCCGTTACAGGAGGGGCATTCGGTTACCTCCTTGACCGAGACCGCCATTTTGCCGCAATCCTGACAATACCATACGGGAATACGGTGTCCCCACCAGAGCTGCCGCGATATGCACCAATCACGGATATTTTCCATCCAATGGGCATAGGTGTGTTCCCATTTTTGCGGATAAAAAACAATATCGCCGTTCCGCCATGCGGCAAGCGCTTTTTCAGCAAGCGGGCGCATTTTTACAAACCATTGCTCCGAAAGATACGGCTCGACTACGGTATGGCAGCGGTAGCAGTGTCCGACTGCGTGCTTTATATCTTCTTTCCGCGTGAATAAACCTGCCGTTTCAAGATCGGTAAGCACCGCTTCTCGTGCAGCTGTGCCTGAAAGTCCGCGGTATTTTTCGGGCACGGTATCATTCAGCGTTCCGTTGGGGTTGAGAATGTTGATTACTTCAAGGTTATGCCGCTTGCCGACTTCCCAGTCATTAGGATCATGGGCGGGGGTGATTTTAACTGCGCCTGTCCCGAAGTCTTTATCGACATAGGTATCGGCGATAATCGGAATACAACGGCCGGTGAGCGGCAGTATCAGCCGGCGGCCTATCAGTTTTTTATAGCGCGGATCATCGGGATGCACCGCAACAGCCGTATCACCGAGCAGGGTTTCGGGGCGGGTGGTTGCAATTTCAATATACTCTGTCTGCGACGCCTCCCCGTTCTCATCCTCAAGCGGGTACAAAATATGATACAAGGTGCCGTTTGTCTCTTCATGGTCAACCTCATCATCTGCAAGGGCGGTTCCGCAGGACGAACACCAATTAACCAAATAGTTTCCGCGGTAAATGAGGCCGCTTTCATAGAGGCGCACAAAAACGGTACGGACGGCATCGGAGAGGCCTTGATCCATCGTGAACCGTTCCCGATCCCAGTCGACGGATGCGCCGATTTTTCTTAACTGATTGGTAATAATCGCATGGTGTTTTTCTTTGACTTCCCATGTACGTTTTATGAATGCTTCCCGTCCAAGGTCATGCCGCGTTTTTCCTTCTTTTTTGAGCTGCCGTTCGACAATATTTTGCGTTGCAATGCCTGCATGGTCGGTTCCCGGTATCCACAGCGTTTCATCTCCTTTCATACGGTGATAGCGGACGATAATATCCTGCAATACATTATTGAGGCCGTGTCCCATATGAAGAACGCCGGTAACATTCGGCGGAGGTATCACAACGACATAGCGTTTTGCGCCGGCATTTTTTTTAACAGGCTTAAAACATCCCTTTCTTTCCCAATCCGCATATACTCTGTCTTCAAAATCTTTCGGATTGTATGCTTTTTCCAATTCTATCGTATGTAATGCACTGTCCATACTCTACTACTCCTTTTCAAATGCCGGTTAAGGTGCGTATTGTAGTCGTTTTTAAACGGTAGTTCAAGATACCTCTCAAAAGTTACCTGAAGATCAAATAGATGAATGGGCAGCTGCAAGATGATGAACGATAGAGCTCAGTACATAAATGGCTCTATTACTCATACAGAGGAAGTCGGAAAAGGAGCTGCCGTTGCCGATGAAATCCGTAAGCCTGCATCAGGAAAAATAACGGTCTCCTCCGTTTCATCCAACACAGTAGAACCGATTAAAAATTAGCAAGGAAATATATGCCGAGAAATATTGCCAACCGGGATTTTTCTATTGAAAGCGGCGGATGTGCCATCAAACATTCTATGTAATACCAAAACAATCCGAAATCGGGGTCGATGCGCACTGCATATTCCAGAAAGCTCTCAGAGGTAACATGGTAGCCGAACAACAAAAGCACGACATCTTTCAACACCGCGATACATTCAGGGAGCAAGGCGGAATAATCGACGGATGACGGTTCGGATTGCATTGATCGGCAAAAAGAATGGATTCTGTATAAAATATCGGCTTTTAATTCCTCTTCCGATTTTTCAACCCATGTTTTTTCGATTAATAGCCGGACATTCTTTTCAAAGCTATCGACTAATCCAATCTGATGCTTCCGAATTTCCTCTGCTGTTCCGGTAAAGACCTGCTCGAATGAACCGCCGGCATCGAATGCATGGGCAATATTGACTGCATACTCAGAAAGGAGTGCACTGTCGCCGGTTTCCAAGAAAGCCGGTAGATACGTATTGGCGGCTTGTCTAATCGGTTCGGGCAACAGCATGGTTTCATTATTAAAAAGCGTTTTAACCATAGTTTAAGATGGGCTTTAATTTCATTTATGTCAAGTAGTTGCCGGAGGAATCGTGTTCACCTGATGAGAAAAGCCGCCCAAATATTGACATAATGACATAAAAAATTGAAACTACACAGATAA
>CAJPOL010000037.1 GCA_905372265.1 uncultured Treponema sp. | reverse complement strand
CCGATTGTGCAGCTTATGTTTTCTCTGCTATACTACCGGCCATGTGAGCCATACTAGTATAATGAGAGGTATGATGATGACTATACGTACATGTATACAAAAGATTTTTGCAGCGATGCTTGTTGCTCTGGTACTCACCGGATGCGCTACTGTTCCGGCAAAGACAACTGCAAAAGCGGTATTGATTGAGCACCCTGAACGGTTCTTTTGGGAGCTGAAAGCCGATAATGCTTCCGTTTATGTACTGGGAACTATTCATGTCGCCGACAAGAGCGTCTTTCCGCTGGAAGAGCATGTTCTCAAGGCCTTTGATGGGGCTGACCGGTTAGTGAGCGAGCTGGGCGGAATGGCGGAAATGCAAAAGCTCGTAGAAGCGCTGACAACCGCTTACGTGCAAAGCATCAATGCCGATTCTGAAAAAAATCTGATGAAACTGTTAACTCAGGAAGAGCTGGCTCTTTTGTATGACATCATAGGTGAGTCGGGTGTACGGTCGCTCGCTGCGTTTAATCCATGGGTTATGAATGCAACGATTACCCAGCTGCTGCTGGCTAAAGCAGGTCTCAAGGCCGCTGACGGTATCGATCTGTATCTTATTAACCGTGCCGGTAAGAAAAAAGTAGAAGCGCTTGATACGATAGAACAGCAAATCAATGTACTATCGTACGGAACATTTGAAGATCAGCTGACAATTCTGAAAGAAACGCTTGCCGAAGCAAAAAATATCGTTACAGAGGTACAAACATTACGGGATTTATATATAAAGAATGATAGAGAAACGCTTACAGCGATGCTCGGACACTCTCTTTTACAGCTGCCTGATGCATTCTCCGAAGAAAAAATGCAGGCATTTGTTGATGTCCTTCTAACAAACCGTAACCGTATCTGGGCGCGTAAGTTTCATGAATATCTACAGGCAGGCGGTACGACGTTCGTCTTTGCCGGTACCGCTCACTTTCTTGGAGACAACAGCGTTTTCGAGATTATGAAACAAAACGGTACACTATCCCTACAAGAGTAAACGGAGTGATGGGAAGCCGCTACGGGATAGCTTACAAAGGCTATCCCGTACTCCGTTACAGAATGTACTGCCGTATTAAACCTTAAACAGTCCAACCTCTTGCGATAAGTTGTCTATATTCTGCTTATTCTGCTGAGTAATTTCTTTCACTTCATGCACGGCCGTATTGATCTGGGACGTTCCTGCCGCAATCTCTTCCATACTGTCTGCAATGGTATCCGACAGCTTCGCAAGCCTATCCATCTCATTGGAAACCAGACCGCTTCCTTTCAGCATCTCTTGTGATACCAATTGTACCGTATGAGTAACTTTATTGATGGTCTTAATCGTTGACAGAATCTGCTTATTTCCTTCCTGCTGCTCATTCATAGCAGTCATAATGGTATTTTCCATTGCTTTTGTTTTTTCTACGAGGTTTAAAATGCTGTCAAAATGGTTTTTGATTACTTCAGCTGAAGCGTTCACACGCTCTATCTTCTCTTTTAAATCCTTGAGCGTTACGCTGATTTTTCTTCCGTGAGCGCTGGAACCTTCCGCAAGTTTCCTAATTTCTCCTGCAACTACGGCAAAACCCTTTCCCGCTTCCCCTGCATGAGCAGCCTCAATACCGGCATTCATAGACAGCAAGTTTGTTTGAGCAGCGATATTTTGAATAATAGCGCTTGTTTCCAACAGTACATCGGAACTTTCATCCACCGCTTTACTGAGCTCAACAGTCTCCAAAATAAGCATTTTTCCATTGCCTGTTGCACCGGTCAGCTCTTCGAGAGTCTCCAAATTGATCTTGATAATGGCAGCGACCGATTCCATATTCGAAACCATCTGTTTGATAGCCATATCAGAGGCGTCAACAGTTTCCGTCTGAGAATCCACTTGATCATCAAGTTTTTCTATTGTTCTGGTCATTGCTTGCAGTGACGAACCGATTTCAATAACACTTTGTGATTGTGTTAAAATCTGCTTTTTGATGTTATTGATGTTGGTTGTAATTTCATAGAGGGCACTTGCCGCTTGAGTCATATTACTTGCCAGTTCACTGCCGGTTATCCGCATATGTTCAGTATTAGCGCTGACATTTTTTACGGAAGCCCCTATTTTTGCTATTGTTTGATTAAAATAGTGCGCGATACCGGTAAGTTCATCATTCCCCGTTACGGCAATACTGACGGTTAAGTCGCCTTCTCCGTGCGCAATTTCTTTCAGCCGGTCGGAGACCTTGAGTATCCGTCTAGATAGAATAGTGCCGCGCATAAAGAAAAACAGAAAAACGCATATCGACAGCAATGAGCCGACAATCAAAAAAATCATTTTTAACTGATTTAACGGGCCGAACAGCTGCTCGGCAGGCGTTAAAATACAAAGCGTCCAATCGGTTGTTTGTAAATCCAGAAAGTATGGAATTCTTTTAACGCCGTCATAATCGACAATAAAGGCGCTGCCGGTATCTTCCGTTCCTTTATTCTTAAATCTCTGTTCCAATAGCTGTCCACCGGCAATATCTTTCAGCTGTGTTGAGCGGTCAAGCGTAAGCGCATACGCTTCATGCGGATGCGTTAATACCGTCATATCTTTTGTCAGCAAAAAAGCATAACCGCCTGATCCTATTTTCACATCGGATAAAATACTGCTGATATACTTAAAATTGATTTCGGAGGAAAAAGCGCCATCCCGCCCATCCGGTGTTATAAAGCTTTTTGCAATACCGAACGCCATAATTTTATCTTGCCCGCTTAAACTCACATACGGCTGTGTGATAAATACACTGTCCGACCCTCGTGTTCCCGTCCACCACGGCCGGTCTTTGACGATAAAGCTCGGCGGCGCTTTCCAAGCTGTTCCGTTTACAAACAGGTTATCGCTTAAACCATAACAATAGTCATTCCCTTCGTTTGCAGCGTTCAAACCGACTAAATAGGCTGTCGATTCTTCATATTCAAAAAGATTGAAATACAATAAGGTATGGATATTTTGTTCCATTACCGTAATTTGCTTATCAATCCAACGGTCTATTTTTTCAGCAATCACGGCCGCATCGGCATGATTTTTTTCAAAAATCGATACGCTGAGTAAACTTCGTACCATACGGTAATTTGCAACAAAAATACCTGCGCCCAGCAGCAGTATCATTGCAAGACTTTCAATAATTAATCGGTTTCGTATACGCATTGTATATCCCTCCAACTTTTATTTATTTAAACTATTGACTATACAAACAATTTATATTCTATAAAGAAACAAAAATCACTCCAATAAGCGCTGCAAGACAGAGCACCAGCCCGTATATCCATAAAGGGAGCGGGTCTTCATCGCTGCGCATTCCGCGTATCTTTTTTTTCTTCTTTACCCCCTTTTTCCGCTTGGAAGCAGGCTTTGTCTCCGGCAGTGGTGTGCTTTTGTTAAATGCATAGCCGCATTCGGGACAGCCGTTTTTGAATTCCTTGTGCGTTCCCGTAAAACCGCACTCAGGACAACGTACCGACGAAAAAAAACGCCCGCAGTGCGGACACATGATGGCGTCTTGGCGTACTTCATTATTACAGTACTCGCAAAAAAACTTAGGCTTTTTTGTCATTGGCGCCGGTTGCACAGGAACAGCCGCAAGAGCCTCCGCACGAATGCGCCGGCGTAGTACCGGTTCCGGCGGCAGCGGATGTTCCGGCCTCTTTTTTCCGCGTGTCGGTAGTATAAAACCCTTTACCGCTGAAACTCAAACCGAATCCCGTAGAAAACACTTGCCGGGCGCTATTTCCGCACTGCGGGCATGTTTGAGCAACGGGATCATCGCTCATCCTGCGGGAAACATCAAACGTATAGCCGCAGGAATCGCATACATATTCATAAGACGGCATAGAAACCTCTTTTACATAATATTGAGACAGCTAAAACGTAAAAATGCGTTTTAGCGATCCGTTGTATTTAAATGAAAAGAACGCAATAAGTCAATGAGCCGTTCTTCCGTAATCTCGGCATCTTGCACAACCAGTGCGGAGCCGTCAATGGATAGTGTTCCGGTCAGCATACTGCCGACCCAGAGACGGAGTACGGCAGCAGTACGGGCATTGACGGTATCAAAGACGGCGGAATAGCGGTATGTTGTTCCTGCTGCTTTGCGTAAATAGAATTCAATTGAACGCACCGGCAGTTCAATATCCTCCAAACCGGCAAGCTCCGCGATGATACGGTGCGCTGACCGGATATACACGCCTATTTCGGCGTGCGTTTCTCCGGCTCCGTCACGGCTGAGCAAGGATTCGAATCGGGCAGGGAACGCCGGCTGTTGCGGTTCGGTAATCCGCTGTAAAAAGGCGTCCGTATTTCGGCCTTTATTGCCCAGCAGAGCAAAAGCTGTTTTCGGCCGTAACACTACATCCGCAGCCTGTGAATGATAATACGCACTGTTGACGAGGAATTGTGAGCGGCGTTTTTCCCATCCGTCTTTTTTAGAAAACAATAAACCGCTCAAACTCACCGGGTAAGAACCAGCTGAAACTACGGTTACCTCCGGCGCCGGTCCGTACTGCACACCGATATACAGCGCTGATGTCCGGTTAAGATACTGAGCAGCGGTTTCCTTTGGCACAAAGGCCGTGAACAGCGTCCGTAACAGCGGCTCGTTTCCGGACACGGGAGCAAAGACATACACATCCGCCTTTGCTCCAACGGCGCCGAATGGCCGGATGCCGTGTGTATCGGAACGAGTAGCGCACCCTGTAGAAAAAAGAACTGTTGCAACAGCCAATCCGGCGCCTAGTACCCTGAAAAAATGAAATTGACGCATGCTCATACCTGCCTTTTTTGCAATTCTTTCAGCCGTTAATTTGTTTAATACCATCATAATCAACATCCCCGACGCAGAGTGTTGGGGTATTAAACCGCACGAATAAAACCACGGCGCATACTATATACGGATAATGGTGTGCTGTCAAACAAAGACGAAGGAGCTGTTACCATTAAGATTTGGGAACAAAAAACGCTGTCATATCGACTTTTTCCAGCGTTAACAATTTTATCTTTTTATCAAGACCGGCAGCATAACCGGTTAAGCTGCCATTTGCTCCGATAACCCGATGACACGGTACGATGATTGAAATTTCATTATGCCCGACTGCGCCGCCTACCGCCTGTGCGGACATACGGGACACGCCTTTTTTTGCTGCAATCCGTTTTGCAATTTCACCGTAGGTAACCGTCTGTCCATACGGAATCGTACAGAGTATTTCCCATACGTCATTCTGAAAGGCTGTTCCGGTAAATCGGAGCGGCACGGTAAAGTCCGGCTCTTTACCGGAGAAATATATATCAAGCCAGCGTTTTGTGTGTTGCAAAAGCGGTATTTCTTTTTCTTCATGCTGTGTTTCAAGATGACAAGCAAAATATTTTTCACCGTCAAACCACACGCCGGTTAGACCTGTGCTGTCCGCTGCAAGTAATATCCTGCCTAGCGGGGAATCATACCACTGCGTATACGTCATAGTTAAGTCCTTCCTGCTATACATAATACTTAAAGGGATGAGCGGCTGCAAGCATCTTGATTCTCATACCGGCGGTATATTGTCTTCCATGCGGTTTCTTGTATCGTTCTTGTATCGATAGTTCAGTAACTCTTGAAATTTCCCTATCTTTAGTGTATTTTAAAGCGCTATCGCTTGGAGAAGCGTCAGACTTTCCTCTTGGTAGTAGCGCTTATTTTGGAGAGGTTTCTATGTTATCATTCAAGAAGAATTCCAAAGATTCATCCGTCGGCAATGCCGCAACGATTACGCCGCAAGGCATTGTCTTTTCTGTAAAAGAAGTGGAAGCATTGATGGCGGAGGCGGAAAATATTGCTATGAATCTTAAAACCCGCATAGCCGGTGCGTCTCAAGTTATTTTCAAGAATCTTCAACAAGAACACCAGTTTGCAACATTTACCGAAAGTATACGGTCGATTTTAGATTCGATTGTATCCGTTCAGGATCAACTAAAAGAGGTACATAATTGCAGTATTGCGCTGGAGGGTACTGCCGAAAATGCCAGCACCTCAGTCGGAAAAATTACCGACTCGGTAAGCCGCGTTGCAAATATCGTAACAGACAGAATATCGGTAACAGCTCAGCTCACTGACGCCGTCGGGCGCGGAACCGGAAAAGTGAAAGAGCTTTTAGGCGTTATTGACAGCCTTAATCAAAATATTGACGCCGTAAAATCGATTATTTCAGCAATCAATGATGTAAGCGCTCAAACGAATTTACTTGCAATGAACGCTGCAATTGAATCTGCTCATGCAGGAAAAGCAGGTTTAGGTTTTGCTGTAGTCGCAGGCGAGATCAGAAAATTATCGGAAGCAACCGCGCTGAATGCGGCCGATGCTTCAAAAACATTGAAAACGATGCTTGATGTGCTGCGGACTGCGCATGATACTGCCGATGAAACCCGAACTGCTATGGATTGGATCGGCAATTCGGTGAACGAAACAACGAGCTCGTTTATTGAGATTTCGTCGGAGATGAATCAACTGGCAGAAACAGGCAGTTCGGTACGGGAAGCCGTTATGCATGTTCCCGAATCGGCAGCCGACCTAAACAGCCGTGCAGATACTGCGATGGAGCACGTCAACCAAATTGCAGGTGAAATAGAAATCGGTAAAAACAACCTTCAGAGTATGGAAAAAGCGGCCTATGAAATCAGCGATCTGATGAGCAGCGCTTTGTTCAATATGAATAGTATTCTGGAAAGCGCCGTTACCGTTGATTCGACCGCTAATAACGGAGTCGATACCGTATCCGGAGAAAAAATGAGGACAAAGCAGCATATGCCTTTTGTCCTTATTGTACTGAAGCATCTGCTATGGGTAACGAGAGTCCGTGCGCTTATCGATGGAAAAATCGGAGTGAATGGTGTCGAACTGGGCGATCACAAAGTCTGCGATTTAGGTCAATGGATTGAAAAGGAAGCGTCTGCATATGACGGTTTGACGAGACGTCTTGAGTTTAAAAATCTTGTACGTGATCATGAGAAATTGCATGAAATTACAAAAACCGTTTTTGAACAGATAAAAACCCTTTCTAAAGAAGAATTGGAAACCCATTATTCCGAGCTTTTGAACTACTCAGGATCGGTAATTGAAAATTTAGCAGCTTTACGCAAATTTGTTAACAGCAAACGGTAAGATACATACGGCTGCCGCTACTGGACTTGAGCTCGGGCAAGCATACAAGCGCCGGTTACCGGATCAAAGCGGCGGCTGATAATTCGCACCTGCGGCATCGTCTCAGTGATATATGCGGCAGTCTGCACTGCAAAAGAAGTTTCATGCTCTAGAATGCCGCCGGAAAAGACCAGCTCCGTTTCAGCTCCGGCAAAAAGGGAGATATATACACTGCGGGCAAGAAGCGCTAGCTCTTCGGCGGCTGTTTTCAAAATACTTGCTGCAACCGTATCTTGCTTCCGTGCTGCAACAAATACGCAGGGAGAAAAAGATGCCACTTGCGCTTTATTGAAGTCCGTGTATAAAAATGGGAACAGTTCCCGCACTGTTTCTACCTGATAATGCTTAAAGAGCATTGAAAGCAATACGGTCGGCATTCCGCGGTGTTCTAAAGCAGCGACTGCGGCCTTAATCCCCTCAAGACCGATTTTAAACCCTGACCCTTCATCCCCGATGAGGTGTCCAAGTCCTCCTGCACGGGCGGTTTTTCCGCTCTTATGTAAACCGGCTGCAATGGACCCCGTTCCGCTTACTACGATTATTCCTTCAGTCTTTCCGGTACCGCCTACAAGCGCCGCCAAAGAGTCATTACAAAGATACACGGGACAGCGTATGCCCGTTTCAGCAAAGAAGCGGCGGAACAGTTCTTTTTCTCCTTCCGTGCTCATACCGGCTGAAGCAAAGCAGCCTCCTGAGCAATCCCGCACATCAATACCGCTTGTGTCTTTCAGCTTTTGTATCAGCTCGCGGAGATGAGCGCAAACCACCTCAAAACCTACCGCATACCTGTTTGTAGAGCCGCCCTGCACCACAGCCGTTTGTTTTCCGTCAGCATCGCAGAGGCTAAGCCGCGACTGCGTACCGCCTCCGTCAATACCAAAAAACCACCGGTTCATAATCTTCCGTACGCGTCAAGAGCGCTATTGATATTGCCAGAGCCCTGCTTAAGTAAGGCTTCTGCCTCATCTTTTTGTATATGCAGCGATGCCATAACCACCGCTGTCCGGATTTTACCGCCCGACGCTTCGAATAGCTGTGCTGCATGTGCTTCTCCACATCCGGTGATTTCGTTAATGAGCCGTTTTGAGCGTTCCACCAGCTTTGCATTTACCGGCATTAAATCAATCATAAAGTTATTATAAACCTTACCCAGCCTGATCATTGCAGTAGTAGTAATCATATTCAACGCAAGTTTTTGTGCCGTTCCCGCTTTCATCCGTGTAGAACCGGTAATAATTTCCGGCCCGACCGGCAAGTAAATAGGATAATCGGCAATGTCGAAGGTAAGCGAACCCTTATTACAGCTTATCGCTCCGACAGGACTGCCGATTGAGCGGGCATAACGCAGTGCGCCCAACACGTAAGGGGCGGAACCGGATGCGGTGATCCCAATCAGCATATCAGCTGACGAAAACCGTACGCTACACAGCTGATCAATGCCATGCTGTTCATCATCCTCGGCGCCTTCGATAGAACGGCGGAGAGCGGCATCTCCGCCTGCAATAAATCCTTGCACCATATCGGGTGGCACTCCATACGTGGGAGGACATTCGGAAGCATCAAGCACACCAAGCCGGCCTGAAGTACCGGCGCCGAGATAAAAGAGCCGCCCGCCGTTCTTAAACACTTCTACGGCACGGTCGATAAGCTTTGTCAGCTGAGGGATAGCCCGTGCCACTGCATCGGGGACTTTTTTATCTTCTTGATTGATAATCGCTAAAATTTCTGCGGTGCTTTTTGTATCAATCTGATACGAGGCAGGATTACGCTGCTCCGTTACGGGAATTCCGCTCATTCTTATCTCCTCATCCTAGTATTCTACTCGAATTTTTCTCTTTTGTGTACCCAAATTAAAAACAAATTTTCACAATATTTAAAAAACACTGAAAAAATATTGCATTTTAATACGGTTATCCTAAGGATCAAAGCGCCTCGCTTGCCCGAAACGGGAAAATGGGGTATCATAAGACCATGAAAATTTCTACGGATTGTATGGTTTTACTCGAGTATACCTTAAAAGATGAAGCGCAGCAGATTTTAGATTCATCGGAACAGCTGGGGCCGCTTGAATATGTACACGGATATAATCTCCTGATTCCGGGGCTGGAAAGAGCGCTTGAAGGCCGTGAAGCAGGAGAAGCATTTTCGCTTACTATTCCGCCGCAAGACGGATATGGGGAAAGACGGGAAGAGGCAATTAGGCAGATACCCCGCAGCCAATTTCCCTCGAATATCGAATTAACGGTGGGAATGGAATTTGAATCGCATCATGGACCGTTCACTATTACGGCCATCCAAGATGATATGGTTACCATTGATACTAATCATCAGCTGGCAGGGGAGACGCTTTACTTTGATATTAAAATTGTCGAAGTGCGTACTGCCTCGGAAGAAGAAATCGCAGCAGCTCTTCAGCCTGTAACGGGCTGCGGATGCGGCGGAGGCAGCTGCGGATCGGGTGAAGGCGCCGGCGGTTGCGGCGGATGTTCAGGCTGCCATTAAGCTATGAATAAAAAGCAGGAGGCATTAGTGCCGGTTTTCGGCGCATTGTGTTTTTTCCTTTCAGCAGTTGAATTTGTGATCCCTAAGCCGCTGCCGTTTTTACGGATAGGTCTTGCAAATGTTCCGCTCATGCTTGCCCTGGATGTGCTGCCGTTCCGATCGTTTCTTTTATTAGCATGTATAAAGATCATCGGGCAAGCTGTTATCAGCGGAACTCTTTTTTCGTATCTTGTGCTTTTTTCTGCTGCGGGTACGTTAGGCGCTGCTTTGATGATGTACAGCCTGCGCGGAATTTCCCGCAAGGTCATCTCTTTTGCCGGAATCAGTGTTGCGGGTGCATTTGTTTCCAATATACTACAACTATGTATTGGCCGGTTCTTTATATTCGGTAAAGGTATTTGGTACATGGTACCGCCTTTTCTCTGTATCGGGGCGGTATCAGCGCTGTTGCTCGGTATTTTTTGTGAAAAATTTACCGCCGAATCCGAATGGTATGCGCAAATAACAGCCGGAAAACTATGCGCGCCGGTTCAACCGGTTGAGGATTATATGCACGCCGAGCATCCTCTTTTCCGCTTTTTCGCCGGTTTGCTGCTGCTGACTCTCCTTTTTTTCTCAAGAACTCTCCCTATACAGTTGAGCATATTGGGAGCTGCCCTCATACTCTGTCTCGCGGAAAAGCAAAAAATCCATCCGGTTACGATGATTCTTTCAAGTCTTGGAATCATTGTATGCCATAGTTTTATTCCTATCGGCAGAGAGCTGATAAGTATCGGATCTTTTTCTCTTACAAGCGGGGCGCTGCTGAACGGCCTTGAGAAAGCGGTTTTCTTACAATCGATGATCTTTATCTCTCGATGGATAATTCAGATACGAATCCCGCTCCCCGGCATGATAGGAAAGACTCTGGAAGCATCGCTGTATATTTTTAAACATCTTTTAAAATTTAAAGAGCGGGTGCGCCTGCGGAACATTATCACAGGCGTAGACGAACTTTTATTAAGCATCCCCTATATGGTGCAGCAGGAAGCCAATCTTTAAAGGGATTGGACGCGGATTAAGGCATCGGCTGCCTCTTTATAATCTTTCCGTATATTCAACGCTTTCTGATAGGCTTCTTGCGCTGATTGCTTTTGACCGGCTTGTTCGCGTGCAAGACCGAGCCGGTACCACCAGAGCGGATTAGACGGCTCCAAATACACGGCCGCAGAATATGCTATGTCGGCTTTTTGGTAGCGTTTTGTAAGCCGGTAAATATCACCGGCGTAAAAATAGGCAATACTGATCCGCTCACCTGTCGGCGCCATATCGATATAGCGTTCCATGTTGCGTAACGATTCTTTATAATCGCCGACAAAGAAATATGCTTCGCCCAAAGTTTCGATAATCCGCCTGTCGGAAGCAATTTTAAGCGCCTCGTTACAAACAGCCACTGTTTCACGATAGTGATGAAGGCGGAAAAGTGACCATGTATAGACGGTATAGGAATCCATATTGCGGCTGTTATTCTTTAATTCATTCTGGCAGATGCGGACAGCTTCCGTATAGTGCTCTTTTGCCTCTTCCGTTCTACCGGCGGCATCCAAATTGCGTCCTGTACGGTAGTGTGTCAACGCATCGCCTTTTTCATCGGCATACAGTGTTCCGTATATACAAAAAAATAGCATGAGTATCTGCGTAAAGCACATACGGCGGACCGCACGAGCTCTGTTTGTTGTGTCCTTCATAAATCACCTCGCAAAAAATAAAAACGGAACGGCGCAAAAGTTTAAAATGCCGGCACCACTTCCCCATTGGGATATGTATTTAAGATATAGTTCCGTACTGCATCGCTTTGCAGAGCTTTCACCAGCGCCTTAATACGCGGGTCGTTTTCATTGCCCTGTTTGACGGCAATAACATTGGCATAAGGCGAGTCTTTTCCCTCAACTAAAAGACTGTCTTTTGCAGCGGATAAACCGGCCGGGATTGCGTAATTCCCATTGATTATTGCGCCTTCAACATCGGCAAGTACACGGGGCAGCGAAGCCGCCTCTACCTCTACAAAGCGTAAATTATAGGGGTTTTCCACAATCGAAAGCGGCGTTGCCATGAGACCGGCATCTTCGCTTAATGTAATGATTTTCTCCGCAGCAAGTAAAAGCAGCGCACGGGCTTCATTGGTCGGATCGTTAGGGATTGCAATCGTATCTCCGCTTTTGAATTCGGAAATATGCGCGTATTTTTTTGAATACAATGCAAGCGGTTCAACGTGGATTGCTCCTATACTTACCAAATGATAACCGTGTTCCTTATTAAAACTCTCCATATAGGGAACATGTTGGAAAAAATTAGCAAGTTGATCTCCGGTTTCAACTGTTTCATTGGGAGTAATATAATCGGTAAATTCGGTTATTTTCAGGGTAATATTTTCTTTTGCAAGCAGCGGTACCGCAAGCTCTAAAATTGCTTTATGCGGTTCAGGCGTAGCAGCGACGGTCAGCAGATGCGAATCATCTTTTTTTGTGCATGAAAGGGTAACTCCTGCAAAAAAAATAATTGCGAGCATTGCAGCGGATAATTTTCTCATATTCTCAAGACTCCTTTAGAAAAATTGTAGAGATTAAAAAGGGATGACTTTTATACCGGTACAAAAAACAGCTTCTAAAAGTCAAAGGATGTCTTTTAGAAGCTGTCGGTATTCCGAGTTTACCGTTTTTTTGACTTTTGGGCAGGCGGAAGCGTTGTGTAAGTCGCCGCGGGGTCGTACAACCCGCTACGCTTTTCACCGCGGATACTTGGTATCGTGAGAATAATATCCGGCTCAAGCCAGTTCGGATTATTTTTATCGGGCAGCCGGTCTTTGTTCGCCTCATAGAGCTTACGCCACATGTGCGGATCGCCGTAAATAGCCTTATCTTTGGCAATATTCCATAGACAATCCCGCTCGCCGCGCCATGTACGGACACGGTATTCGGAGGGAAGCGTTGCGAATGACGATTCATCGCCGGTTATTACCGCTAAAGCATCCATAACTTTCTTGGCGCACACAACGGCAACATCAAAATCATCTTTTTCAAATGCGGATATCCCTGCAAGAAGCGCCTCGGTTGCCGTTTGAAACGCCTCAGGATATTTTGCTTCCGCTTTATTATTTTTTGCCCACGCATAGCGTGTACGCGCCTTATTCATCGCCTGTTCCGCCTCAATACGTGCAAGCATATATTGAATATAATCCGCAGATTTCTGCGCATATTCTTCGGCAAGGCGGGCATATTCGATGGAACCGTCATAGTTTCCTTCATCATAGGCATTTTTTGCCAATTCAGAATATGCGCGGCTTTTACGTTGAAATTCATTATTGTCGTAGGAAACCGCAAACAGCGCCGCGGAACCGATAAATACTGTCAAGAGACAAAAAAGAGCTGTTTTTTTCATTCATTACCTCCGTTCTCCGTTTCGGCCGCCTCACCGTTCATGGCCTCCTCTTGCATTTCTTTCATAGAAGAGGGACTCGCATCAGACGACGAACTAGAGTCCGTGCCGGTGTTCCCTGCCGGAAGTTTAAGCGATTCTATATCGATCGGCTCAGAAGAGAACCCTTCGGCATCTTCCGGAAGCGGCGCTTCACGGTCGGCATCTTTGGCAAGCTGCGAGCTTTCATCTTGGCGCGCTTTTGCTTTTTTCATCGCTTCAAAGGCTTGCACCCGTTTTTTTTGCACCATTTCGTAGATACGGCCGAACTCCTCCGCAGCAGCCATGTAGCCGTTGTAGGCTTGCTCGTATTTATTATCCTTCGCAGCAATGTCCGCTTTACGGTATTGGTTAACCGTATTGGTATAGTCATCGCTCATAGCTGCGGCAGCTTTTACGGAATCGCAGCGTTCTTTTGCCTCATCAGCTTTTTTCTTTGCATCGCCCATCAAAGCTGCAAAACCGGCATTCGCAACGGACTCATAATAACCGAGCGCTTGTTCGGACGCTTCAAAAGCGCCTGACGGATCGGTATCGTAAAGCGAAGCGATCTTACCAAACAGTTCTTCGGCTTTTTTATAGCTTTCAGCATCATAGGCCGATAAATCATGCTCATCGATTTTTGCCTTTATTGCAGCAATACGCATCTGATTTATCAACGTACGGTACTGCGTGATAGCCTGCTGCGCTTTTTTCTGCGAGTCGGCAAAACGTTTTGATTCAAAGGCGCTTTTTGCTTGCGCGGCAGCATCTTCGGCTGTCTTAAATTGTGCAGGATAAGCCGTATCCGCTTTCAATTCAATCGCCTCTGCGCGGACTTTCTCCAGTTCTTTGAGGAGTTCCTCCGCAGTCTTTTGCTCTGCACTGGAACCTGTTTGCGCCGGTTTTGCCGGAGCAGGGGGGGCCTGTTTTACATCCGGTTTTGACTTACATCCGGTAACGCCGTATAGTACGGCAACCGCACAGAAAAGCGAGACATATATTCTCAATATTTTACTCATTTAGACCTCCATCTCTCTATATATAAGCTTATAGAAAGCATTATGCTTCTATAGCATCAGACTGCTTTTTCTGACAGTCGGGGCACAGACCAAAAAAATCCAATCGGAGACTTTCAATCTGATAACCGCTTGCTTGGGCGGCAGCACTTTCTTGCCAGACAGTGTGGGGAACTTCAACATCCTCTACTTTACCGCAACAGGTGCAAATGACATGATGATGTAAGCTCATGTCGGCGTCAAAATGAGCAAACCCGCTGCCGGTATTAAGCGCTTTAATACGGCGCTGTTCGACTAGGATATTAAGATTACGGTAAACAGTGCCCTGACTTAAATGGGGAAAATCTTTCCGTAATTCATCATAAAGCCATGCAGCCGTCGGGTGTATCTTTGTTGAACACAAAAGATTGAATAAGGCTTCCCGTTGGCGCGAATGCTTATAGGCTGTTTCTTTCTTCATAATAAAATCCTCTCGATGATATAACGCTGTTTTGCGCGTGTAAGATATTACTATCTTAAAAGCCGTGCTGTCAAGAACGCGCATTGCATCACGTTAAATCTAACCGAAAAAGAAGTGGTGCATCACGTAAAAATCTAACCGGAAAATACAAGCCCTAAGGAAGGGCACAATGGGGTTAGACATGAAAACGAAAAAGAAATTGAGCGAAGAAACGGCCAAACGGTATTGTACGGCAGCAAAGAAGCAAAAGACGAAAATCCTCGATCAGTTCATCGCAACAACCGGTTACAACCGAAAGTATGCCATTCACGTTCTGAAAAA
>CAJPOL010000036.1 GCA_905372265.1 uncultured Treponema sp. | reverse complement strand
TATACCGTGTGAGCTACTGTGTTTTGAAACTATTTATAATGCGGAATCCCTGGATACATGCAGCGCTGTTCTTCGTATCAATGCGGCTGCTTGCACGGCTGATAAGAAAAGAGTAAACTTACCTTGCACTTCTAAAAATTCCGGCGGGCTTTTAGATGGTACTCTACACTGGTTTTAAGGAGCATGGGTTTTATGGATGAGTTTAATAAGTATTTTGTTGAAATAATAACAAAAAAATATCTTGACTGCAATGGCCGCGCGCGGCGGAAAGAATTCTGGATGTTTGGACTCTTTCAGATACTTGTTTTTATTGTTATCGGTATTATTGATTATGTTTTATTCGACAGTTTATTGCTGTACTACTTAGCCGGACTTGGGTTCCTGCTTCCGAACTGGTGCATACGTGTTCGGCGAATGCATGATCTGGATAAACGGTGGACATGGATATTGATTACCCTCATTCCGCTAATAGGCGGAATTTGGTTCTTTGTGCTAACCGTTTTGCCGGGAACGGAAGGTGATAATCAATTCGGCCCCGATCCGAAAGCGCCGGACAATCTGCCGAATGCCTATTGAAGCTGTAAATGACAAACAACAGAAACCCGGCTGCATTACAATACAGCCGGTTATCCCTATCTATTTATGCTTAGGTGCGACCAATTTCCAGCTGCCGGATACATTGCTGATGCTATAGATCAGCAAAGATGTACTTCCTTGCTTCATAATAACATCAACATGTGTCGGCGATATAAACCTGATATCGTCAACCCGAATACGCTGGCGGGACGGAACAAATACATAGAGAAAATAATCTTGGAGTGATTTCAGCTTAATCCCTTTTACCGGCAAGGCTTCCGATACTATTTTAAGCACAGAGGGCTTTGAATATTCGGTTTTATACTCTTCCGATAAAAGCTCTATCCATTTTGCATACTGCTTTGAGGAGGTAATCGCATTAAGCTGATCGACTATCTTTTCTATTTCCGCTTTTGTTTGATCGTATGTCTCTTTTGTAATGACAACGTCATCAAAACGAGCAATAACTTCATTATTAGGAACGGAAACCGGCTCCGCCGTTATCTGAGGCTCGGTTTTTTGTTCCGGTTCGGCAGCAGGTTCAGGCTTTTTTTCTATTTTTTTTGTCTCAACAGTAGATTCCTTTTCCTTTTTTACTGCAACAGGATCCTTCTTTGCAGGAGCTGCTTGAGGAGCCGTCTCCTGTTTGACCGGCGGTTCGGGCGCTGCTTGAGGAGCAGACCGATCGGATTGTGTAACCGATTTTTCCGTATCTTCCGCTTTCGGAGGTTCAGGCTGAACAGCAGGAGCTACTATTTCATCTTTTTGATCGGCTTCCTGCTGTATGGGCCGTGAGGCAACGCAAGAGACCGCTGACATAAGTATAAGGAGTAAAGCACCACATTGATATATTATCTTCATCCGTATATTGTACCCATAAACCCAAGTTTGGTCAAATGATTTTTTAGTTATGTCAATTATCGCAGGTATTCCATATGATAATTTCAGCTTCGCAACTACGTCAAAGAAGCGGCAACAGCTTTCACATTAAGCAATTACCCTTTATCACTCCGCAGTAGAATGAATACCGTTCATTCCTGTACAGTATTCATGCTACTGCTTAAGCTGCCGTCGTCAACGGATGGCGGTAAACCTATTTCTTACTACTTAAAAGGCCGGAACTGCAGCAGCGGCTGCCGGTTGCGCGTTGTGCGGTTCACTGAGTATATCTGCCGGCTGGTTCTCATTTTTGAATTGCGGTTTAAATTCGATATGCTCCGCAACCACCTTTATCTTACTGTAATGCTTTCCATCAGTACCGATCCACCGGTCTTGCTTTAGCCGTCCGACAACCCGCACACCCCGTCCTTTTGTGCAGTTTTCGCCGCACAGCTCCGCTAAACGCGACCATGTTTCCACATCAAAAAAAGACGTCTCTTGTGTTGTTTTATCCTCCTGTCTAAAAAACCGGTTGGATGCAATCGAGAACATACAAAGCGGCGTTCCTTTCGATGTAGCTTTGATCACAGGATCACGGACTACATTTCCTTCAATAATCAACGAATTCAAATTATGCATAACAGCCTCCTTAAAAATAAGATATTCCGACCCGTGAATCTTGCTTTCCGCACAGTCGAAATTCTTTCGGTTTTGTACTTACTATATAATGCATACCCAATAAAACGGCTAACATTTAAACCGATTTGTCCGATATTTTTTTGATTTCCTACATTAACGCAAAAAAATGACGATGATGATAAAAAGATAGGAGGAACTATGAGAAAAATCGGATTATCCGCCGGATGTTTTTTCCTTTGCGCTTTTATCTATGCAGCGGACGGGCGTATTACCATCAGCGAACGCTCCGATTACTCACTCTATATTAACGGGAAATATGCGGGCATGACCTATCGGGAGACATACATGTACCTTGATGAAACGCAGCGCATAACCGGCGGTTCTCCAGTGTACGAATATAACGGAGAAGCCTTTGTACTGGAAGAAACCCGTAAAAATATGATTGGGACGGCAAAAAAACTCGATGCTATTAGACCGATTGCTTTTACGCACAGTGTAAAACCGAACGATGGAACAGCACGCCGCATAACACTCCAATTCACAAAAGATGAAGGCTATCCGCTTTTAAGAAATTTTCCGATCAGCCCCGAAAACACCTTACAAGAAAAAGATATTGGGAAACAATGGACTGCAAACAGCGAAATTGTCGTATGTCCGATAGCAGGCGGACAGGCAACCCGCATACCGATCATTGCCGAATATCAATATCTCGGAGAAAAAAAATATAACGGTCAATCGACCCGCTATGTGCGCGCCAAATTCGCTTTGCGGTATCGAGGCGGCGATACGCTCGGAGATGCTGAAATGACTCGATCCGAGGGAACTCGAGATGTTGATATTTACCTTGATGAAAACAACCGGCCTCTTTTTATCAGGGAGAAAATCGATGAGTCATTTTTTTATAAGAACACCGATACCATTAGAGAAAAAGGCTTTCTGCTGCATTTCTATAATTACGGACGCGGTACGGCATACAGCGGCGGTTCGGTTCCCTCGGAAGCGTTGTACACGGCCCGGTCTAAGAATGATAGAAAAACAGCGGAAGCTGAACAAAAAGCCGCGGAAACGGCGGCAGCAAATAGAATGCGCATAAAAAAGCAGGGAGGTTCGGCTTTTGAAGTGCAGGAAACTGCACGAGGTCTTTTACTAAACCTTAAAAATTTGAATTTTGTTGCAAATAAGGCGGAACTGCTTGACGGAGAAGATAAAAAATTAGATGAAACGGCTGAGGCGCTGAAAGAATTGACTTTTAAAACACTCTTTGTGGAAGGACACACGGTTGATATAGGAAATCCTGAGGAGCAGCAAACCTTATCCTTGCAGCGGGCAAAAACAGTTGTCGATGAGCTGACTAAAAGAGGTATTCCTGCAAGTAAATTTATATACAGCGGAGCAGGAGGTACAAAGCCGATTGTTTCAAATGCCGATGAGACGCAGCGGGCATTGAACCGCCGTGTAGAAATTACCATTATGGAATAGAGCCTCTGCAAAAATCTCGCAAAGAATACGAACAACACCCAATTTGTTTGCTCTGGATAGCCTAATGCCGCTCTTGAAAAAGACACCGTTTTTATGTCATACTGTCGGCATAGAGGCTTTTATGGAATTTCGACATCAGGAACATAGGATTTATGCTGAGGATGAAAACGGGACGCTGCTTGCGGAAGTAACCTTTCCTGCCTCCGGTAACGATGCAGTATGCATTACTCATACGTTTACCGCTCCCTCGCTGCGCGGACAAGGCGTTGCCGGCCGGCTGATGGAAGCGGTCGCCGCATATGCAAAGGAACACAATAAAAAAATAACGGCCCAATGCTCCTATGCGGCCGGCTGGTTTGAAAGGCACTCTGAATATGACGATATAATGCTCAAATAGTTTTGACCGGCTGCCGTACCAATTCGGCATCAAGCAATCCCTTATCCGGCGTTTACGCTGTAAATAAGAGAAGTTATGGGAGGAATTATGCGTATAAAGAAATTAGCAGGAAAAAAATGCTATCTTTCACCGATAGATGTCAACGATGCGGAAAAATATGCCGAATGGCTCAATGATCGGGAAATAGTCAATTTTCTCAGCATTGCAGCAAAAAGTATTTCGGTTGAAACGGAACGGGAATTGCTGCATACGCTGTCGAAAGAGCACTGCTACGGCATTATCGATACCGGAACCGAAACACTGATCGGAAATATCGGATTGCATACTATCGATTACTTGAACCGCAGCGCAGAAATCGGTATTTTTATCGGCAATAAGGACTATTGGGCAAGCGGCTACGGTGCCGAAGCGTTATCGCTGTTGATCGATTATGCTTACCGGATATTGAACATACACAACATCTCTTTGAAACTATTTGATTATAATGAGCGTGCATTAAAATGCTATCAAGCCGTCGGTTTTCAAAAAATCGGTGCAATCCGCGACGGATTAATCAGAAATATGGAATACCATAATATCATATTGATGGACATCTTGCCGACGGAATTTTACGAAAAAAATCCGCAGTACAAGCAAGAAAAATAGCGAAACGCTTGCATAAAGGAACGGAAGTTCATACAATACACCCCATGCTTGATTATCGATTTGTCAAAAATAATCTGGAAGCGGTTAAACAAAATATTACCAACCGCGCTATGCATGCCGATGCGGAGGCTGCCGTTCAACTCTTTGACGAGCGGACTGAGATGGTAACTGCGCTGCAGGGGCTTCAGGCAAAACGGAATGAAAACTCCCTTGCAATGAAAAAAGCAAGAGATGCTGCAGAACGCAATGCACTTATCGAAACGGGCAAGGCGGTTAAAGCCGAAATTGCAGCCGTAGAAGCAGCGTTAAAAGAAAAGGAAGCGGCTTTGGATGAGGCAATGCGTCGCATCCCGAATATGGCCCATCCCGATGCTCCTATCGGAAAAGAAGATACCGATAACCGTGAAGTCAAACAGGTCGGTACCGTTCCTCAGTTTGATTTTGAGCCGAAAGACCATGTACAGCTGGCGGAGTATCTTGATTTAATTGATTTTGATGCGGCGACAAAGGTTTCCGGCGTAAAATTTTATTATCTGAAAAACGAAGCCGTGTTTTTGGAACAGGCGCTGGTGTTGTACGGTTTAAATGTCCTACGGAAGCACGGATTTACCCCCTTTATCACCCCCGATGTGGCAAAAGAAGACATATTACGAGGTATCGGCTTTAATCCGCGGGGCAGCGAATCGAATGTCTATACTATCGAAGAAGAAGGAACGTGCTTAGTTGCAACAGCCGAAATCACGCTCGGCGGTTATCATGCCGGTGAAATACTTGATAAAACGAAGCTCCCGCTGATGTACTGCGGCCTTTCGCATTGTTTCAGGCGGGAAGCAGGGGCTGCGGGGCAATTTTCAAAAGGATTGTACCGTGTACATCAGTTTACGAAGCTGGAAATGTTCGTGTATTGTACGCCGGAAGAATCCGATACCCTGCATGAAAAGCTCCGTTTAATAGAAGAAGAAATTTTCATCGGGTTAGGTCTGCCGTTCCGTGTCGTTGATACCTGCACCGGCGACTTAGGCGCTCCTGCGTACCGTAAGTGGGACTTGGAAGCGTGGATGCCCGGCCGTAACGGCGGAGAATGGGGCGAAGTTACTTCCACTTCCAACTGTACCGATTATCAAGCCCGCCGCCTCAATGTCCGTTTTAAAGATGACGACGGTAAAAATAAATACGTGCATATGCTGAACGGTACGGCAATTGCGGTTTCCCGCGCGCTCGTTGCCATTCTTGAAAATTATCAGCAAAAAGACGGCAGCATCAAAGTACCGCCCGCCTTAGTGCCGTATTGCGGATTCGACAGTATCAAAAAACGGCTATAGAAAACGCCCGGAGCACCCGCACATTACGGTATAGAGTATCTCGGTATTAACCCCGCCGCGATTGCCAGGCGTACTTTTGTAAAAGGTTTTACCGTACGCGGATAGCGCGCCTATGCATTGCCGAGTTTGCAAGAACAGACTCGGCCGTTAACAGTTATATCTCCGTTATCATTCTGTTGATCGCTTCAAGAGCGCTGACAGCATGATCTATTTCTTCTTTTGTATTAAACGTAGAAAAGCTAAAACGGACAATACCTTGCGCTTCTGTTCTAAGGGCTTTATGAACCAGCGGCGCGCAATGAGCCCCCGGCCGAGTCGCAATACGGTACTGCTCATCCAACAGCCTGCTAACCTCCGATGAGGGAATATCATTAATATTCAAGCCAACCACCGGCCCTGCTTTTTTCGCATGCGGTGCATACACCCTAACGGACGGCACCGAAGCCAGGCTTTCAATAAAATAACGCCGTAATTCCGATAGATAGCTGTGGATATTATCAATACCGTATTGTTCAATATAAGCGCAGCCGGCGGCAAGTCCTGCAAAAGACGGGACATTCATTGTTCCCGCTTCAAACACATCAGGCATTGTTGCAGGATGCGTTTTATCAAACGAATGAATGCCGCTGCCGCCTGAAAAAACCGGCTTAAAATCAAATGTACCGTTTACCGCAATACCGCCGGTACCCTGCGGCCCATATAAACTCTTATGTCCGGTAAAGCATACAATCGTTTGATCGTATTGCGATAAGTCCATCGGAATAACACCGGCGCTTTGCGAAGCATCGATAACAAGCGTCAATCCATGCTTTTTGCATAGTCCATACACCGCATCAATATCGCAAACCGCTCCGATAACATTGGAACATGCATTCACAACCAGAGCTTTAGTATTGCTTTTTATCTGCGCTTCCAAAGCGGCGTAATCCAACTCGCCGGTATCACGATCAAAGTCAATGATGGAAAGAGAGGCTCCTTGCGCTTCCAGCTGATAGAGCGGACGCAGCACGGAATTATGCTCAAGCGCGGTGGTAATGAGGTGATCACCCTGCCCGAAAAGGCTTTTCAGCACAAGATTCAACGCTGCTGTCGCATTTTGACACAGTGCAATCTGTAAAGGATTCTTTATATGAAAAATACGGGCTAATGCAGAACGTACTTTAAGCAGTTCCGCAAGCGCATTATGCGCAGTTGTATGCGCCGCCCGTCCCGGATTGGCATATTGCTGCGAAACGATTGCCTGATACACAGCCTGCGCAACGCTTTCCGGTTTTTGTAATGTCGTCGCGCTATTATCAAAATAAATCATACTGCTTTAACTGCGGATCTTACCGCCCCTTTGACGGTTACCGTATACACATCTTGATATACGGCGCCGCTTTTTTGTAACAACTCAACCGCTTTGTCCATATCTTCTTTGTTTACCCGCAAAGCTAAGCCGCATCCTTCGGAAATTTCAGGCGGCAGCGGCACAAGCCGTGCATTCGGCAATCCGCTTACGGCCATTTCCGCTACAATTGCTTGATGAGAGGTATCAAAAGAAATAATACAAAATACTTCCGTACACATAACTACGGACGAACGACCTTATTGGTGCGCATAATTTCAACAATGCGGTACATGTTAGTAGCCGACCCTACCCGTAATTTTTCCTTTAGACCGTAAAAATCCAAACAAAGACCGCATGCGAGAATTTCGGTTCCTTTCTCCTGTAAGGTTTTTAAGTCTTTAACGGTTTTTTCATTTTCAGTTACAAGGCGGATGCCTGAGTTATACATCACTACCATTTTAGGAATACGGTCTTGTTCAGTCAAGGCATAAATGAAGTTTTCCAGCAATGTTGTTCCGAAAGCCTCGTTCCCCGTACCCATCTTATCGGAATTGATAGCCACTACATACTCATCAGCGCCCTGCTCAAAAACGGATGAATCGTTGAGCACGGCACAGGCCTCGCAGCCTTCAAGGTCGTACAGAACGGTATATTCCGCATCGCTCAGCTTAGTAACGTTCGACTTGATATTAAGCTGCCCTGCCATCTTTGTCAGATTTTGCGTAGCAATCTCATTATCAACCCGTATCACAATATTTTCGCCCGTTGTGTTCTCCCGTAAGACTTTTTTCGTCATAATCACTGGTATGGGACACACTTTTCCCATTGCATTTACTTCAATCATCATCAACCTCCGATAACTTCTATTGGAAAGCCGGTGCGCGGCATAATCGAACCGATTTCCCAAAGCTGTATACCCGCTTGCTTAAAAGCAGCGCGGATTTTTTCCGATTCTTCAGCACCGGCGGAAAAGAGGAGACCGCCTGATGTCTGAGGATCAAAAATAATTTCTTCAAGCGCAAAGTCTTTTATACCGAAATGGATTTTCCCTTGCGCAAAATTCCTGTTCCGCTGCCCGCCTGCAGTAAGCAAAAACTCAGCCGCTCCCTGATAGGCTGCTTGAATAAAGGGAATTTGCGGTGCGTAAAGCTGAGCGGTAAAATGCTGTCCGGTCATTTCCAACAAATGGCCGCTTAGTCCGAATCCGGTTACATCCGTACAGGCATGTACGGTAAAATTTCTCAGCGTTTCTGCAGCGTATTTATTTAATAAGGACATCGAATCGGCTGCCTCATTGAATGCTTCTTCCGGTATTTCCCCTGCGCTGTAACCGGTAGTAATAATTCCAATACCGAGTTTCTTTGTCAAAAAGAGTCTATCGCCTGCCTGCGGCGTATTATTTTTCCAAATCCGCTGCGGATGAACCTTCCCCATAACGGAAAGACCGTATTTTATTTTAGGATCATGGATTGAATGCCCGCCGACCAATGCTGCCCCCGCTTCTTTTACTTTTTCGGCGCCTCCGGTCAAAATATTCTGTAACACCGCGTAGGCGTTTTCGCGGGACGACTCTTCAGGATAACAGACAATATTCATGGCGCATACCGGCTCTCCTCCCATTGCGTACACGTCGCTCAAAGCGTTTGCCGCGGCAATTTTGCCGAATAAAAGAGAATCGGTTACCATCGGCGGAAAGAAATCTAAGGTTTGAATAACAGCCAGATCATCCGTCATTTGGATAACAGCCGCATCGTCGGAACTGTCAAAACCGACCAATAGTCCTTCACAAGATGTCTGAGGCAGCGTTTTTAAGAGTGCGCTGAGTACGCCTGCCCCTATTTTTGCATTACATCCGCCGCAGACGAATAAGTCTTCGTTCTTTCCTTCCGCAAATTTATTATGATTCTTCATATATTTATTATAACATACAAGAGTACCCGTTACAAGAGCAGATAACGGAGCCTTATCGCTACTCGATCTCTTAAAACAAGGCGATTCCGCTTATTGTCAAAAAAAGGGAATAAGTAGTATAATGCATCTTATGAGCAGCTGCGATTACCGTACTTTTTGGGAAGAAATTGTTAATGAGATAAAAAACGAGATAGACGAACAGGATGCAGCCGTTTGGTTCTCGCGTATTACCTATGAACGTGCATCGGAAACGGCAATCGTTTTATCGGTACCGACCGAATATTACCGTGATTCGGTACGGGCGCGGTACGAAGTGCTTATCGAAAAAAAACTCTTAGAATTACTCGGCTCTCCCATCGCTCTTGAATTTGAGATCAAAACACCGGAACCGGAAGCTGCTGCGCATACGCCTGCAAAAGCAGCCAATTCGGCAACAGGTAAGCTGCCTCCTATTCAAAATCCGTCTCAACCGGCATCTTCTGAGGAACAGAAAAAACATCCTCTTTTAAATGAACGGTATACCTTTGATAAATTCGTTATTGATGCCGGTAACCCGCTGCCTGCAAGTGCAGCGATTGCCGTTTCAAAAAATCCGGGTACCGCATATAACCCGCTGCTCATTTATGGGGGCGTTGGGCTTGGAAAGACCCATTTAATGCAAGCAGTCGGTAATGCTCTGTATCAAACAACGAATTTGAAAATTCTCTATGCTACGGCTGAAACTTTTACCAATGAATATATCGCTCATGTAAATAAGAATAAAATGCATGAATTTAAAAATAAGTACCGCAATGCAGATGTATTGCTCCTTGATGATATTCATTTTTTGGAAAAAAAAGAGGGAACGCAGGAAGAATTGTTTCATACCTTTAACGCATTGTATGAGAGCAAAAAACAGATTGTCTTTACCTGCGACCGTCCGGTTGAAGAATTAAAGAATTTGACCGATCGGCTCCGCTCCCGATTTACACGCGGATTAAACATTGATTTGAAAATTCCTTCTTATGAGACACGATGTGCTATTTTGTTTAAGAAACTGCAAGATGAACATTTTTCCGTCCCTGAAGAAGTCGTGCACTTACTGGCAAAAAATATTTCTTCCAATGTACGCGACCTTGAAAGCGCTCTGACCAAACTGAGAGCATACTCTGAGCTTACCGGCCCGATTACCGTTGAGAATGCACAACAGCTATTACAGGACACATTCAGCTCTCCCCGTCAGCATAATATTTCTATCGATACGATTCAGAAAATCGTTGCAGATTACTTCGGCATCTCATTTGTCGATTTAAAAGGGAAAAAGAGGACAAAAAAAATCGCTTTTCCGCGTCAGGTAGCAATGTATTTTGCCCGCGAAATGACGGAATATTCCACTACGGAAATCGGTATTGAGTTCGGCGGACGTGACCACACGACCATCATGCACGGGCATCAAAAAATTGAAATGCAGACAACGGCGGAGCCTGCTTTGGAAGTTACTCTTGCCGAATTGAAAAAACGCATTGCCAATGCGAATACATGAAAGGAGCTTCATTATGAGTTTTGTTGAGACAATGAAAAGCAAAGCCAAAGACTACCGGAACCGTTTAGTTTTGCCTGAGGCGACGGAAGAGCGCACGTTGCGCGCAGCCCGTGCCCTTTCGGATGCGCAGATGGTTTCCGAATTGTTCTTAATCGGAAACAAGACAGCAGTTGCTGCTGCAGCGGAAAAAGCCGGCATCGGGCTTACAGGGCTTACCGTTATAGACCCCGCGCAATCGGAATGGCTCGGAGACTTTGCAAACACGCTCTATGAAAAACGGAAAGCGAAGGGAATGACTCCGGAACAAGCAAAAACAGATATGGCCGACCCGCTCCGTTTCGCGGCCATGATGCTGGTAAAAGAAAAAGCCGATGCAATGGTTGCCGGAGCGGAAAATACAACAGCAGATGTGCTGCGGGCAGGATTAACCATTATCGGCACAAAACCCGGCGTTAAAACAGCATCGTCTTGTTTTGTAATGGACACAAAAAATGCCGAATGGGGAGCGAACGGCGTGCTTATTTTTTCGGATTGCGCCGTTATCCCGACGCCGACTTCCGAACAGCTTGCCGATATTGCAAGCTCCGCTGCCGAAAGCTGCCGGATTTTTGCAGGGACTGAGCCCGTTGCAGCGCTGCTGTCTTATTCGACAAAAGGTTCCGGCGGTGATAAAGATGAAAATATCCTACGGGTACGCGAGGCAGTACGGCTGCTTGGTGAACGGAACGTTTCCTTTGCGTATGACGGCGAAATGCAGTTTGATGCAGCTTTTGTGCCGTCCGTAACCGATAAGAAAGCGCCGGGCAGTCCCGTACGCGGCAAAGTTAATACATTGGTATTCCCCGATCTCGGATCCGGTAACATCGGCTATAAATTGGTACAGCGGCTTGCAAAAGCGGATGCCTACGGTCCGTTCCTGCAAGGATTTGCGAAGCCGTTATCGGATCTCTCACGAGGATGCTCCGTTGAAGATATTATCGCAACAGCTGCGGTAACTCTGGTACAAGCAGGAAAAAAATAAACCGTATTACGGCTGTTTGCGTTTAGGGTATTGATGCTGCATACTGCTGCTTTTAACGGTACGGATTGGAGGGCTGACAATGCTCCGGAAAAGCCTGCGCGCCTTCCTGAATATGTGTCGCCTGCGTTCAAACAGCTTATCGAAACCGCTCAACCTGCCGATGCAGCAGCGCTGCGCCGGCAAGTCATTGCCTCCGCCGCCGAACAACGGATAGCCGAATCGGAGCGCGCCGATCCGCTCGGCGAAGCGCGGTACTGCGTAACACCCTATCTGGTGCATCAATACCGGAACCGTGTGTTGCTTCTGGCAACGGGCCGCTGCTTGTCGTATTGCCGGTATTGCTTCCGCCGTGAATTTACCGCCCGTGCAAGCGGTTTTATTTCAGCGGAAGAAACGGAACAGGTGTGCGCCTACCTTTCAGCGCATCCTGCCGTGCAGGAGATTTTGGTATCAGGCGGCGATCCGATGAGTGGCTCTTTTACCGAACTTGAGCATCTATTGCGGAGACTCCGCAACGTCTCCCCTCAGCTGCTCATAAGGCTTTGTACCCGCGCTCTTATTTTTGCCCCCGAACTGTTTACCGATGAACTATTGCAGTTATTGCGGGCAGTGCGTCCGCTCTGGATCATTGTACATATCAATCATCCTGCAGAGCTCGGCGAAGCGCAGCGGTATGCTCTTACCCGCTGCATTGAATCGGGGATTCCGGTGCAATCGCAAACCGTGCTGCTGCACGGCGTGAATGACAAAGCAGCTCTTTTAGCAGAGCTCTTTCATGCATTGGTGTGCATTGGTGTCAAACCCGGTTACTTGTTTCAGATGGACTTAGCTTGCGGAACAGCCGGTTTTCGGGTTCCTCTTGGAAAAGCAGCTGAAATATGGAAAGAGGTACGCGGACTTCTTTCGGGGCTATCGATGCCCCAATTTGCCGTTGATCTGCCGGGCGGCGGCGGAAAATTTCCTCTCGCAGCGCTCTTTTTATATGATGATATTATCAGATCGCTTCAAGACGATTGTTTTGCCGCACGAGGTATCGATGGCGCGGAGTATACCTATCCACGGTGATCGGCTAGCGGATGAAAGAAGAAAAACATTTTGAAAATATGGGCCCAGCTGGACTTGAACCGGCGACCCGCGGATTATGAGTCCGCTGCTCTAACCAACTGAGCTATAGGCCCAAGGAAGTATTATGATAATTCATTTTGTCAGTTTAGTCAAGGAGAAAAGAATATAATGCTAAATTTAGTTAAAGATATACTATGTTTAGTCTGAATAGCAAGCATGATGAGCATACATTGAAGTGTGCACTCGCAGCCGGTACGAATATCGACAGCATGAATTTTTCGGGACTGACCTTGAATCATATCGATTTTTCGGCAAAACATATCACCGGGTGTGCTTTTTCTCATGCCCGTTTTAAAAACTGCATTTTTACCGGCAGTAAGATCAGAATGTCTTTTTTTGATTTCGCCGATTTTTTCGATTGTATCTTTGAAAAAGCTGATATTCAATTTTCATGTTTCGGCGGCAGTGTATTTAAAACAACGGTTTTTACAAATGCGGAACTGTTACTCAATAATTTTGTCGGCATTACCGCCTCCTCCTGCCGGTTTACCGATTCCGACTTATACAGTTCCCGTTTTATCCGATGCCGTTTAAGCAATATACCGTTTCAAAATTGTAATATAAAAAATGCTTATTTTTTGCAGAATACCTATGATTCCGTTTCATTTAAGGCGTGTAATACACGGGAAGCCTATTTTGAACAGGACGAGCTGCTGCAATGAAGATATACCCGCATTATTCGCATGACGGTTTTGTGAACAGTTATCTTGTCGGTAATGAGATAAGCGGTGAAGCGCTCATCATCGATCCGGGACGGATAACCGGAGAGGTTTTACACCATATTGAAAAGAACAACTATCGGATAACGGGCATTTGTATTACGCATAACCATCAGCATCATCATGCCTACGGCCTTAATACATTGCTGAAAATTTATAATCCGAAAGTGTATGCGGCTGATAATAGCCTTGTGCGCAACCGGGGCAAAACACTGCGGGGTGATTGCCGGCTGCCGATTGCCGGTTTTACAGTCGATTGTATTTTTGTACCGGGTCATTCGCCTGATTCCTATCTCTTTAAAATAGAGAACAGTATTTTTACCGGCGACAGTATTACTGCCGGTATCGCCGGAAAGACGCTGCACACATCTGCAGCAAAAAATCTTGCGGAGCATCTTGAAAAAAAGCTGTTTACGCAAAGCGATACGCTGCTCCTTTTTCCGGGACACGGGCCGCCGAGCACAATCGGTATTGAACGTCCGGCTGCTGCGAATGAGCCGCCGTCCGCCTGACTCCGGCTGTGTTTAGCAGCGCACCTTAAAGCCTTGAAAGAATCTTCAGCACATAGGCAAGTTCTATCCGTACCCGCTTTAAAAAACTTGCTTCGGCTACATATCCATGCGTAGCGTCCGGGAAATGACTATATAAGTAATCGCAGTCCATAAGAATCTGCTCAGCTTTCTCCTGCGGTAGAACGCGTTTCCCCTGTAAATGCTCAAGCAGGGCGGCCAGTTTCCGCCGTTCATCTATAAGATACTGCCGCACCGTATTTACTAAGGAAGCTGAGCGCTCCGCTCCCGTAAAGGAAGCGGCACCGCTTTGCCGGTCATTTTGAGCGGATAAGACATCCGCTGCCTGTAGTAAACGCTCCGCTTCCGTGAGTGCAGGCTGGTGTAAGCGCAAACGGCAGCCTTCCATACCGATATCGATAACCCGCTCATCAGCGGCAAACATGGAATGATACACACCGGCATAGGCAGACAGCGTAGGTGTTGTATAGCATGGCCTTTCGTTTTTTCCGATGACTTGCCGTATACCGCTTGGAAAATGCGCTGCATACGGCGGACAGATGCGGTTTATTTCCGTATACTGTTTTTTTATCGGGCTGCTTCCCCGCGCATGGGTTAGCCCAACACTCCACGAAAAATCCAAACCGGTGTGCAATACCGGCGTATGCGGCTCGGTTAAACGGAGGGCGAGCTCTAAAGCCGTTAAACCGACTGACCCCATCGGCAGAATTTTCAGCGGAGAGCAGGTTTGGTAAAACCGCTGTAAGAAGCGGAGCGGGGCATATTCGGTATAGAAAAGATAGAGAGGTCCCAATCCCGTCCCGACTGCGCGATGAGACGCTGTAAGATCGGCAAAGAGCGGAATATGCAGTTTTTGCAGCCCGATAAAGGCGGAATCTATCCAGTACTGAGATTCTACCAAGACAACGGCGTCAGGACGTATTTCCGGTAAAAAAGCTGCGGCAGCGGCATCTACCGCCATTAAAAAAATGTTTTTGCGGTTGCGTATGATAAAATCGCGCGAAGCCTCCAAAGACGGCCCTGCCCCCATAACCAGCACCGGCTTTGTGATCCGTTCCTTTCCCGTCAATAAAGAGTACTGCGGATTGTCTAAAAGAGAAATCAGATTATGAAATCCGTTATGAACATAATTTCTCCCCATATGCATGATCGTTAAACGGTTGCTCCAAAACCGTGCAATGAATTCGCTTATATACCGCTCCGTGCGTTCATAAAAATTCCGATAGAGGTGCGCTCCGCCTGAACAGGAAATCGCCATGCATTTTTTAAAGGGGTACAGCGCAAGCGATTCGATTTTGTGAGCGACTTCCTGCACAGTAGCGGCACAGATATAAGAAAATCGGTTACATGCAAACAATGAAGAATCAAAATGTTCGGCCGAAAAACGCATTAACTGCGGGTCATATTCGATTGCAAGTATAAAAGAAGAAGCAGGCAGCTTTTCTATCAGCGCTCTGATTCCGTAATCAAGCACGGGAGAAAAACACAAGACCAGAGCCGAATCGGGAATCTCTAAAGAAGCAATACCGGCGAGTAATTGACGTTGGGGAT
>CAJPOL010000035.1 GCA_905372265.1 uncultured Treponema sp. | reverse complement strand
TATTACACCGCCTTTATGTAATTATTATGTAATAACTCTTATTTGTCAACATCATTTGCAAAATATTTTACAACTTACCTAATGCGGAATCCCTGGTATGAATTACTTGAATAGTCGGTGGGAAAATGATAGCATTCCATGATAACAGCGGATTCTTTTTAATCAACTATTCACTGCTACAAGGAAAAACTTCACCGTATTATTCGTAATGCAGTAGTTTGATGTGCTATGCGAATACCAAAATCATGAAATAGGAGGTATCTTATGAGTACCGGTAAAAAAATTTTCTCGCTTAGATATAAGCTTGCTTTGCTTTTCGGTGCATTGATTCTCATTGCCGGTGTTACGATGGGCGTTTTGGCAACCAGAATTGCCCGCAAAGCAGTAATCGAAAAAGTTGAGGCGCATCTTACCGACAAGGCAACGGATATTGCAGAAGTTGTCGACGGAAGAGCATCCTCCATTATGCAATTTGTTGAAGGTCTTGCCCGTATGCCGTTTTTGCGCGACGATAGCCTTTCATTGCAGCAAAAAGCGCAGATGTTGGCGCTGGAAGCGGAACGCAATGCAAAAATAGACTACTTTGGGATATGCAATCTTGAAGGTAATCGATATGACGCGCATAGGTCTCTCACATTTGTAAATGACAGGGTATGGTTTCAAAGCGCTGTTAAAGGAAAAAGCTATATTACGGAACCTTTCCTTTCGCCAATAACGAATAATATGCAAATACTCTTTGCCGTTCCGGTTTACGACAACAAAAATAACATCATTGGTGTCCTCAGCGCATCAGCGCCGGCAGAGCTGCTTTCTCAAGAAATAAGCGATATTATCGTAGGAAAAACCGGTGAATGTTACATAGTCGGATTAACCGGTACTGCAATAGCGCATAAGAATTTTGAGATAGTTGCCAATCAACAAAATGCGATAGAAATGGCAAAGAAAGACCCGTCGCTTACCTCTTTAGCAGCTTTTACAAAGCATGCGCTTGATACTGACGAAAGCGAAGTTGATTACTATGAATACGGCGGTATCAGGTATATAGCCTCTTACGCTACTGTAGAGGTAACCGGCTGGACGGTTATCATAAAAGCTCCGGTCGATGAATTTATGGGAACCGTTAATGCCTTACGAGTCAGTATCCGTATTATGGGGGCCATTCTCTTTGTAACAATTCTTATCATCGTGTATATTATTGCCTATAAAATGATGCAGCCTATTCAGGCAGTTGTTGCTGCATTACGGGATATTGCCCATGGTGAAGGAGATTTGACGGCTCGTCTGCCGGTCTTTGGGAATGATGAAATAACGAAGTTATCCGCATATTTCAATGAAACGATAGAGAAACTTGCTTTGTCGATACGGGCTGTCAGTACAAATAGCGAAGTGATGGAAGAGGTCGGAGAGGAGCTCGCTTCCAATATGGTAGAAACAGCGAGCGCTATCCACGAAATCAGCGCTAATATCGAAGGCGTAAAACAGCAGGCGATGACACAGGCTGCAAGTGTAACCGAAACGGCATCCACCGTCGAAGAAATCGTCAGGACGATAAAACAGCTTAACAACAGTATCGAAGCGCAGGCGTTAAGCGTTGCGCAGTCCTCAGCGTCGATAGAACAGATGGTTGCAAATATCGCTTCTATTACCAAAACACTTGAAAATACTGACGGTGTTATTAAGAAATTAGCTTCGGCAACCGGTGACGGAAAAGAAACGGTCGTGACTGCTAATACTGTAACGCAAAAAATTGCAGAGGAATCGGGCGGTTTGTTGGAGGCATCGAGCGTTATTCAGCATATTGCTTCGCAAACAAACTTACTCGCAATGAACGCCGCTATAGAGGCAGCTCATGCGGGAGAGGCGGGTAAAGGGTTTGCGGTTGTCGCTGACGAAATCCGTAAGCTGGCGGAAGATTCCGCAACGCAGGGCAAGGCGATAACTGCGACATTGAAAATTTTAAGCGGAGAAATCGAAATGCTGTCGGATTCTTCCAAAACCGCCGAAGAGAAGTTCAATATCATCTTTAACTTGTCGGAACAAGTAAAATCGATGAGCGATCGCCTGACCGAAGCTATGCGCGAACAGGAAAACGGCAGCCGGGAAGTGCTTGCCGCAATTAAAAACATTAATATGGTAACGATTGAAGTAAGCGACGGTTCGGCGGAAATGCTGAAAGGCGGTGAAGGCGTTGCGGAAGAAATGCAGAAGCTGAACGATCTTACCCGTATTATTACTGACGGTATGAATGAAATGGCTCAGGGAGCGGTTCAAATCAACAATGCCGTACAAGAAGTAAACGAAATTTCGCAAAAAAATAAAGAAAGTATTCAGAGCTTAGTAGCAGAGGTTAATAAATTTAAGATTTAACCGGCTTCTTTTTTTGCCGGCGATGTATGTGATCGAAGTAAAAATATCGCCAAAAATATACGGGTGAACTGCAAAACGGCCATTCGCAGTGATTCTTACAAAAAACTTGTGTCTAAGAATTGACAGG
This sequence comes from uncultured Treponema sp., assembly GCA_905372265.1. Taxonomy (GTDB): domain Bacteria; phylum Spirochaetota; class Spirochaetia; order Treponematales; family Treponemataceae; genus Treponema. The sequence goes on along the minus strand of CAJPOL010000035.1, from coordinate 13,417 downwards.
AATGTCAATTCTTAGATCGCGTTAGGGATTGCAGCGGTAGCCTTTTTGCTGATGGTTTGAACAGCAGCAGTTTATGAAGCGAAAGCGGAATAACACTGCTTATATAAATACTATGACAGCAAAAAGCTACAAGCGTAAAGCCCGACGGTTTACACAGGATGCGGAAACCGGAACGCCCTCAATCGGCTTGCACAAACTTACAATAACCGATATTATTATACAGTAAATCACCATGAGGGGGTGCTATGACAATTGGAGAAATGCTGGCGCAAAGCGGTATCTTGACGCTGCTTGGAATTGGCATCGTGTTTTCGTTTATTATCATTCAGATAATTGCCTTGAAAATTGTCGAGGTCAGTGTGCGCGCACTCGGACTTGATAAAGAAGAGAAGCAGCCGAACGCTGCCGCACCGCAGGCAAATACGGCTCAACATGCGGTTGTCGCTGCAATTGCAGCCGCTTTACACGAAAGAGAATAGGAGAAAAATATGGCACAGAAGGTTCGGATTTCCGATTTAGTACTGAGAGATGCTCATCAGTCTTTACATGCGACCCGTATGACAACGGCGGATATGCTGCCTATTTGCGATAAACTCGACAGCGTCGGCTATTGGAGTTTGGAAGCATGGGGCGGCGCAACGTTTGATTCATGCATACGTTTTTTAAATGAGGATCCGTGGGAGAGACTGCGTTCTTTACATAAGGCTTTGCCGAATACCCCCATTATGATGCTGCTGCGCGGACAGAATCTATTAGGTTACCGGCACTATGCCGATGATGTCGTGGACGCTTTCGTTAAAACGGCAGCCGACAACGGTATCGGCGTTTTCCGTATTTTTGATGCGCTGAATGACCCCCGTAATTTAAAGCGTGCAGCGGACGCCGCTAAAAAAACCGGTAAACATGTACAGATGGCGATTTCCTATGCGACGACACCGTATCATACAATAGAAAACTATGCGGAACTTGCAAAAACATATACTGAATTCGGAGCGGATTCTATCTGTATTAAAGATATGTCGGGTTTGTTAAAGCCTTTTGATGCCTTTGAACTTGTAACGGCCATTAAAAAGAAAACAAGCATTCCGGTCAATATTCATACCCATGCGACAACCGGTTTATCCGTTGCTACGCTGCTGAAAGCTGCCGAAGCGGGCGCCGATATTTTGGATACCGCTATTTCTTCAATGGCGATGGGCACCTCGCATAGCCCGACGGAAACATTAGTTGAAATTTTCCGCGAAACCGATTGGGATACCGGTCTTGATATTAAACTCCTGCTGGAAATTGCGGCATACTTCCGCGAGGTACGGAAGCACTATGCGCAGTTTGAATCCAGTTTCCTCGGCGCCGATACCCGTATTCTTGTGTCGCAGGTTCCCGGCGGTATGCTGTCGAACCTTGAAAGCCAACTGCGCGAGCAGGGCGCTTCCGACAAGATGGACGCAGTGCTCAAAGAGATTCCTCTGGTACAGAAAGATTGCGGTTATATCCCGCTCGTAACGCCGACAAGCCAGATTGTCGGTACCCAATCCGTATTCAACGTGCTGTTTGGAAGATACAATAAATTGACGGCGGAAACACGCGGTCTGCTCACCGGTAAATACGGAAAAACACCCGCTGCCTGCAATGAGGAGCTGGTAAAGCGCGCATTGGCGGAAGAAAAAATGGAAGCTGCTATCACACAGCGCCCTGCCGATCTATTGCCCAATGAGCTGGATAAGATGAAAGCGGAGGCTAAGGAAAACGGCGCAGGCGATTCTATCGAAGATGTACTGACCTATGCCATGTTCCCGAAAGTAGCGCCTAAGTTCTTCAAAGAACGGTCAAAAGGACCGGTTACGTTTGAAGCTCCTGCAGAAAAAAAGAGCGCAGGCGGCAAGGGCGGCGGATCATATACGGTAACCGTCAACGGAACCGATTATGCGGTTTCCTCCGCAAACGGTACGCTCACTGTCAACGGAACGCCGTATTCTATCGCTGTTAAAGAGGGCGGCGCTGCATCATCTTCCGGTTCCGCAGCTGCGGCGGCAGGCGGCGGCACACAGCTTCCGGCGCCTGTTGCAGGAACATTGTTAAAGCATGTCGTCTCCGAAGGCGCTCAGGTTACTACGGGACAAACTGTCATCATGGTGGAATCGATGAAGATGGAGCTTGAAATTAAGGCGACCGGCTCCGGTTCCATTCATTTCTTGGTTTCTCCCGGTTCGCAGGTTACGGCAGGACAGCCGCTTGCGGAAATCAGATAGGACGGTATGTATGATAGAAATAGAAGCCCGTAAAAAACAAACGCGGCATATTTTAACTATTACGCTCTTTCTTGTGTGTCTTTCCGTGTTCGCGTCCTTTATAGGGAAAGTATTTGCGGATAACGGCAGGCAGGAGGAGCCTAAGAGCAGATCGGAACAAATTATTGCAGGCTCTGAAAAGGTTCCGCATATTTCCGTCGGGAAGTTTTTGCAGAATACATGGAAAAATACCGGTCTTTATTCGTTTATCACCGGTCAGGAGGAAGTTGAAGGATTAAAATCCGATGAGACCGCTACCGTATTCGGGTACCAGCGGCTGTTTATGCTTGCGATCGGTTTTATCATTATTTACCTCGGAGCTGCAAGAAACTTTGAACCGCTGTTGCTCATTCCAATCGGTTTCGGAACGGTGTTTGTGAATATCCCCGGTGCGGGTATGTACGGCGAGCACGGTATGCTGAGGCTTATTTACAATATGGGCGTCGGAAATGAATTTTTCCCGATGCTGATTTTCATGGGCATCGGGGCAATGACCGACTTCGGGCCGCTGATTGCGAACCCGAAAACTGCGCTGCTGGGAGGCGCCGCTCAGCTCGGCGTTTTTCTGACGCTGTTCGGCGTTTCATTGATGAATTATCTGCCGAATATCGACTATACGATGCTGGAAGCCTCCGCTATTGCCATTATAGGCGGCGCAGACGGGCCGACCTCCATTTACGTTTCCGGTAAGCTGGCGCCTAACATGATGGCGGTTATCGCTGTCGCTGCATACTCATACATGGCGTTGGTGCCGATTATCCAGCCGCCTATTATGAAGCTGCTGACCACCGATGCGGAACGGAAAATTAAGATGAAGCAGCTGCGGACAGTTTCAAAAGCAGAAAAGATTATGTTTCCGATTATTATTCTTATGTTAACCATTCTGCTGATTCCGCCGGCTGCCCCGCTTATCGGTATGATTGCATTCGGCAATTTTGTAAAGCAGTGCGGAGTAGTTGACCGGCTTGCAAAGACAATGGAGAATGAATTGCTCAATATCGTTTCCATTCTGCTGTCGCTCGGCGTCGGCTCTCAGATGACTCCTGAAAAGATTATGAATGGGAAAGCATTCGGCATTATCATTCTTGGCTTAACGGCGTTCTGTGTTGCAACCGCGGGCGGAATACTGATGGCGAAGTTTATGAATCTCTTCTTAAAAGAAAAGATTAATCCGTTGATCGGTTCCGCAGGTGTTTCCGCCGTGCCGATGGCCGCCCGTGTTTCAAATAAGGTCGGACTTGAGTACGATCCGTCCAACTTCCTGTTGATGCATGCAATGGGGCCGAATGTTGCGGGCGTAATCGGAACCGCAATTGCCGCAGGTGTTTTTATTTCCGCCTATGCCGGTTAAGTGCGGCGTTTCACCGGTTTTGTGTTTTTGTTAAAAAAAATATGCGGCAATCGGCTTATTCCGATTGCCGTTCTGCTTCTTAGTATACAGCCGCTTCTTTTTTCGGAAGAAGCGGCTGCTTTTCATAGTTTACTCCCGCGTCTTTCACTCCGCGAAAAAGCGGCGCAGGTACTGATGGTCAGTATTTCAGGGAATACGGCAGTGAGTGCAAATACTGTCAACATCTTCCGTGATACGGCACCGGGCGCTGTTATTTTGTTTAAGTTTAATATTGCTTCAACAGCGCAGGATTTTGCCGCTTTTTTACGCTCAGGACACCAAGCGTTTCGGGAAGCAGCGGAGAAACAAGATCGTCCGTTTATCCCGCCGCTGTATGCCCTTGATAATGAAGGCGGCTCCGTCTATCGGACACGGCATCTCACCGCTCCGCTGCCGCCTGCAGCGGATACCGGCGCTCTTTTTTCCGTTGAACAAACGCGTACCTTGTATATGCTGTTAGGACGGCAAATGAAAGAGCTGGGCGTACATTTGAATCTTGCGCCGGTTGCGGAACCGCAAACCCAAGAAAATGCGGCGGTGCTTGGTACGCGAAGCTACAGCCCCGATCCGGAACAGGCAGGCTCTTATGCTGCTGCGGCAGTACGCGGTATGCAGGAAGGGGGCGTACTTGCGGCGGTTAAGCATTTTCCCGGTAACGGTTCCGCTGACTTGCATAACGGTGCAGCGGAACTGAAAGTTGACCGCGCCGCATTGCTCAGCCGTTACTGCGCCCCGTTTAAGCCTTCCATTGAGGCAGGGGCTGCAGCCGTTCTGGTATCGCATGTTACGGCGCCGGCTGTAGAAAATGTGCCGTTTTGTTTTTCTAAGAAGGGTATTGCACTGCTTCGTAACGATTTACGTTTTTCGGGACTCGTTATTACCGATGATATTGCAATGAAGGCTTTACGCGAAAACGGCGCGACCGCGGCGGATAATGCACTGCGTGCACTTGAAGCCGGCTGCGATATGGTGATGTGTTCCATTCAGCAGATATATCCGCTCATCGTTGCTATCGCTGAGAAAGCTGCGGCGGAAAATACATTCGCCCGCCGGCTTGATGAAGCTGTACTGCGTGTTTTGACGGCTAAAAAGAAGGCCGGTCTCATCGATGCCGCAGGAACCTATATTTCTTCCTCATGTGATTTGAAGCGGTTCGAAAAAGCGAAGAATGAGGCTACCCGGCTGTTGGAGACCAAGAACCGCCGATAGTGTTCTGCATGGGATTTGCCTATTGTTTTTTTCTGTGCTATACTGCACAGCGGTTATGGACTATTATGCAGTGCAGGTAAAAACGGGACAAGAAGCTGCCTATATAGCACGGATAAAAAAGATTGCAGAAAGTGATATTCAAAAAGCACAGGTGTACTTCCCACAGCGGGTATTGCATATCAGAAAGCAAGGAGTGCGCAAGACTGTACAAGCGGCGCTTTTCCCCGGCTATATTTTTTTGGAAACGGAAGACCTCAATCCCGCACTTTATTGGTTCTTGCGGAGGGTTCCGGGATTTTACCGCTTTTTGCCCGATAGTCATACTCCCCGCCCGCTTGCAGCGGAGGATCTTTCGATATTGCATCATTTCCTGTCGTTCGGAGAAGTTGTCCATCCGTCGAAAGCCTACTTCGATGAAAATGATCGGATATGTATTGTTGAAGGGCCTTTAAAAGGCCTTGAAGGAAAGATTATTCGGGTTGATAAACGGAAACGGCGGGCAAAGATTGCGCTGGATATGCAGCAGGAATCTTTTTCGATTGATTTGTCTTTTGAGTTGATACAGCCGACGGACTCCGTACCGCCAGAGCGCAAATGAGTACTTCCGGTACGGATGTATCGGCGATAAAATGAGGTGTATAGCAGATGAGCGCTACAAGTAATAAGCCGCAGCCGACTGTGTATATTATCGGGGCGGGTTTAGCGGGTACGATGATTGCCCATGAGATAAAACGGAAAGAAGTATTCGGGAAAGTTGCCGCTTTTCTTGATGACGATCCTCAAAAAATCGGTACTAAAATTGATGGAACTCCGGTGTTGGGGCCTATCCAAGACGTTGCAAGCCTTATCAGAATAGAAGCTAAGGATGAGGTACTCATTGCGATTCCGAGTATCAACGCCGAACGGCTCCGCGAAATCTATGCGGTCGTCAAAGACGCCGGTTTTACCATTATTAAATTATTACCGGGCATTTCTCAGCTTGTTGACGGCGCCGCGCATCTGGTACAGGCGCGTGAAATAAATCCGCAGGATTTGCTCGGGCGGACACCCATAAAAATCAGTTTAAAGAGCAGCCTTGCCTATTTACGCGGAAAACGAGTGCTGATTACGGGAGCAGGCGGCTCGATCGGAAGCGAACTTGCGCGGCAGCTGCTGTCGGGGGGGGCTGAACGGCTATACCTATTCGGGCACGGTGAGAACTCCATCTACCAAATTGATAAAGAATTACATCTGTTACAGGAAGAAGGAGTCGGCGATAAGGCGAGTATCGTTCCCATTGTCGGAGAGCTGAAAGACCGTGAATACATGCGGTATATTCTAAAACAGCTCCGCTGCGATGCGGTTTTCCATACGGCTGCCTATAAGCATGTACCGCTCATGGAGGCGAATCCGGTAGCGGTCATCGAAAATAATGTCTTCGGGACTAAAAACCTCCTTGACGCCTGTATTGAAAACGGGGTGAAACGTTTCGTGCTCATCTCAACGGATAAGGCCGTCAATCCCGTTTCAATTTACGGGGTGTCGAAAATGCTCAACGAAAAAATGGTACTGTATGCGGCCTCTCATATAAAAGAAAAATTCGGCAGCGAGGGGCATGCCTACATGTTTGTGCGGTTCGGCAATGTACTCGGTTCACGCGGTTCTATTTTTCCGCTCTTTGTTGAACAGGTAAAAAAAGGCGGGCCTGTTACCGTTACTTCCCCCGATATGATGCGCTTTTTTATGACTATTCCCGAAGCGTGTTCGCTTGTTTTGCAGACAGGCGGAGTCGGTATCAACGGGGAATCGTACCTGTTGGATATGGGCGAGCCGGTTAATATTTTAGAAACCGCCCGTCAACTGATCCGCTACATGGGATATGAACCCGACAAAGAAATTCCCGTACATATTATCGGAGTCCGGCCGGGCGAGCGGCTGGAAGAACCGCTCATTTCAGAAACGGAATATACCGAAACAAGCGAGTATCCTAAAATACTTCGCCTAAAGAATAAGCAGCCCTATGATTTTGCCGGTCTTGAAAAGCTGCTTGCCGATTTACGGCCGGTATGCTGCCTGTCGGATTCTCCCGATCTCTATCGGAATAAAGATTATCTTATCAAGACGCTGTGCCGCGTCTGTGAATCATTGAGGAGCAGTTATGAGTACGGAAACTAGAGGCACTGTGCGGGATATTCCTTTTTTTAGACCGTCTTTTGATTCAACCGAAGAAGAGGGGATGCTGCGCGTGCTGCATTCGGGCTGGCTGACTACCGGTCCGGAGACGCTTGCCTTTGAAAAAGAATTTGCAGCGTTTGTCCATACCCCTCATGCGCTTGCCGTGAACTCGGCTTCAAACGGGCTTATGCTTGCGATGGAAGCGTTCGGCATAAAGGAAGGCGCTAAAATACTAACGAGTCCGTATACCTTTGTTTCAACAGCAACGAGCGCTTTGCATCTCGGCGGAGAAGTCGTCTATGCCGATATTGCAGCAGATTCCTACAGCATCGATCCTGAAAAAGTGGAGGACTGCCTAAAAAAAGACCCGAGTATCAAAGCGATTGTGCCTATTCACATTGCGGGGAATCTCTGCGATATGAAAGCGCTGTGCAGCCTTGCCCGCCGGTATAACGTTGCCGTCATTGAAGATGCCGCTCATGCGTTCCCTTCGCAAACGAAAGAAGGCTATGGGGGAACGTTCGGTGATGCAGGGGTATTCTCCTTTTATGCAACAAAGACGATTACGACAGGCGAGGGCGGCATGATTTGTGTCCGTAACCCCGAAGCCGCCGAACGGATTACCTTGATGCGCTCACATGGTATCAACCGAACGATCTGGAACCGGTATACCGATAAACATGCGAGCTGGCAGTACAATGTTGTAGCCGAAGGATTTAAATGCAATTTACCGGATATCCTTTCCGCCATCGGCAGAGCTCAGTTACGGAAAGCCGAATCGTTTTACCGTAAACGGAAGAAAATTGCCGAGCAGTTTACCAAAGCGTTTAAAGAGAGCCGTTTTTTTACCGTTCCGCCTGACGGTGAGGGTAACGCATGGCATTTATACATAGTGCGGCTTGTGCCCGAAACCCTTTCGATCGGACGGGATGATTTTGCCCGCGCATTGCAGGAACAGGGACTGGGCATTTCCGTGCATTTTATCCCTCACTTTGCCTTTACTTTCTTGAAAGAGCGCTATAATCTCCGTGCGGAAGACTTTCCCAATGCCGCTGCACGGTATGCGCAAAGCCTCAGCTTACCGTTCTGGCCTGATATGAGCGAAGATGATATACAGTATGTGATTGATACCGTTATCCGCACCGCAGAACGGTTCCGCCGGTAGCTATTGATGATTGAACAGTTTGTTTCAGATCTTCAATTTGAAGGTCAGCAGTATGCAGTCATTCTCCGCTCTCCGGTGCAATCGGGAATCATCTCTGCGATAAAACTCCCCGATTTACCTGAAGGCTATACGTTTTATACTGCGGCTGAAATACCCGGTCAAAAAATGCTTGCAGTATTTGAAAGTGAAGTACCGCTTTTTGCGGAAGAAGAAGTGTCGTATCAAGGACAAGCCATCGGGATTTTAGCCGGTGAAGATATGCCGGTTCTTGAGAACTTGCGGAACAACATCAGCATTGAGATTGAACCGGTACCGGTAGACAGCTTTGAGGAAAAAACCGGCTATTTTTTTGACTATCCGGTGATTGCAAAAGAAGTACGCTCCACCGAAGATACCGATATGATTTTTGAGACTGCCCATTCGGTGGTTTATTCTTCATGGAAGACTGCTCCTCAGTATGCTGCCCGCTCCGAACCGTTTTCCGCTATTACCGTTATCCAAGAAGATGGTCTTGCAGTATATATACCGACACAATGGCCCGGCCATGTCCGCACGGCGGTTTCCAAAGCGACCGGTATCGAAGAAGAACGCATTGTGGTGTACCCTACCCAAGTCGGCGAGGCGTTTAATGAACTTCTCTGGTATCCGTCGCTTTTAGCCTGCCAATGCGCTGTTGCGGCAGTTCGTTCAAACAAGACAACCGTGCTCTCGCTTTCTGCGGAGGAAAGCCTCGCCGATGTTCCGAAAACGCCTGAAATCCTGATACAGCACCGGTCGGCTCTATCGGAGAAAAAATCGATAGCGGCGATGCATATTTTTATCATTGTACATGCGGGCGCCTTTGCGCCGCTTATTCGGAAAGTTTTAAGGCAAATGACCGTAACGGCGCTCGGAGCGTACCGTATCCCGCATTACCGGATAGAAGCGGTCGGTTTAAAAACGCCGCAGGGCTTTACCGATATTTTTGAGGGCTGGGGGGACAGCTATACCGCCAATGCCTTGGAACATCATATTGATAAAATTATATTAGAGAATCACATTTCGCCTGCGGAGTGGCGGCTTGAAAACACCGTTGATGCATATACGGGTGTTTTTTCAAATGTATTACATCTTTTAACAACGGAAAGCAATTTCTCACGTAAGTATGCGGCCTATCATGTCTTTAATCAGACAAAAAAGGACGCTCATGACGGACGGTGGCGCGGGATCGGGCTTGCGATCGGTTTTCAGCATAGCGGATGCGCTGCCGATTTTACCTATACGGTAACAATGGATTTGGATGTCCATAATAAACTGTCGGTTAAAGCGGAGCCGATGTCGAACCGGACACGGAAAATAATCCGCAAACTTGCAGCAAGCAAGCTGGAAATTGCGGAAGATGATATTATGTTTATCGGTTTGACGACAGCTGATATGAATGATACAGGCCCTGATACGGCAGGAAATACCGTCAGTATTGTTTTGCCGCTTGTTGAACAATGTCTTGCGGACTTACAAGATCAGCGCTTCCGCAATCCGCTGCCTATCGGCGTTTCGCGCAGTTATCGGGCGCCGCTTGCGGAAGGAGCTGACACAGCGGCTTTTATCTCAAAGACGCCTGCAGCATGTATCGTCGAGCTTGAATTGGACCCGGTCTGTTACGGTGTGCGCATACTCGGCATTTGGTTTGCATGCAGTCCGGGAAAAATCTATGATCGGAAACAAACACTGAGTTATCTGCGTAAAAATATTGCCGCAGCAATCTCCAAAACCTGTAAGGAGTCTTTGCGGTATACTGATTCAGGCGGCGTTGAGCTTCCTCTTTCAGAGTACCGGATGATTTTACCGGAGGAGACGCCTGAGGCTTCCGTGTATATTTTGGAACGGGAAACACTGATGAGCGCTTTTGACTCTATTGCAATCAATATTGTGCCCGCTGCCTATCTTGCCGCATTAAATCAAATTTTATTGAGCGTACCGGCGCGGATAGAAGCCGTACCGGTACTTCCGCAAGACATATTCAATACGCTAAAGGGGCAAAAATAATATGAAAGTGCACTTTCGGCTAAATGCCCTGCCGGTGGAGATTGAGGCGGAAGCGGATGAGCGGCTGGTAAATGTGCTGCGCCGTGAATTCGGGCTTCAAAGTATGAAAAAGAACTGTATGCAGGGTATCTGCGGTTCCTGTACGATCCTGCTTGACGATCATCCCGTTCCGTCCTGTATGCTTCCGGTATTTGCCGCTGAAGGGAAAAACCTGATGACTCTCGAATGGCTGACAACGCTGCCGGACTATCGCGACATTATGACCGCTTTTGAGACGGAGGGAATTACGCTGTGCGGATTTTGCAATGCTTCGACCCTTTTAACTGCATACGCACTCCTTCATAAGTACGGCAATCCTTCTGAGGATTCTATCCGCAGTGCCTATATCGGAACGGTCTGCCGGTGTACCGACATCGACTCCATTATTGCCGCGATAAAGCGGGTATGCAGGCTGAAAAGGAACAAACGCCGTGAAAAATGATACCGTACTGTACACCGCAAAAAATATTGCAGAGCTGCATACGCTCATGCAGAATATCACGGATATTACGCCGCTTGCCGGTACTACCGGATTACTCAAAGGCTGCCGCAGCGACCGTATCGGCTTGCCGCAATCCGCTGTACTGTTGAAAAACATCCCTGAATTGGATGCGGTGGTAAAGCGGGAACGGTTTATTGATTTCGGTGCGGCAGCGACGCTTGGTACCATTCTTTCACTTGGAAAAAATAAAATTCCCGAAGTACTTCGCTCCGCTATCGCTCTTGCAGCAAATCCGGGTATACGTGCACTTGCCACTATCGGAGGGAATATCGCCGGAGCTCCCATAAAGAACTCATGCCTTATTCCGCTCATTGCTCTTGATGCTAAAATTGAGATACGTACCCGTAAGGAACTGTTTTGGATACCGCTCAGCAGGTATTGTGACGAGAGCAGCAATGTGCTGCGGCATACCGCTCATATTATCCTCCGTATCCGTGTTCCGTTTGAAGAATGGTCGCTCTATCAGTATAAACGGCTTGGACCTATCGGGCACATCGCTCAAGATACCGCTTCATTTGTATTCCTTGCCCGCATTCAAAAAAATCTGCTCGCGGATGTAAAGATGCTATTCGGCAGTTCATCTCCGATAAAGAGCAAAGAATTTGAAAACCTGCTTACGGGGAAAGGTCTTCCGATTGATTCCCGCACCATATCTTCTTTAATGAACGAAACAGAACGGATTTTTTCCGGCGTCGCTTTTGCATCCGATTTTCAGCGCAGCTGTTTTTTTAATCTTATCGAAAAGAGTTTGTATATTTTGACATGAAAAGGTTTCCGCTATGTTGGTTTTAAAATGTCTTCTTGCGATGCTGCCGATTGCATGGCTTATCGTCTCGTTGAGCCGGCTCAAAATGCCGAGCCATAAAGCATGCGGTATTGCATTGCTGATTACCGCCGCCTTAGCCCTTTTTTATTGGAAGCTCTCGCCGCTCAACACTGTAACAGCCGCCTGCGAAGGAATAATGACTGCACTGTGGCCGATCTGTCTTGTCATAATTGCCGCTCTGTTTACATATCACTTAACGCTGGAAACCGGCGCTATGGCGGTGATAAAAAAAATGCTTGCAGGAATTTCCAATGATAAACGGATACTCGTGCTGATTATCGGATGGGGTTTCGGCAATTTTATGGAAGGGATGGCAGGCTTCGGTACGGCTGTTGCGATCCCTGCTTCGATGCTTGCTGGGTTAGGTCTTGATCCTATACGGGCGGTAACCGCATGTCTTGTAATGAACACAACGCCGACCGGTTTCGGTTCCGTAGGCGTACCAACTGCTACACTGGCTTCCATAACGGGGCTTGATATTATTCCCCTTTCCGTGAATGTATCGCTGATACAGGCGCTTATTACGTCTATTTCGCCGTTTTTAGCGGTTGTCATCGCAGGCGGCGGAGTACGGGCATTGAAAGGCGTTTTGCGGATCACCACTATCGCTTCGGTATCGTTTGTTGTTCCGTCGTTTTTGTTTGCGCGGATGTTCGGGCCGGAGCTGCCCAATATTATTGGAGCGATATGTTCACTGCTCTGTATGATAGCTGCCGTTACCTGCTTTAAAAAAAGCGCCGATGCGGAGTATGCGATTGAACAGGCATCCGATGCGCATACCGCAGCGGTCAGTGTAACAGACGGTATAAAAGCATGGGCGCCGTTTATATTGATCTTTATCCTTTTGATGATGACTTCTACCGTTGTTCCGCCGCTGCACAATGCTATCAAAGGTATTAAAAGCTCGGTTTTGATCTATACCGGCGCAAGGGGAAAGCCGCTTACGTTCAGTTGGATAAACACACCGGGCATCATGATTTTTACCGCCGCTCTGTTAGGCGGTCTTATCCAGAAAGCTCGTCTTACACAGATGGGCGCAGTGCTGAAAGCGACGGTAAAAAAATATTGGCCGACAGTTCTTACCATCTGTGCGGTATTGGCAACGGCAAAAATAATGATATACAGCGGTATGATTTCCGATATTGCGCAATTGGCGGTTGTTGCTGCCGGCCCCGTATATCCGTTTGTCGCACCGTTTATCGGTATACTGGGAGCTTTTATTACCGGATCGGGAACTTCTACCTGTGTTCTATTCGGCAATTTGCAGCTTGAGACAGCGCTCTCGCTTCATCTGGATCCGTATTGGATTACGGCCGCCAATGTTATGGGCGCAGGTATCGGGAAAATGGTATGTCCGCAGACAATTGCGATAGGGGCGGGAGCCATCAATGCATCGGGGTCAGAAAGTACAATCCTGTCTGCCGTCGGTAAGTATTTTATCCTCTACACGCTACTGGCCGGACTGATTTGCATCGCAGGTGTCATCTTTTGGCCGTAAGAAATTATAAATATCCTATTTCTCGCTCGCTTAGGCCGGTTGCCTGTGCAATAAATGATATATCGCAATTTGCTTGCTTCATAAACTGAGCCGTTTCAAACGCTTTTTTGCGGGCACCTTCGGCAAGACCGATCGATTTACCTTGTTGTATACCCTGCTGTATGCCGTCTTTCCGCGCATCCATTTCAAATGCTTGCAGCAACATATATTCTTTCATCCTCTCTTTTTCGGCAATTTTGGCACTGCACTTTTATTGTATCACTCCACTTGACAAAATAACAGATAAAAGATATTATAAAAAACCGAACGGTCGGAATTTAA
>CAJPOL010000034.1 GCA_905372265.1 uncultured Treponema sp. | reverse complement strand
TTTATTTTCGGTTTTATTCTTTGCCATTACCAAGACACAGGTTGCTATTGAGGTTCCGAAAAATAAATTTTCAGGAAGCTGAATTACACAGTCTATGAAGTTATTATCAACCAGATATTTCCGGATTATTCTTTCTGCTCCCTTGCGGTAAAAAATTCCCGGAAAGCATACAATGGCTGCCCGTCCTTGGCTGGAAAGATAACTCAAAGAGTGCATTATAAAGGCGTAATCGGCGTAAGATTTCGGTGCGAGTTTTCCCGCCGGTGCATACCGTTCATCATTTATAAGCGTAGGGTCATCATCGCCTACCCATTTGATTGAGTAGGGCGGGTTTGAGACGATTGCATCAAAGGGTTTTTCATTTTTGTGAAGAGGGTTTAAAAGGGTATCGCCCCGCTTAATAGAAAAATTGTTGTAGTTGACGTTGTGTAAAAACATATTCATACGGGCAAGGTTAAAATTGGTCATGTTTATTTCCTGTCCGAAAAACCCCTCGTCTATAATATGCTCGTCAAACTGTTTTTTCATTTGCAAAAGTAAGGAGCCGCTCCCGCAGGTAGGGTCATATACCTTGTTAATACTTGTTTTTCCGTCCATAACAAGCCGGGCTAAAAGTTTTGACACCGTTTGCGGGGTAAAAAATTCTCCTCCCGATTTTCCCGCATTGCTTGCATAATTGGAAATCAAATACTCATAGGCATCGCCGAATGCATCAATATCGTTGTTTTTAAAATCTCCGAAATTTATTTCTGCAATTCCTGTTAATATATCTGTTAGCCGCTTGTTTTTTTCGGCAACCGTTCCGCCTAAACGGTTGCTTGTTGTGTCAACATCTTCAAATAAGCCCTTTATGTCGTCTTCAGAAGCAAAGCCGACGGCGCTTCCTTCAATCGCTTTAAAAATATTGGCTAAATCGGTATTTAAATTTTCGTTATCCTTTGCTTTTGCAACAACATTTTTAAAGAGCTGGCTTGGTAAGATGAAAAATCCCTTGTCCTCTACGGTGTTTGGTTTAAAATCAGCTTCTGCCTCTTTATCTGAAATCTTTGCATAGTCAAAATCAGAGTCCCCTGCTTCCCATTCTGCAGAATTAAAAAAATCGGTTATGTTTTCCGATATAAACCGATAGAATAAAATTCCTAAAATATATTGCTTAAAATCCCAACCGTCTACCGCTCCTCTTACATTATCTGCAATAGACCAAATTTTTCTGTGAAGCTCTGCTCTTTGTGCCATTCCATTGTTTGTTTTTGAATAATCAGACATTCCCGCTGCCTCTTTATTTGTTCATTTTAAATTTTTTGAGAAAATCTGCCCGCTATTGTACAATAAATGTAAGAAAGTTCCAACGCTTCATGGATTCTGCATAAAGCTGCCCACATCGGTTCAGGTCTCGTTCACTCGATGTGTGCTTCGGTCAGGTGAAAAAGATATGATCATTACCATCGGAAGTGGTGATTGCATAAGAATAGCTGTACTCTAACAGCTATTCTGCCGGCGGTGTCTATCAGTGTTTCTTCCGGTCGGTTTTTATGTGCCGGGTTGCGGCAAAGCGTTCTAGTGCCAGATCAAAAAGGCGCATAATCAGCTCTTGATACGGCAACCCCGATGCGGCGCACATTTTCGGGAACATAGAAATCGAGGTAAATCCCGGAATGGTATTGATTTCATTGATGTACAGAGCTTTTGTCTTTTTGTCGATAAAGAAGTCAACACGTGAAAGCCCCGATAAATCGAGGGCTTCATAGGCTTTGCGGGCCATTGCTCGGATAGACCGGCGCTGTTCATCGTCAATATCGGCGGGTATCTGCAAGCGGGCGCCGTTCGGATCAGTGTATTTTGCATCGTAGTCGTAAAACTCGTGGGAAGGGATTATTTCACCCGGAGTGTACACAGTACACTCATCGTTACCGGTAACGGAGCATTCAATCTCACGTGCATCAATACACACCTCGATGAGTATTTTACTGTCCCACAAAAAAGCTTCTTGAATCTGCGCCGACAGTTCGGTACGGTTACGCGCTTTTCCTGCTCCAACGGAGCTGCCTACCCTACATGGCTTTACAAAAAGGGGATATTCAAAGTCCTTTTCGGCCTGTGCAAGCAGCGCTTCCCGTTCGGTTTTGTTTTCCCACTGTTTTCGTTTCATGCAGATAAATGGAACGATTGGTAAACCTTCATGCTGCCAAATAATCTTTGTTTTCTCTTTGTCCATTGCCGCGCTGCTTGCAAGCACTCCGCCGCCGACATACGGGAGCTCTGTCATCTCGAAAAGCCCTTGTATGGTGCCGTCTTCACCGAAACTGCCGTGCAAGACGGGAAAAACAACATCAACGGGTAACGGCGCACCGTTTACTGTAAGGCCTTTTTCCGTCCCGCCGCCCGGAACGACTGCAACCCGTGCTTTTTCATCGCACTCTATAGTTAGTACAGCCGCAGCATCAGCGCAGAGGCTTTCTGCCAACTGCTGCGGTTGGAGGAACCATTCGCCGTTTTTTGTAATTCCAATAAGGTACAGCGTATGTTCACGATCGATCGTCCGCACAATGGAAGAAGCCGAAGCGAGCGATACTTCATGTTCGCCCGATTTTCCTCCGTAAATAATTGCTATTTTCATATGTATTCTCCAAAACCGGCTGCTCATCCGCTGATACGGCAGCGGGTAATCAGGTGTTTTCCAATTTTTTTAAAAGATCAGCAGCAAGCGGATCGCCGGGGCATATATCAAGAACGACTCTAAAACAGGATTTTGCTTCTTCAGTACGTCCTTCCCGCAGCGCAAGCGTGCCCATGTTTGAAATTATTTTTATGTTTTCAGGCTCTTGTTCCAATGCATGTGTCAGCCATTTCCGGCTTTCGTCACATTGCGACAGCTCCATGCAGCAAATAGCAAGTTCATTACAAATATCGCAGTACGCTGCCGTTAATTCAGGTGTGCTGCTTTGGCCGAGTTCAAGGCAATGGATAAATGCGCTACGGGCATCTTCCCATCGTCCTTGACGGCGCAATGCCCAGCCGAGAAGGAACCATGCATTCCATACTTTAGGATGATGCTCCAAAAATGCGCGGATTTTCTCAAGCGCTTTGTCCTCCTGTCCCAGTTTAATACAATCAAAAGCGCTTTTGAAAAGCTCATCATCAAGAGCTTGCGTTGTAATCCATTCGATAAGCTCTGCGGCCTTTTTTTTCCGCTGCCGCGCTGTTTCCGTTTCGGCGCTTTCAAGTTTTAGATAACTTTCAAGCAGATCTTTCGCTTTTGCATAATTTTTTTGACGAATAAAAAAAAAGGCTGCATTAAAAAACGCTTCGGCAATAGGCGGTTCCGCTGACAATACTGCTTTATACGTATGAAATGCCTTATCGGTATAATAATCGGCATGATCTTCCGCCCCGGCCTGTTCGTAAAAATGCGCACGTTCATCCATAAGGAGCGCGACATTGAGTTTCGTACGCATATCTTCGGGAAAAAGCCCCTCAAGGGCAAAAAGAAGCTGTTCGGCAAGCTCAAAATCGCCGTTCTTAATTTTTAAAATAGCTGCATTTGTCATTTCCTGACGGATATCGGGACGAAGCTCCTTGAAAATATCACGGTAGTAGGCGATGTGCTGATTATCCCGCTCATAAGCAAAGACCGTCAGCATACCGGCCAAAATCATTTCTTCCGAAAGAGCGTCTGCACTGAAAGTTTCTTTATTGCTGTCTGCTAAAAGCGGCAGTGGGATAGAGGCGTCGAACCCTGGTATATGTGCCGTAAGCGCATATTCCTCAGGCACCTTAATATAGAGTAACGGTTTGTCCGTATGCGGCATGATTATGTATCGGATCCATCATTATTATATATTTTTCGCTGCTGGTTAAAGTACTGTGTAAGGCGGATTTTATAAATAAGCGGAATATTTGTATCAGTGTATGTCATTGCTACGGCAATCAGATCCTTTCTCCCTTCGACCAATTCAGCCCTGATGATTTTTCCCCGCAAACCGATTGCAACGGTAGGATCTTCAAACTCAAATTTTAAAGCGCAATCTTTGTTTAATAAAAACGGAGCAATTCCCGCTACAATGAATTTTGCCCCTGAGAATGAAATATCCCGTAAAATACAGCGGCGGGGGATATTTTCGATATATGCAATTGTTTCTTTCTTTGCAATTCCCAATTTCCGAACGGCATCAGGTGTTAGCTCAATACGATCATCACTTCGTTTGGTGGTGGTCGCTTTTGCATCAAGCAAAATCCCGATCTTTTCAATAAGATCATCCGGCGCCCGCTGCGTATATTCAATGTTAACCAATACGAGGTCAGGGGACGTTGTATAAGGGATACAGCTGGTAACTTTTCCGGTAACAAAGAATGCCAGTTCCTTTTTTTCATCCGATTGAAAAAATGAGAACCGCAAGTTGACAGTGGGCGGCCCTTCTTTGAGTTTTTCTTCTATATTGCATTGCGGAGGAACGACAACTTTAGCAGCAACCATTGAAGCCGAATTGATAACGCATGGCCATGGCCCGCCATCATCACCGACATACCGTATGGAAGTTTGCGGCACATTTACACTCATTGCCTGAATAACCTCTTTTGTAAAGGTTACTTCCGTTTGTTGGAAATAGTCATAATATTTATTGACTTGTTGAGTTGTCAGGAATCCCATAACTACAATAATAAAATTATTTGCTTAATCAGTCAAGATAGAAATGAATACGAAAAACTAAAACAGAAATTCAATAATCCGCCGGGCTACCGTTTCCCGATCACTATCATCGGTTACAATGTGGCTGCTTTCTTCAAGAATCAAATATTCATTCGGTGCTTTCAACCGGCGGTCGATTAATTCTTTTTCGCTGAACGGAACCGATTGATCCGCTTTTGAAAGGATTGTCAATGTTTTCGATGTTATCAAAGGCAGCCGTTTGATGGCCATTTTTTGCAAGGTATATAAATCGGCTGCTTTACCGACATAGTTATAGATACAATAGTCCTTCACCAATTCATAAAATTCAGGTTCTTTATAGAAGGGTTTCCCGTCAGATGGTAACGTTTTGATAAAATACTTTAAATAGGGGGTAAGTTTAATCCTGAAATCGGAAGCGACAAAGGCAGGTGCACACAAGAATATCTTTTCAGGATGAAATTTTGCGGCTATAAGCGATGTCAATACGCCGCCCATCGAAAGACCTCCGACATATACTGTTTCGTATGCTTCCGATAAATCAACATATTCATCATAGACGCGGCGAAGCCAATCTTTCCAATTGCTTGCCATAAAATCTTCCTTGTTGGTACCATGTCCGGGGAGACGCGGTATGGAAACCGTATAACCCGCCTCATGAATTTGCGTTCCGAGCCACAGTACCTCGCGCGGAGAACCGGTATAGCCGTGGATTAATAAAACGGCCTTTTTTCCGCCTGCAAAAAACCGAGGTTTGGTAAAATGACTTATTGCCGCCGGGTTATTATCGTAAAACATTTAAAGAGCCCCCTCCGCTGTAAGCGGCTTTCACCATACCGTTTTTTTTATGTTTTGTAAATGAAGCCTGTGCCGCTTGACGAGGCTCTAGCCGGCAGCCCTTACTGTCATATCCTCATGCGGTATCTTTTTGCAATGCCGGGAAAGCCTTTCAATTTGATCTGCGTTCCGTCTCCGGTTAAAAACGCCCCCTCAAAAGTTCCGTAAATTGTTTTATATTCCGTTCTGCAAATAAAAGCATTCAGCTTTCTCTGAGAAACGGCCGACGGCGTAAATGTTAAATCGACCATGTTTTCGGTATCCTGCACAACCCAATTATTTATCGAACCGAAAGGACGCGTAATACGGACAGGCGGCAGCGGAATACGCTCTCCGCGATAGAATAATATGTTATCATTGTAGGTATAACTGTCGGGAGAAATAGAGTCGCTTAACTGAAAACTGATCTGCATACCGTCAAGGTAGCCCAACCCGATCAGCATAGACCGTTTTATCCGCATCGGAGTGTATGTTTTTCTAAAGTCCAAAAAGCCGACGGCAGTCTTTTTATCAAGCTGTATATCCAAGTTATGACCGAAGCTGACCCAGCCGTGTACGCAGAAAGAGCGTAAGTACACCGCTTGGCACCGGCGGTTTACGGAAAAAGGAAGAACTGCGGAATAATCCGTGCATTGCGGGTCTTGCGCATGAAAATCAAGCCTGCCCTCGCATGACGGCCGATCATTGGAAGCAAGAAAATCAAAATCCGCATGAACCATTCCCTTTGAAAGGCGTGAAAAAATACGGACATACCGTTTTGCGGCCCTGCAAGCGGTAACACTATAGGTAATGTACTTTGGTAAGTGTATGAAACCGGCCGGCAGCAATTGACGATAGGCGAGCTGCCGGTTCGTTTGCCGGTTCCAGATTGTTGTCTCCATGAACGAGAAATAACTGCCGCAAAAAAACTCAATTTCTCCGATAATTTTTTCATCGCAAAAGAGGAGCCGCATCGTATCCATAATCCGTAAATCGGTAATAAATGACGGCAGCGGTAAATTACCGAACGGCCGTTTTAAGCCTTTTATATCAAAGATATGAAACGTTCCCGAATAGGAACCGAAAAGCGGCTGCGCATTTTTAAGCGGTTTAAACGGCGCAGGCTTTACAATACGAGTGTAATGCATACTATTTGAATCCATAACAGTTATTCGTGCGGAGGGTTTAATACCCCGACGCTTGCGTCGTAATGAAGGGTATTAAAGCCGACTGCAACCACCTTATGAGAACAACATACCCCGACGCTCGCGTCGGGGTTGTTGATTAAGTATCGGCATAAACGCAAATGCTGATTACCATGCTCCTCATTTCTGCCGGTACTTTTTTATAGCATAAATTTCTAAAAAAGGAAACCTTCACGGAAGTCATTTCTTGAAAGACTCTATTGCCGGTTCTTTCCGTATGCGGGGAACCGGTTTCCCCTCTGCAGCCCGTATTATCTTGATGCCGTGCCGTGCATACGGTATGATAGCGCCGGTTTATGTATCAAAGGAGGTATTCTTATGGCGATGAACAAGTTGAGGCTTTTCTTAAAAAAGAAAGATGTAGAAATTTCCGGCAAACGGTATTTTATTGATGCTTTGAGTGCGATGGCTATGGGGCTTTTTTCATCTTTGCTTGTCGGCACAATTCTAAGAACCGTAGGACAGCACCTGCATATCGCTTTTTTGACCGATACCGTCTGGCCGCTGTGCCGCGATATGACCGGCGCTGCTATCGGCGTAGCGGTTGCATACTCGCTTAAGGCGCATACCTTTGTACTCTTTGCAGCTGCGATTGCCGGTACTGCGGGTAATACGTACGGCGGCGCAGTCGGCGCCTTTATTTCGGCAATCGTAGGCACGGAGCTGGGAAAACTGGTCTCAAAAGAAACAAAAATCGACCTTATCGTTACGCCGGCAGTAACAATCCTTGCAGGCAGTATTATCGCAGTGAGCTTCGGTCCGTATATGGCTGCGTGCATGAACTGGCTCGGCGGTGTGATTATGACCGCGACTAATCTACGCCCGTTTTTAATGGGAATCTGCCTTGCCGTGCTGGTAGGGATTATCCTCACGCTGCCGATCAGCAGCGCTGCGCTCTGTATGCTGCTTTCGCTTTCAGGATTGGCGGGAGGAGCTGCAGCGGCGGGATGTTGCGCTCAGATGATCGGTTTTGCAGTCATGAGTTATCGGGATAACGGATTCGGCGGCAGTTTTGCAGTCGGTATCGGTACCAGTATGCTGCACATGCCGAATATTATTAAAAATCCCCGAATATGGATACCGCCGATTGCCGCCTCCGCCGTACTTGGCCCTATTTCGACTGTGTGGTTAAAGCTGGAGAATACCCCTATCGGATCGGGTATGGGAACGTGCGGATTGGTTGGGCAGATAGGCGCGGTAACGGCAATGAATCAGGCGGGGAAAGGATCGTTAGGCGTCTATCTGTCCGTTTTTCTGCTGCATATTATTGCACCGGCCATCCTTACCCTCCTTTTTACCGCTCCGCTGCGGAAAATCGGATGGATTAAAGCAGGCGATTTGAAACTTGATCTGTAAACGAGGTGCAGCCGTATCATCTTGATACCGTACCATGATACGGATATGATACTGCCCATGCATCATTTGAAAATTGAAAATATTTCAAAAACATACGGCGCTAAAAAGGCGCTTGATACCGTTACCGTTGCGTTCGGCGAAGGGATCACCGGCCTCCTTGGGCCGAACGGGGCGGGAAAATCGACGCTGATGCGTATTGTTTCCGCAATCGAAAAGCCGGACTCAGGAGTAGTGCTGTATGACGGGACGGATATAGGACGGAAACCCAATGCGTTACGGCAAAGGCTCGGCTATCTTCCGCAGGATTTTGGAGTGTATCCGAACATGACGGCGCCGCAGTTTCTGGAATACATCGCAGCAATGAAAAACCTGCCGTTAAAACCGGTTCGCAAACGGATAGACGAATTGCTGGAAATCCTGCATCTTGGGGAGGCAAAAAAACAGCTGCTCGGCGGTTTTTCAGGCGGTATGAAGCAGCGGGTCGGTATCGCTCAA
This sequence comes from uncultured Treponema sp., assembly GCA_905372265.1. GTDB lineage: Bacteria > Spirochaetota > Spirochaetia > Treponematales > Treponemataceae > Treponema. The sequence continues at coordinate 7,413 of CAJPOL010000034.1, read as the reverse complement.
GCCCTGCTGAACGATCCTGAGGTGCTGATTGCCGATGAGCCGACCGTCGGGCTTGACCCTGAGGAACGGATCCGGTTTAGGAACCTGCTCGCATCGATTTCTTTACATAAAATCGTCATTCTTTCAACGCACATCGTTTCTGATATAGAATCCATAGCTCCCTCAATCGTGCTGTTAAACGGCGGAGCCGTACTTGCGCAAGGGGAACCAAGCGCTCTTATCGAAAAGGTTTCAGGGAAGGTATGGCATTGCACGGTTCCCATTGAAGAATTGAACGTGCTGCAAAAACGATACCGAATAACGAGTTCTATTCAATACCGGGACGGTATTAAAATAAAGGTTTTATCGGAAAAAGCGCCCCTACCGCATGCGGAACCTGCCGAACCATCCCTCGAAGACGCCTATTTGTTTCTTGCGCATAGTAAGGCCTGTAATATATGAATTTTTTTTATATTGTTAAGGCAAATGCGGTAGCCCGCATAAAAACGCGCGCATTTTTAATCGCAGCGGTATTCGCCGTAGCGTTTGCCGTTGTCTGTACTCCGCCTGCCGATGCCGGTTATGATATTTTTGTTGCAGGAGCGGCGCGTGGGCTCTACAATTCGGCATGGCTCGGTATGATGAACATCATGCTGTTCACAACGGTGCTCTGGCTGCCGGCGTTTTATCTGGTACGGCACAGTATCAGTGATGACCGGCAGCTGAATGTTTCCGCCCTTGTTGCCTCATGCCCGATAGGAAAGACGGCGTATATTTTTACGAAATGTGCATCGAACTTTTTGACCGCCCTTTCTTTGCATGTTTTGTTTATGTTGACCTTTATGGCGATGCAGTTTATCCGCATGGAAGATACGGCTTTCGTATTGAGTCAATGGCTCTTACCGATGTGTTATATCGGCATTCCCTCGCTGTGTATGCTCGCAGCGCTTGCGGTACTGTTTGATTCAGCGCCGTTTTTAAAGGGCGCTATCGGTAATACCCTCATCTTTTTTATGTGGATATGGGAACTGGGCGCTCCGTTTATCCGCAACATCGGAATGACGTCAAGGGGAACGGTAAAAAATCTTTTCAGCTTTAATATCATGTCTTTTGAAATCCATACGGCTTTGGAAAAATATGTTCCGGGCAGTCCCCGCTTTCTCATGCTGACGTACAGTACGCGCACGGAGCCGATCGCAACCTTCCCTTTTGAAGGAATCACATGGGACACGGCCTTTCTTGCCTACCGCCTCGTATGGATTGCAGCGGCGTTAGCGTGCGTATTCCTTGCCGTTTTGTGTTTTGACCGGTTTGTGCACACCGGTATCGTGAAAAAAGACCGTAACCGGAAAAAAGAAACGCCGCAGCAGGTATATGTTCGTTCCGAATCAGGCGGACTTACTGCAAAAGCAGCTGTTTTAACCGCTGCGCCCGTTTTCGGCCTATTGAGAAACGAATTGAAACTTGCCGCATCACAGGTGTTTTTTTTATGGAGATGGGCATTTGCCGCAGGTTTCGCTCTTTCGTGGTTTTTGCCGATAAACGTACAAGGCGGAGAGATGCCCATCGCGTTATTGATGGCGCTTCCGCTCCCCTTTTTGTCGCAATCCGGTACGCTTGAAAAAACATTTTCTACACAAGAGCTGTTGATGTCCTGTCCCTCATTCCGCGTGAAACGGCCGCTTGTGCTTACCGTCAACCTGTATTTTACACTGGCGGTCTCCGCAGGTGTGATTGTCCGGCTTTTCATTGCGGGAAACACCGGCGTAGCTTTGTCGTGGCTGACCGGCTGCTTTTTTCTTTCGGCGCTTGCGTTTTGTCTCGGTTATCATACCAAGACGCGCAGAGTATTTGAAGCCGTCTTTATAGCAATTTTTTACATCGGCCCCTTAAACGGTGCGCCGTATCTGGACTTTTTAGGTTTACACGGAAATTATTCAGCTGTTTATTTGATTGCAGGTTTGGTATTAACCGCCGCAGGTTTTGCGGCAAAAAAATAGACGCCTAAAACAGGTATGGGTGGAATATGATGAAACGATATATCGGTTTGATTATCTTGATGGGACTGCTGCTGTCGGCGTGTAAACCCGCGATACGGAAAGAAAGCCGGACTGTTTTTTTATTGGGCACTGTGTGCAGCGTTCAGCTTTTTACCGATAAGCCTCAGGCGGAAAGCGAACGGATATTGCATGCTTGTACCGAACGGCTGAAAGCGCTTGAGCTTTATTTGTCCGCAAATGCGGACGATTCGGATCTTACCGCTATCAATAGAGCGGCAGGCAAAAAAAGCGTCAGAATACCGGCTGACCTTTACCCTGTGTTTGAACGGGCTGTTTTTTTTGCCGAAAAGACGAGCGGCGCCTTTAATCCTGTCATCGGCAGTGTTGTGAAGCTCTGGAATATCGGTTTTGATAATGCCCGTGTGCCCCCGGCTCGTGCTATCAATGAAGCGCTTGCATTCACCGACTATACGGCGCTTACCTTACAAGAGGGAGAATGTTTTTTACAAAAAGCAGGAATGCAGTTAGACCTCGGCGGCATTGCAAAGGGTTTTGCAGCTGATGAATGCGCGCGCATTATCAAAGCGCATCACATTGACAATGCGCTTATCGATATAGGCGGTACCGTTACTGCATTGGGAGTACGGCCTGACGGCAAACCGCTGATTATCGGCATACGGGATCCGCGCCTTCGGCAAGGAGAGCCTATTATGGCCGTGATAGGACATAACAAAAGCATAGCTACCTCAGGCAGCTATGAGCGGTATTTTGAGCAGGACGGTATTCGGTATCATCATATCCTTGATCCGGCAACAGGCTATCCGGTTCAGAGTAATCTCGTATCCGTTTCAATTTTATCCCCTACAGCGGCCGATGCCGACGCGCTGTCAACAGCTTGTTTTGTACTTGGCTATCAAAAAAGCCTTGAATTACTCCGCAGCTTTCCCGATACGGCTGCTATTTTTATCTTTGATGATAATACGGTACGCACTACGCCCGGCTTTGAATCAGAGGTTCATATCATTGCGCCTGAATTTCAATTACAAACCGGCCGGTAAGAAACCTCTTCATGCAAATGAAAAAGAGCCGCTTCCTAATAGGCGCGTAAGGGTTCCGTTTCGTGAAATTGCAGAAATCCCTTTGCCGATACAAAAAGACTGTATTCCGCAGGAGTCTCATTCCGGTTAATGATAGCCGTTTTCAGCTGTAAATCGCCGAACAGCTGCATAATCTGCGGTATGCGCTTGATAAACAGGAACAGTTCCTGCAAAGCTGCTTTTTGTTCCGCTGTCATAAGCGAGTCATCATAGAGAGCGGGGAAATCGTTGACGGTATAATAGTTGAACAAGAACAGACCTTGCTTTTTCTTCCGCTCTATCGTTGAAAATATTCTATACGGAAATATGATATATCCATTCGGAGTCGGAAAAAAGTAGGCGCTCATACGGAGTTCTTTGCCGTACCATGAGCGTTCATGGCTGCCGGTTATCCGGCCTTGCGGCGTGCTAAAGGTAATGAGCGTACTGGCGGTATTGCTCCCATAGCCGATAAGAGTAACAGTACACGGTAGATACGTGTCCGTAACCGTATAACCTTGTAAAAGAGCTTTGATGCGCTCTATTCTTTTTGCATACCAACCGGACAGTACAAACAGTGCGCAAAACGCGAACGAGCAGTAAAAAAATACTTTTCTTCTGTAGCGCTTCCGATTTCTTTTCATTTCAGTGCGATGTTCCGACAAGCCGGAGAAATTCTTCTTCCGTGATGATGCGGATGCCGAGTTCTTGGGCTTTTTTGTTCTTTGAAGAGCCCGAATCAGGGGTATTAGTAACCAAATATTGTAGCCCTTTTGTTACCGATGATTTTATGCTGCCGCCGCGTTCTTTTACCAGCTCCTCCGCAGCTTTCCGTTTCATACTGTGCAATTCTCCGGTAAAACAGAAACTGCTTCCGCTTAAAGAGAGGCCGGCAGGCGGCTCCGTACGGCGGATGCTGATTGTTCCCGACTCCGTTAAGGCAAGCATTTCCTCTTTTAATTCACGGAGTCCTTCGCTCAAGGTGCGCGCCAGCACAGTACCGAACTGATACACGGAGGCAAACTCTTCTTCGGAGGCCGCTAACAGCTTTTCAAGGCTGTCAAAGCCGGCCTCAACCAGTTTTTCCATCATCACGAGGCCGATACCGTCAATATCGAATCCTGCGATAAAAACCGCTAAGGGAATTTCCCGCTTTGAATGCAGCGCACGGTATACCTTCTCTGCTGATTTTTTCCCCATCCGTTCAAGTTCCGAGAGCTCTTCGACCGTCAATGTATAGAGATCGGAAATGGAACGGATACGCTGCGCATCGAACAGCCGTTTAATGAGCAGTACGCCGAAGTCTTGGATGTCAAGACAGCTGATCCATTTTTCAATACGATGATGATTACGCTTGGGGCAGCAGGGATTGGGGCAATATAAGCGGGTTCCTTCATCGGTTAATGCAGAACCGCAGCTTGCGCAGCGGACGGGCTGTTCAATCGGAATGCTATCGGGCGGATTTTCTACTAACGCCTCAATTTTTGGAATAATTTCGCCCCGTTTGGTAACGACAACCTTGCTCCCTATTTTCAAATTGAGGTCTGCAATGATGTTGGGATTACACAGATTCGCCCGCTTAACGGTGGTACCGGCAAGCCGTACCGGATCGGTTATGGCGATGGGGGTATAGGTTGCTCCCGATTCGCTCCATTCAACGCTGCGTAATACCGTAACCGCTTCTTCAAGACTGAATTTAAAGGCTATTTGTTTTTCAGGGCGGGCGCGGCTGAGGTCTGCCGTATCGATTGTATCGTTTTTGATGACTAAGCCGTCAATATCATAGGGAAGCTCCGCGCGGATATCCATAACATGCGCGCGGTATTCAATAACAGAGCGGACACCGCTGCATTGCATGACCGGTACCGTCAAAAAGCCCTGAGTTTCAAGCCAACGGAGTTTTTCCGTTTCCGTCTGAAACGGCGCCGGTTCGCTGAAAGGCTTCCCGACCGTCCCTGCGGCAGCATCGTAGCAAATAATGCGTAAATGCTCGCATCCGCTTCCATCCTTGCGCTTCATGACCCCATTTGCCGCATTCCGGCAGTTTGCTTTCTCCGAATAGAAGCGCCGGTGAATATCATGGGGCATGATGATCTCCCCCCGTACTCCGCCTGAAAAAGGTGCGGAACCGTCTGGCGCCGAATCGCCTGTCAGATTAAGAACAAGCCCCTGCATTTTTTTTACATTTGCGGTAATGTCATCGCCTAATGTACCGTCGCCGCGCGTTACGGCGCGCCGCAACATCCCTTTTTCATATTGCAGCTCGATACTGGCGCCGTCAAGTTTATATTGTACAAGAAAATCATGAAACGGCATTTTGTCCGCCCATTTTTGAAAACTTTCAGGGTCAGCCGCTTTTTCTTGGCTGCCCATCGGAATAATGTGGGACGCTTTTGCAAAACCGTCGGCGCTGTCTTGCGGCACCGTTTGAAACAGCGCATTTTCAGGATCAATAGCGCGCAGTTCATCCCAGAGACGGTCAAAATCCGCGTCCGAAATTTCCGGTTCGGCATTATAGTAAAGGTCTTGATGTTTTTTTATGAGGGTTTCAAGCTCCTGTATGCGGGTGTTCGTTACCATAAGAAACACATAATACTCCGTACCGGAAAAAATTACAACGTAAGTATGTTTTAGTGAGAAAATCAATAAGCCCGACGTTTGTTTTTTACGGTCTCTTTTGACAAAAGGAGGAAAAATTCCTATAATTTGAGTCCTTTTATGAGTTACCGCTGCCGTTTTATTGCAATTTTTGTTCTTATGCTCTTTCTCTGTACAGGCCGTGTTACCGCTTCAACCAAAATTACGTTTTCTGCAGATAAATTGCAAGGAACAGGCAGCAGCGGCAAAACGAGTACAAAACTGATCGGCAATGCTAAAGTAACGGTTGATACGCTGACAATTAACGGAGAAGCCATCGAGCTTTACGGAAAAGACTATCGCTATATCAAAGCGTCCGGCGTAGTAAACGGCAGCGATTCCGAAAAAGGCTTTTCATTTTCGGCATCCTCCCTGCTCTATGATCGTGAAAAAGAAATAGCATTATTTATAGGCTCTGCAAAAGTTGAAGACTTGAAAAATAAAGTGAAAACGGCTGCAGAGCGGATTGAATACAATCAAAAAAACGAAACTATTCTTTTGCAGATTGCCGTAACGCTGACCAGCAAAGATATTTCCTGCGATTCTCTTTTTGCCCTCTATTACCGGAATTCATCACTACTGGAGCTTACCGGAAAACCGGTCGTAAAAAAAGGAAAGGATGAGTTTAAAGCAGCGCGGATTTCAGTAAATCTGGACACGGAAGATATCCGGCTGGAAGGCAAAGTCGCCGGTACCGTTACCGATGCCGAAAAAGATGAAGAAAATGCAGAGGCAGCACAGCCGATAAACGAAGAGGCTGCGCCTGAAAAGAAAGACAGCGAGGCTGTTCATGAGTGATACATCCGATTACAGAGAGATACTACATGAGCCGCAGGATGGGCAAGAGACAGCGGAGCGCGGCAGCGTTTTACCGGTTGAACAAACCGGTATGCCGAAAAGCGTGTTACGGGTCGAAGGCCTGAATAAGTTCTTCCGTAAGAAACATGCGGTACAGGATGTAACGTTTGCAATGTCTCAAGGAGAGGTGGTCGGGCTGCTCGGTCCGAATGGGGCGGGAAAAACCACTACCTTTTACATGATTGTCGGTTTCTATACGCCGGATAGCGGGGGGATTTATCTGGATGGGCGCTGTATTACCGGCTTAGCGATGTATAAACGCGCACGGATCGGCATTTCGTATTTACCGCAAGAGGCATCGGTGTTCCGTAAACTGTCGGTTGAGCAAAATATCGCTGCAATTTTGGAAACCCGTACTGACTTGACCCGTAATGAACGCAGAGCGAAATTGGATTATTTGCTTGAAGAATTCGGTATCACTGCAAACAGAAAGCAGCCTACATATACCTTGTCGGGAGGGGAACGCCGCCGTACCGAAATTGCCCGTGCGCTTGCCATTGAGCCGAAATTTTTATTACTTGATGAACCTTTTGCCGGTATCGATCCTATTGCCGTCCATGATATTAAACATATCATCCGGCTGCTTACCCGGCAAAACATCGGCGTACTCATTACCGATCACAATGTCCGCGACACGCTTGAAATTACCGACCGTGCTTATATTATCAATAAAGGCGGGATTGTCGAACAGGGACCGCGGGAAACCATTTTACAGTCGGATATTGCGAGAAAGGTATATCTCGGCGAAGAGTTTAGAATGTAATGGATTTTACACTCCTTACGGTTTAATTTCCTACAGCGTTTTACTCTTATTCGTGCGGAGGGTTTAATACCCCGACGCTTGCGTCGTAACGAAGGGTATT
>CAJPOL010000033.1 GCA_905372265.1 uncultured Treponema sp. | reverse complement strand
TACATGAATGCAAAATTACCACTGCAATTGTCATGGAACAGCCGGAAAACCTTTCAACAAAAACACCGCTCAATTCTCTGATTTCCGAATACCGATACATCATTACCATCCCGTACAGCTACAGCTTGAAATTTGCTTCCCTTTCCGTGCGCGACTTCGGCGGCGTTTTGGGGTTTTCGGCTGCAAACCGCTTAGCGCGCTCAGTGAACCTTTTGCTTAAGCGCTTTTTGGATTTGACTTTGCTGGTTTTATCCTCTCCGCTGACCATTCCGCTTATGCTGCTGCTTTGTATTCTTGTTAAGTTTTCTTCAAAAGGCCCGATTTTCTACGGGCACAAACGAATCGGTAAAAACGACAAACCCATCACAACATGGAAATTCCGCTCAATGGTTGTCGATGCGGATAAACGCCTCCAAGAGTTATTGGAAAAAAATCCCGAAATGAAAAAAGAATGGAACGAAAATCAAAAACTTGAGCATGATCCGCGTGTTACGCGAATCGGCGAATTTTTACGAAAAACGAGTTTGGACGAATTGCCGCAACTTTTCAATATACTGACAGGCTCTATGAGTTTTGTGGGGCCGCGTCCGATTGTAGAAAATGAAAAGAAAAAGTACGGCGATAAATTCCGATATATTTTTTCCGTTACGCCCGGCCTTTCCGGTATGTGGCAGATTTCAGGCCGGTCTTCTACCGGCTACGAAGAGCGCATTATGCTTGACACATATTATATCCAAAACTGGTCTATCTGGCTCGATATTTGGATAATTTTGCAAACATGTGTGGTTGTCGTAACGCGAAAAGGTGCATATTAAAGGACTCTATGAATACGGTAGATTTTGACACAAAGGCGGAGGCTTGGGATGCGCATACAGCGCGGGTAAAGCGGGCAGAGAAGATATACGACAGTATTGCAGCGGAAATATCCATTCATGCAAGCGATAGAGTCCTTGATTTCGGATGCGGGACAGGATTACTCGGTTTTCATTTTATCAATGCGGTAACAAGGGTAACCTTTGCCGATACCTCTGCCGGAATGTTGGAACAGGTCAGAAAAAAAGCGGAACTGCTGCCTAAAGGCAAAGCGGACACACTCAATCTGACAGAACAGGCGCTACGGAATACTTACAGTATTATCGTATCGCTTTTGGCATTGCACCATGTGGAAAACGTGGAAGAGACACTCTGCCGGTTATCGGAACTGGTTGCTCAAGACGGGTATATTTGTCTTTCCGACCTTGATCTTGAAGATGGAAGTTTTCATTATCCTGATGTTGCTCCTCATAACGGCATAGACCGGGAGGAAGTTCTGCGGAATTTACGCAAAAACGGTATACGCATACTATGCAATAAAACGGTTTTCATCGAAGAAAAAGTAGTAAATGGAGAACATAAAACATATCCCATTTTTTTAATTGCCGGACAAAAACAATCAACATACTCTCCGCACGAATAGGATGAAAATGGAACGAACAGCGATACAAGCTCAACTTTTTACCTTTCAAGATGAGGCATATAAAGATTTTAACAAAACCCTCATTCCGACAGTTGATGAAAAAACAATGATCGGTATTAGAACGCCTGTTTTAAAGAAATTTGCAAAACAGCTTTTTAAAACGGAGCCTGAGCTCGCTGCCGCTTTTCTTAAAATGCTTCCGCACCGGTATTTTGAGGAAAACAACCTCCATGCCTTTTTAATTGCAAACATGACAGACTTCAACGCCGTTGTCAGGGAAACCGAGGCTTTTTTACCGTTTATTGATAACTGGGCTACCTGTGATTCCTTTGCGCCGCCTGTTTTTAAAAAGCATCCCAATGCCGTCTATCAGAAAGTACTGCAATGGATCCAATCGGAGCATACCTACACCGTTCGTTATGCAATCGGCCTTTTACTTTCAAACTATCTGGATGAGCAATTTCAACCTGAAATGCTGGAACTTGTTTCCAATGTAAAATCAGAAGAGTATTACGTCAACATGATGATTGCATGGTATTTCAGCTTCGCATTGATTAAACAGTACGATGCAGCTCTTCCATACCTTGAACGGCAGACGCTTGCGCCTTTTACGCATAACAAAACCATTCAAAAGGCAATAGAAAGCCGCCGCATCTCTTCTGAAATAAAGAACTACCTGCGAACCCTAAAAGTGTAAGTCAGTATCTTAAACTCGCGGGGATGGCGAAAAAGTAACCAACTTTTGAGACATCCCCATGTCCTTTTATTATTCTGTTTGACAAAATACTTTAGTCAAGACAGGCGATGCCGGGCAGCGTTTTGCCTTCCAAGAACTCAAGCGAGGCGCCGCCGCCTGTTGAAACATGGCTCATTTTTGCAGCAAGATTGAACTTATTGACTGCCGCAACGGAATCGCCGCCGCCGACTACGCTGACAGCTCCCTTATCGGTCGCTTCAGCAACCAAACGGGCTACCGCTTCGGTTCCGTGCGCAAATGCCTCAAATTCAAAGACCCCGACAGGGCCGTTCCATACGATGGATTTTGCAGCTAGAATCTCAGCCTTATAGAGCCCAAGCGTTTTTTCACCTACATCCATACCCATAAGCGAATCGGGAATATCGAGACCATCTACCTTTTCGGGAGCAGCATCGGCTGCAAATGTTTTTGCGCATATATGATCGACAGGGAGCAAAATCTTAACATTTTTACTCTTTGCATCGGCCAGCAATTTTTTTGCCGTATCAATAAAATCATCTTCCACCAACGACTTTCCAATCGTATGTCCTTGCGCTTTGAGGAACGTATACGCCATACCTCCTCCGATAATGAGGGCTGAAGCGTTTTTCAAAAGACTGTCCAGTACCGCAATCTTTGAAGAAACTTTTGCTCCGCCGATAATGGCAACCATCGGCTTAGGCGGGTTATGAACCATCGGCTCAATATACTTCACTTCTTTTTCCATTAAAAAGCCTGCAACTTTCGCTTTCATAAATTTAGCGATTGTTGCGGTAGAAGCATGGGCGCGGTGAGCAGTTCCGAACGCATCGTTCACATATATATCCCCGTAAGTTGCTAATTCTTTTGCCAGTATTTCCTGTTCCTCAATGGATTTTGCAGTCTCCTCAGAATGAAACCGCGTATTTTCGAGCATCAGGATTCCGCCATCGGGAAGCGCATCAATGACTGCTTTCTGTCCTTTGCAGGATTCAGCGAACTGCACCGGCTTTCCTAATTTTTTTTCAAGATAAGCGGCAACCGGCTTCATCCGATGTTTTCCGGCAATGTAGGCTTCTTTATCGAAAGCCTTGCCGTCCTTTGCCGCTTTTTCCGCCGCTTTCTTGGAATCCTTTGCAGGATCGCCAAGGTGGCTCATCAGCACCAGCGAGCGCGGTTTTTGATCTAAAATATATCGGATGGTAGGCAAAGCTGCGGTAATCCGCGTATCATCCTGCACAATACCGTCTTTCATCGGCACGTTAAAATCAACCCGCATGATAATGCGCTTGCCCTGTAAAGCAATGTCTTTTACTGTCTTAACCATAAAGCTCCTCCGTCTTAATGTGGTAACACGATAAAAATATAATCAGTTCTTCAAAAAAATGCAAGACTAATATGTGCTATCAAGTACGGTCTATCCGCAAGCGCAAATTCAACTCAGCTCCGATTTTTTTATTCGTGCGGAGGGTTTAATGCCCCGATGCTCTGCATCAGGGGAATTGATTGAGCCAAATCTTCTTCGCTGATGTATATCCTGTATGGAGGATACAGGATGACTATTATGAGTTTTGCTTCTTTCGGCTATGAGGGAGAGATTATCAAAGTTGAAGCCGATCTGCGGCGCGGCTTACCGCTTATTGATATTGTCGGCTTACCGGGTTCTGCGGTGAAAGAAGCGCGTGAACGGATGCGGGCCGCTATCGGCAATTCAGGTATTTCATTCCCGCAAGAAAGGATATTGATCAATTTAAGTCCTGCCGATCAAAAGAAGGAAGGCAGCGGGTTCGATTTACCGATTGCTCTTGCCGTTTTGCAGGCAGATTGTCCGTTGGATATACCGGTGATGGTTATCGGCGAGCTTGAATTATCAGGGCATGTCCGTCCGGTACGAGGCGTTTTAGGGGCAATGGTGTCAGGAGCGGCTGCGGGCATCTCCTATTTTATTGTACCGAAAGAGAATGAAGCGGAAGCCTGCATTCAGGAAGGCGTAAAAATTTTCGGCGTCGAATCGCTTACGGAGGCATTACACTGTCTGCGCTTTATTCAAGATGCGCTGAGAGAGGGGACAAGCCGGATATTTGAAACGCCCGGTATAAAGCCGGCCGTGCGGAGCGGTAGTATATGGCCGCGCGAAGCCTCGTGGTCGCAGCCTGCGCCGGCAGATGTAGCGGCAAATACGGGAGCCGGAGGCTGTTTTGAGGAAGTGCAGGGGCAGCCGGAGTTGGTCAGAGCGCTGCATATTGCTGCCGCAGGAGGCCATAGCGTGCTGGCATACGGCCCGCCGGGATGCGGAAAAACACTTTCCATGCAGCGGTTTGCAAGCCTGTTACCCGACCTTGATCAAAAAACGGCGGAAGAGGTTACCCACATTTACAGTATTGCAGGATTATTACCGGCACATGCAGGACACGATATACGCATTAAGCGTCCGCCGTTTAGAATGCCGCATCCCAATGCCAGCTTGGAAGGACTGATCGGCGGAGCGGGGAAGGGGATGCCCGGTGAAATTTCCCTTGCGCATGGAGGTACCCTTTTTTTGGATGAGGCGGTGCAGTTTAAATCCACCGTACTGCAAACCCTCCGCGCCCCGCTTGAAACGGGAACCGTCACTCTGAGCCGTGCGGGGCGTTCAACGACATTCCCCGCCCGTTTTCAGCTGCTGATGGCGTTAAATTCATGTCCGTGCGGTAATCTCGGTGCAGACGGTAAAGTATGTACCTGTATGCCTGCCGTTATTGAGCAATATTGGAAGAAGTTGACCGCTCCGCTGATTGACCGTATCGATTTACGGATACCCGTTTTTCCGCTCCAATCCTATGCGCTGCCGCAGAAACCTGAGTACTCAACGGCAGCGCTTCGGCGCGCTATCGGTACGGCGGAGAATATGCAGAAAGAACGGTATGTTTCGTATTATAAAACCGAAAAAAGGCATGGAAACGGTGAGGGCGGCAGTATGCTGCCGCTATCGCATAAGAACGCGCATCTCAATCCTGAAACGCTGCCGGTCTTTTGCCGTCTTACGGAGGCCGCCGAACGTGTTTTTATACGGAATGCGGAAAAGAAAAACCTTTCAGGGCGCGGCAGCCATGCGCTTTTAAAAATTGCGCGGACTATCGCAGACCTTGCTCGGGAAGAGGCCATTGCTCAGGCTCACATTGAAGAAGCGATCCGCCTGCGGGAATGGAGTGTCTTTTTACCGTTTTTTATGCATTAACAGTGGTTTCCGGCTCTGTCTTTTCGGAAATACGGGGTTTTCGGCTACTGCGCTTGCGTCCCTGCGGTAATGGCATACACTTCTTTATTGAGAACCTCAATCGAAAGCGTTGTGCCTTTCGGTACCATATAAGGAATGGAACAGTCTCCGCCGGGATGCCGGAAAGAAACAAGCTGTTTCTTTCCGCCGTTTTGATAGGCTGCATGCAGCGACACGGTAAACGGATAGGGAAAGTCCATTAGTGTTGTCTGTAAAATGCCGCAAACCATCCCTTCAGGCGAAGGTTCCGGTAATGCAACGGAGAGTTCTACCCGCGAAAAAAGCGGTACGCTGCTTTGCGGCGTACTATTTTGCTTGCTGATGCTGATTACGTTTTTTGAGGAGGCACTGTCCGATGCGCTGAATGCAAAGACAAGCTGAGCTTTTTGCATCGTCCGGTATACCGTATCAAGATCAGCATTAATCAAATCCGGTACAACGGTTGTTTTTTCTTCCGAACCCTGACTGACCACAAAAGTCAGCTCCATGTTATTGAAAACGGGAGCACCTGCCGGAGGCTCCTGCTCCAGAATAGTTCCTGCCGGTTCGCTGCTGGGTCTTACCAACGGAGGCTGTTTTACCCGTATATAGCGCCGGTTATCGGAAGTAAACAGCTCTTTAAGCTGCCGCTGCACATCATCAATATTTTCACCGATATAATTTTGAACAGTATTGATAACGGTTCCTTGACTGACAACAAGCTCAACTCTTTTGCCGCCTTTCACAATGGAGCCTGCAGCAGGATCTTGCTCAATGATGATGCCTTTCTCTTTTTCCGAATACCGCAGCTGGATTTTGGGGTACAGCTCTTTTGCCTGCAATTCCAAGAGCGTTTCCGGTAAATCTTTGCCGGTAACATTCGGCACCATCACTTGCTCTTCGCTTTTAAGCGAAATAAAAAACACCAATGTTGAAACAACGATGAATACAGCCATCATAATCAAGGAGGTGATGACGATCGTTTTTCCGTTTCCGTTGATACTGCCGGTACTGGTATTCACATTCATTACTTATTCCTCTCTGCGTTCGCCTAAATAGGATCCGGTAAATCCGGCGGCTCCGTTTAAAAAATCTTTCCATTGCATGGCTTTTTTTGTCTCACGCTGTAGTATTTGAACGGCAAGTATACCTTCGCCGGTTTGTACTAAAATGCCCTCTCTTTTATCGCATCCAAGCACACGGCCTATTTCTCCATGCTGCTCCGCTACGGCGCTGCCGGTATACGGATGCGCTTTGAGGATAGCCAGCGCTGTCCCATTCCACTGAGTGAAAGAGCCCGGCCAAGGGGTGTACGCACGGATTCTGCGGTCAATACACTGTGCGGATTCTTGCCAGCAGAGTTCACCGTCGTCTTTTTGCAGCAGCCGGCAATAGGAGGCTGTATGTTCATCCTGCGGTACGGGATGTACCGTTCCGTTTTGTATCTGCTCAACAGCTTCTATGATAAGACTTGTGCTCAGCTGCGCGCAGCGCGCAAGTAGTGTTTCCGTAGTATCGTCTGCCTCAACCGGCAGCTCTTTTTGTAGAATAATATCTCCCGCATCCATCCGTTCAGCCATGTACTGGACGGTAACGCCTGTTACGGCATCGCCCGCCGCAAGCGCCGCCGGTACCGGACTGGGACCCCGCCACCGCGGTAGAAGCGATGGATGAATATTCACCGCGCCGCGGGGAAATAGCGCTAATGTCTGAGCGCCGAAGATTTTCCCGTATGCAAAGCATACTAAAAGATCAGGTTGTAAAGCGGCAACTGCGGCGCGGAACTCCGCATTCAGTTTTTCAGGCATTAAGACCGGCGTATCGGCAGGAATGATTCCTTTTTCTTTCAATTCCATCGCAGCACGGGCAACCGCCGATTCAGCCGTCTTTTTTCCGCGTCCTACCGGAGCGGGAAGACCGGTCAAAATGCCTACGATAGGGTACCGTTCCGCAAGCGAGCGGAGAGCCGGCAGGGCACACTCAGGAGTGCCCGCAAAAAAGATGCGCATCATATCGGTCAGATTGCTATCCGTTTTTTCGCTTCGCGTTTTGCTTTCCGTTGCCGGATTCGGGTAAATTTTTCGATCATGTCATTTTTTTCTTTTTCAGGGAGTCTATCGATAAATAAAACGCCTTCCAAATGGTCATACTCATGCTGGATAACGCGGGCAAGCAAGCCGTCCGCTTCCAGTGTCTTGCGTCTATTGTTTATATCCTTGTATTGGATGGTAATGCTTTCCGGTCTAATCACAGGGGCATATAATTCAGGTATACTGAGGCATCCTTCTTCGTAGCTGCATTGCTCCTCGGAGGTTGCAATGATTTGAGGGTTGATGAATATCCGTTCAATCCCATCGTCAATTTTTACAATGAACAGCCGGATGTTTTTTCCTATTTGCGGCGCCGCTAGTCCGATACCGCGGTCAGCGTCCATTGTGATAAACATCTCGCGGACCAATGTCCGCAGCTCATCGTTAATATCCGCAACCGGTTCGGACACTTTGCGTAAAGACTCTTCGCCTAAATACAGTACATTCATTGGGTATAATACTACAAAATTTATGCGCGGCGGTCAATCGCAATAGGAGCAACATCCTAACAGCTTTCCTTGTCTAAACCGGTTCGATATGCTATGCTGCACTGCGAGGGGTGCTCTAAAAACATAAGCGTTTTTAGAGCGCCTATATCAATAGACCTGTTCGGAAACTTCAGTTTCAGAACAGGCTACCTTAAAATGTGAAGAGGAGAATAGATATGGATGGAAAGAAACGCAAAGTGACTGTTGTCGGCGCCGGCGCTGTCGGTTCGACGTTTGCTTATGCGCTTGCGCAAAGCGGTCTTGCAGATGAAATTGCCATCACCGATATGAATAGAAATTTTGCGGAAGGACAGGCTCTTGATCTTGTGCAAGGCTTGCCCTTTTTGCCGCAAGTCGATATACATGCAGGCGATGTATCAGACTATACCGACAGCGATATAGTCGTTATTACGGCTGGAGCAAAACAACAATCAGGCGAAACGCGCATAGATTTATTGAAGCGTAATGTGAGCATCATCACCGGCATTGCTCAGTCTGTAGCTGAAAGCGGATGCCGCGGGGTTATGCTGATTGTCAGTAATCCGGTTGATATTTTGACGCAAGCTGCCCTGAAAGCCTCAGGCTGGAAGCGCGGAAGAGTTATCGGTTCCGGCACTGTTTTGGATACCGCCCGTTTCCGTTATACTCTCAGCCGGGAATGCGGTGTTGATGCCCGAAATATTCACGGGTATATCTTAGGCGAACACGGCGACAGCGAATTTGCAGCTTGGTCGATGACTTCTATTGCCGGCCGCCGTGTCGATGAATATTGCAAAGACGGCGTATGCAGCTCCGGCCCTCATTTCGATAAAAATAAAATAGTCGAAGAAGTCCGGCATTCAGCCTACCATATCATCGATTATAAAGGCTCTACGTACTATGCGGTCGGATTGGCGCTGACCAGAATCGCCGGAGCAATCTTACGGAATGAGCACAGTATCCTTTCCGTTTCAATGACGCTCGACGGTGAATTCGGCTTAAAAGACGTGTGTCTTAGTGTACCGTGTATCGTCGGACGGGGCGGAGCTGAACGGATTATTGAAGGCTCTCTACCGGAAGATGAGCAGTCTGCATTGGAAGCGAGTGCAAAGCGTTTGAAAGAGGCTTTTGCGGATATGGAAAAAGATTCATCGCGTTAACCGCAATGGAAAAAGTCACGACGAATATATGAGATACCGCGCCGGCATAGTCATTTACTGCCCATTAGAGAAAAAAATACTGCTCATCCGCAGAAAAAAGCCTGACAGGGAGTATTGGGTAGTGCCCGGCGGCGGTCTTGAAGCACATGAAAGTTATGAACAAGCCGCTGTAAGAGAGTTGAGAGAAGAATTGGAACTGCCCGTTCGGCAGATGAGCGAATTATGTACGATAAATCTTGATAATAGCACTGAAAAGTATTTTATTCGTGCGGAGGGTTTAATACCCCGACGCTTGCGTCGTAACGAAGGGTATTAAAGCCGACTGCAACCACCTTATGAGAACAACATACCCCGACGCTCGCGTCGGGGTTGTTGATTTCCTATTCCGATTCATGTGGAAAAGTGGAAATGCACGGGGAAGAGTTAAAAAGAAGCGCTGTCGATAATATATATGAACCGGTTTGGGTTGATGTTTCGAGTATTCAGCGTATAACACTTTTCCCGGTTGAATTAAAAAAACGGTTGCAGGAAATGAACTGGAAAGGATAAAATATGAACAATCGGTTGCCGAAACCGGCCGGAATATTTAAAAAATAAGGCGGATCGTATAACACAAAGGCGCACGTCTTGTAATCTATAAGGTCTTTGGAGCTATTCATTGCTTTTCTTGACAAGTAAGAAAATTCTTTGCTATAGTTAAAATACTTCAAAGAACAATATCAAGGAATGCTGATATGAAATCTAAGCATCTGTTATTTCTATTATTTTTTGCCGCCGGAAGTTTGTATGCCGATATCCGCGACAGTGTTTGTATTGTACGGCCCCGTTATAACGAAAAAATACTGCAATTTATGGGTGAGGCTGCAAAGCGCTTTTCTCAAGAAGGCTATAGCGATATTGCCGAGTTGTTTGAGGACGCTCAAAAAGGAGTATTCGGTTCCGGTTTTTTTATCCGTAACGGCGATAAAACATATGTTCTCACCAACCACCATGTTGCAGCTTATTCCTCGTCTTTGAAGCTTGAAATGGAAGATGCAAATGGGAAAACGGTTACATTTGAAAATTGTCCGATTATCGCTTATGACGAAGAACTTGACCTCGCCATAGCGGAGGTGCCTTATGACGGTATACCTACTGTGTTGACTCTTGCTTCAAAAAATCCTCATGATGGAGTTGATGTATGGTCTGCAGGGTACCCAGGTCTGGGAGGCAAACCGTTATGGCAGTTCGGGAAGGGAACGGTTACCAATGCAAATGTACGGCTGACCGCTATGATCGATCCTAAAAAATCAAGCGTTCTTCAACATTCGGCCCCTATCGATTCAGGAAATTCGGGCGGGCCGCTGTTAATTAAATCGGGAGCAGATACGTATGAGGTAATCGGGATCAATACGGCGCAGGCTTTCTTCAGACAATCTACCAATTTTGCCATTCCTGCTTCAACCATTAAAAATTTTATAAACAGCACGGTATTCGGCTCAAAGGACGCCGTTAAAAAAAGGCTTACTGATGATTTGAATGATTTTTTAAAAATTTGTGAAAAACTCGCAATCGATGATAAGAGTGAAAAAGAAAAAGAGATTGTTAAGCGTATTAGAAAACTTACCTTTTTTATTTCCGAAGACTATGCAATTCAGAATGGTATTGATGCATACATAAAAGCCTTGCGGAAGGCTCCAAGCGTAGTCAGAAAAGAAATTGTCGCCTCCTCCGTACTGGGTAATCCGATCAACGGTATACGGACGGCAGCTGCATACGAACTCTATTCTGAAATTGCTCCCGAAAAACAATCTTACAAGCCGGAAAGCTCATTGGATGCGGATGAGCTGAAATACGATGATAACCATTACCGGTTTGTTGTGGTAGACGAAAATGATACAAAAGTGCACACTTTATGGAAAGAACATTTTAAATCGTGGAAAATAAACGGCTTTGCAGTTAATGAAACGCCTCAAAGAGCAAGCGGTACAACGGGCTCTTCCAAGAAAAGTAAAAAAGCTACTGAAAAAAAACGTGAAAAACATGACGGTTTTTTTGCGGCTATTGAGAATCCGGGTACCAAATCGCTGCTGCAGGCATCGTATGTCGGTTTTTCCATAAAGAATGAAGAATAGAAAAACTGCCTTTTGGTAAGCGCATTCTATTCGACAAAATATTTTGATATGGGTGGCGGCATTATGATAGGCCCGTCCACGCTCCTGCCGCGGGATAATAGCTCTAAATCATCGAGGATGCTTGATCTGCCTGTTGCGTTCGGTACTATTGTGGAAGGAAAATTACAACTGCCTGTTAACATCAATGATGTTATTTTTGTTGTACCGCATGCTTCAATCGGCGGCGGTATGCTCTTTTACCCGGTGAGTTCTGCCTTGCTGTATAGCATTGGGCTCGATGTTATTCCGTCATCTTTCCGTACCGTCTCGGTAAGCGTTGACTTTATGGGCGGAGTACTGGGAGGTCTCTTCTTTTCCGGCGATAAGAAGTACCCGATGGGCGTAAGAGCCGGGTTTGCAATTCGCTTTTAACGAAAGGGGAGGCGTAATAGTATGAAACAATCAGCCGTCAAATATGCGATTACAATGCTGTGCTTTGGTATGAGCGTGGTACTGCTGAGTTCTTGCGGATTTCTCGATAATCTTATCAACGATTCAGAGACGGCAAAGTCTCATATAAACGGAAAAACGGTTAATATGAAAGACCCTGCGGTACTGAATAATGATACGTTGGTGTACGGTTATACGCCGCTTAGAGGGAACTACACATATATTCAAATGAATCCGTCAAAGGCTGTTATGGAAATGACTCCCCTGCTGTGCGGCGATGGTGTATTCTGTTTCCCTCCTCTTGAAAAAGATCTGAGCTTTCAATTGATATATTTTAGTTATGAGGCAATTGGTGACTTCGGCGGTACGGTTATAAACAGATTTACGCCCGGTATCGGATCGGACGGGAATATTGCTTTTACCGTAAAAGAAGCCGGTCTTCAATTTCTCGGAGCATACGCGTTTGCCGCTGATAAGGCACGCAGCGCTGCGGCATTCAAGCCGTATCCTAAAGAAGATCAAAAAAACTATGAACTGAAGTGCTTACGGACAATGCAGCCGGTATTTAAGGGCAGTAAGTGGGAAGCGGCTATTGCAAAAAGAATTGAGGAGCTTGAAAATGAATAAAAAAAGACGGATATGCTGTATAGTCTGGTGTGTCCTTCTCCTTACAGGGATTGGGTTTGCCGGTGATAAAGTAAAATATCCTAACAGAAAGCAAGTTGTGTTTGTTTTTTCCTGTAAAATAGAGCCGTCGCCCAATACCGAATTTTTTGCGGAGTATAATTCCGATTATAAAAAAAGTAATGATGTAAAAGACGGTATATCTATGAAGGTACGGTATGACGGGTCGGGCTCAAGTTCAGAAGTATACCAAGAAGAGTTACAGCGGGGCGGTTTTTCGATGATAACGTGCACCCTGCCTTCCGGAGGAAAAAGAACATTAGAAATAGGCACTATTCAATATACATTTGCAAATCTTGAGTGGTTTCATATCCGGCTTCCTATCAAAGCGGAAGTAACGGTGCCCGATGATGTACGTTTTGTGTATTTAGGCGATTTTTTATGTAAATGCAGGCTGCCGTTTTATGATATAATAGATGTGGAAAGGATTGATAATTTCGATGAGGCTGCCGATGCCGTAGAAGAAGTATACGGTGGAGATGCCGAATTGGTAAGACTTCCGCTGCGATCTATCAATAACGAATAGAAAGCCTCATAAAGTGTGAAGGATAGTGTGTGAATACCCCGAAAAAAAATGTACAGCTCTGTTTTTGCGTGCAGCTTTCCGTTTCTTATCTGCCGCAAAAAGAAATATCCGATACCGTTGCAAACTATAAGGCATTTTTTTCCGGTATTCAGGCAATGGAAAAATTACCGCTGACCGTGTACGCTTCAGGTAGTTTTTTAGAATCGCAAAAAGGCAAACAGCATGCCTATTTGATGGTATTAAAAAACATGCTTGCAAGAAAACAGATCGAGCTCTTGGGCGGCGGCTACTATGAACCGTATTTTTCTATTATTCCTCCATCCGATACGGTAGGGCAAATTGAGTTAATGACAGCAGTGCTTCGTACTCAATTCGGCAAACGCCCGCGCGGTCTTTTTTTGACCGGTTCGGTGTGGGTTCCCTCTCTTATAGGCTCATTTAATAAGTGCGGTATGGAATATTGCCTTCTTGATCATCGCTTTTTTCCTCATGCATCGGACGGCCGTATCAAACTTGCGCCGGTTACATTGGAGGATAATGGAAAGACCGTTACAGCTTTTCCATATATCGATGGTGATGCAAATATCGCTGAACAGAGCCCCGATGCGTTTTATGAAACGATTGCCGCTTTCGGCCGTGAATCGGAGGAAACCGTCTATCTGCTTTTTTTACCGCTGAAAGCGTATATCAAATGCATGGAAAAAAATAGAGACGGCACCAGCTGGCTCGCTTCATTTATTGAACGGTGCAGCCGTCCCGATTCAACGGTAGCATTGACCCATACTGCCGGCCTGATGAAGAACAAGCAACCGCATACTCCTGTTTATATTGCTCCTAATGCAGTGCTCTGCGGGCAGCCGTCCGGGCAGTCGGCAAAACGGACTATTCTCCACCACTGGCAGGCTTTTAGGTTATATACAAAGATGATGTATGTGAACATGCTCGTGAACGGGATGAAAGGGGATAAACCGCGTAAAAAATATGCGCTGCAGGAGCTTTGGAAAGCGCAGAGCGCAGAACTCTTTGCATTGGATCGCTGTAAAGCCGGTTTTCACCGGGAAGTGCGCCGCGCCGCATACCGGAAGCTGCTTGTTGCCGAAAAACAGACCCGATTGCCCGGTGTGTTTACCGACGGGCTTGTCCGGTACGATATTGATTTAGACGGTTTTAAAGAGAGCTTATCCCAGCGGCAGATGATGAATATGTATGTGCATCACTGCGGCGGAAAGATTATTGAATGCGATGTGTTTTCAGCCTATAAAAATTATTCCGATCTGCCTCTTGAACAGTCGGGTATGTTTATAGACTATCTTCTTACGGAGAGTGCCTTGCAGCAATTGCAAGCAGGTAATACTGAAGGTCTTACCGCTGTTTTTTCCGAAAACAGCTATCAGGAAATAGAGCTGAATACGATTCGCTCTGAACTGAAACTGTCAACTGTCGGCTTTTTTGATGCCGTCAGACAGCCCGTTTTGCTCCGTAAACAATATACTTTTTTAAGCCAAGGCGCTCAAATTCAGTATATCTTAAAAAATGACAGCCCGTTAAATCTTTCTTCTTACTTCACCGTTGAGGTTGATATCGCTTTGGATGCGGCAGGAGACAGTGCTCCTTCTCTTTCGCTGTATGACGGCGTAGAAAATCAAAAAAGAGAGAGCGGTATTGTATTCGACGTTTTTCACAAAGTTTCATGGATACAGCTTGAAGACCCTGAGGGAAAAACACAATTTACGCTGGAAGCAAATGAGGAACCCGACTTAATCATCCTCCCTATTTATCGAACGGACTCATTCGGCGGTACCGGACAGGGGCAGAATATATATGGTATACGCCTCTTTTTCTATTGGAAGGTTGATTTAAATCTCGGATATGAGACCGAAAAGATGCTTTTTTTTGAGGTAAAAGATAGAAAAAATTGACATGACGGCACGGCAGGCTTCTTTTTCATTTTCTACTCCGCAAGGAAAAACGGATGTTTTTTATTCTGATTCGCTTATACTGCCTGAAATCCGTATTGAAAAGGGAAGGGTGAATGCGCTATATGTATGCGATGAAAACACTTTTCCGCTTTTATGCCGCGCAGAGCATTTTTCCGAAGCTGTTCCGGCCGTTGTACTGCCTGTAGGCGATGAGCATAAAAATATACAGGCCGCTGTACATATTGCTGAAACCGCGATACAGCATGAGCTTGACCGGCAGGCGGTCTTTATTGCGTTCGGCGGCGGTGTTGTATGCGATATAACCGCCTTTGCAGCCTCGCTGTATATGAGGGGTGTTCAGTGTATCTTGATACCGACTACGGTGCTTGCAATGGCCGATGCAAGTATCGGCGGAAAAACGGCAGTTAATCTTGCAGGCTGTAAAAATCTTATCGGCAGTTTTCATGCAGCCGCTGCTGTTCTGTTTTGTTTTCGGGCGCTTGATACGCTGCCGGAAGCGGAATACCGTTCCGGGCTCGCCGAAATCCTTAAAACGGCTGCGCTCTGCGATGCGGAGTTATACCGGATGTTTTCTGCTCATTATGCCGAAATCATGAAAAGAGAGACATCTTGTCTGTCGGCTATGATCAGACGCGCTGCGGAGGCTAAAGCACGGATTGTCGAAACGGACTTTACGGAGCATGGAACACGCTCGTTTTTGAACTTCGGCCATACGTTCGGCCATGCACTTGAAAGCCTGAGCGGGTTTTCCGTGTCTCACGGCGATGCAGTCGCATGGGGCATCTCCCGCGCTTTAGCGGTAGGAACCCTACTCGGCATTACTGACCCGCACTATGCGGAGCAGTTTAACGCAGTGCTTCGGCGTTACGGCTGGCATACGGAGCCGGTATATCAGGGGCTTTGTTTTACCGGTACGGCAGCAGACAGCGGAAAAAGCTCTTTTGCCGATAGGATTATCGAACTGATGAAAAAGGATAAAAAGAGTCGAAATGGAGCAATCAGGCTTGTGCTGCAAGAGGCTATTCAAAAAAACCGCATATGCGAAGTTGCAGAACAAGTAATAAGGGAGGTTCTCCGGTGATTTATTTAGACTGGGCGGCTTCAGCTGTTCCCTATCATGATGAAATTGAAGCGGCTTACCGCGAAGCGGATGCTGTGTTTGCAAATCCGTCCGCTCAACATCATTTCGGCAAACAGGCTCGCATGCTATTGGAGGAGGCGCGCAGCCGCTGTGCAGCCGTACTCGGCGTTCCTGCCGGAACTCTTTATTTTACCTCAGGTGCTTCAGAATCCAACACCCTCGTACTGCTGTCGCTCCTTACCCGTCCGCATACGGGCAGTCTTGTCATCAGCGCAATCGAACATCCTTCTATACGGGAACAAGCTGCCGTATTGCAGCGCTGCGGCTGGACGGTATTGACTGCTCCGGCAAATAAAAACGGATATGTCGGTACGGAATCGGTTCTGAAAACCAT
>CAJPOL010000032.1 GCA_905372265.1 uncultured Treponema sp. | reverse complement strand
GTATTCGGCTGTCCGGCGGGGATGAGCTGACCGGCGCGCTTCGGATTAACGGCGGCAAACTCCTCGTGATGAGCGAAAACGGCTACGGCAAGCGGGTTGACTTTTCCGAATTTTCTCCGCACGGACGCGGTACCGGCGGGCAAAAGGTCTACACTATTACCGAAAAGACCGGCGAGGTGGTCGGGCTGTTGGCGGTTGCCGATGACGATGAAATTGTCTGCATCACCGGACAGGGAAAAACCATCCGAGTGCAGGTTTCCTCTATTAATGTGATGGGGCGCGCCGCTCAGGGTGTTAAAATCCTTGACATCGAAAGTCCCGATCAGCTCATCGGTTTAGACGCAGTTGCACGTGAAGACGAAGAAGACATTGCGCCGCCCGCTTCGGAAACATCTATGAGCGGAGAACTCGACCTTGACGGCGGAGACACAGAATAAACAAAAATACGAACTAGACAAGGATGCAGGCGGCTTCGGCAACGCCGATAGCGGTGATGGCTGGGTAAACGGTGCGGCTGTGCTTCCCAATCGGGAAGCAGCTGTTTGCAGAACTGAAAGACCGTATCTTATTGGACTTGCAGGGCAATCCTGCGCCGGAAAAAATGTTGCGGCGGCGTTTCTCGCGGAGCGGGGCTTTCCCGTTATTGATGCCGACGAGGTTACCCACACAGTCATAGAAGAGGCTTCTCAAGACATTATCGCGCACTACAGTGCGGATGCGCGTTTGAAAGGGCTGTGTTTGGAGACCTCAGACGGGCACCTTGATAGACGCAATCTGGGGGTACTCCTTTTTTCGGCGCCTTCCTTACTTAAAACATATGAACGCTTTATTCTTCCGCTCATTGAACGCCGCATGCGCTTATTGATCGGACAGGTATTTGAACAAGCTCCATCTCTTCCGATTGTGCTGAATGCTCCGACTTTGCATAAGACAGCGCTTATTTCGGAATGCGCTTTTATCATCTATATTGAAGCTCCTTATATTCTGCGGCTGCTCCGTTGTAAAAAACGGGACGGACTTCCTCTCAGACACATCTTCACGCGTTTTTTGCGGCAACAAGATTTCTTATCTCAATACCTTTCGCAAAATGCCGATATTGAGAGAGTGAAAAATACAGGCGCCCCTCATTCATTGCAAAAAAAAATTGAGCGGCTCCTCTTGCAAAAGGGTATTTGAGGACAGCTATGGAACAAAAGAAAATTTTATGGGTTATTCTTTCAGTCAGTTTATTCGTACTGGTTATCTTTGGGGTTGCCTCGTTGTTTTATTCTCCGTCACGGAATACGGCAATAACTCAAGCCGGCGGGGAGACTATTCCGTTCGAAGGCAGCGCATACGGTAATGCCGGCGTTGATCCCGACATGTGGGCGCGCGATCCCGATAGAGTGGCTTCTCTTGATAGAAATGCGCCTCCTGCTGCAGGAAATATCATCAATTTACATAATAACAATATTATTTCTATGGAAGGGCAGGGCAACGCATCATCAAGCGATATCGATGTTTCAGATTTGACTGCTCAGTCTCAAACTGAAGAGCCGGCGGGGCTGCCGAAAGAATTGGCGGAACAGGTCGGCATTACGGCGGAGAAAACGGAAGAAGAAAAACCGCCGGTAAAAGAAGAACCGGTTCAGAAGCCTGCGCCGGCTGTAGCGAAGCCCCAAAAAACCGTTGAAAAAAAACCGGTACAGGTTGCAAAGGCTCCTGCTAAGAAATCGCCGGTTCAATCTGCTGCTCCTGCAAAAGCAAAACCGTTACCTAAGGCGAAAGTAAGTGCGCCAAAACCGGAGATGCAGACCTTATACTGGGTGCAGATAGCATCTCTTGCAAGCAGAATAAATGCCGAACGTGCGCGCGATACGCTTGCCGCTCAGCATATGAAGGTTGAAATTTTTACGAAAGAAACCTCTTCCGGCCTTACCCATCGCGTCAGAGTTGGTCCGTTTACCAACAACACCGAAGCGGCCTATTGGCTGAAAAACATCCAAACAATTGACGGATTTGAGCGCAGCTATATCTCTGAAGAGAGAGTAAAGGGGTAAGACAGCGGTACAACCTTGATGCCGTATCATATATACGGTATGCCTGAGTCCATGCATCATTTGAAAATTGAAAACGTTTTGAAAACATAGTGCAAAAAAGCACTGAATCAACAACCCCAACGCAATATCGTTGGGGTTATTTATCTTATTGTTATGACACAGTGTGGAGAAGTATTATTAACCTCTCCGCATGAATAAAAACTATAAGCTGACATCAACGAAAGCGGCGGTAGCGCCGGCTTCGGCAAAAATACTTTCTTTATGGGCATACGGCCGTTTCAGCGATGCTATTTGCTGCCGTAAACCGGTCATATGAGATTGTAACAAATCTCGGTTCTTTTTATTTTGAGCCAGCACTTGCTGCTGCAAATTATCAAGATCGGTTTTTAATTGCGGTATGGCGGCGGCATCGGGAGCGGAACCGGCTTTCGTATACATGTATTCCAACGGATCAAGAACTTTTTGAATAGTAAATATTTCCGCGATGATAGATTCTTCAAGTTCGGTATGCTGTAAAATGGCTTCCGCATTTTCGTCCGCTATGCTCTTTTCTTGTTTTTCCAGGACTTCCAAATAACGGCGGAATTTTAAGCGTTGTTCTTCTAAAAGACTTCTAAAACGTTTCAGCGTTGCAACCCGTTCGGCAATTTCAACCTCATTAAGCGTTCTTGTATGCATATATTACCCCGCTATATTGATACCGGCCGGAACCGGTTTTACTTCGCTGTTTGCTGCTGCAGAGGAATTGATTACTTGCTGCCAGGCCTCTCGCAATTCTTCCATCATTTCCCTAATCATTACAAGCGGTTCAGGATCTTTTTTCATATTTGCCTGAAAAAGCTGTTGATTAAAAAAAGAATAGAGCGAAAATAAATTAGAGGCAATCTCTTTGCCTTGTTCCATATTCAGCGAAGCCATCAGTTCTGTTATAATATCTTGCGCTCTTAAAATATGTTGATGGATCCGTTCAATATTCTCGGGCTCAATCTTCCCTTCAGGCATGCCTTCCAGAGCGAGAGTAATGTGCTTGATACCCTCATCATACAGCATAATAATAAGAGAACCTTGACTTGCGGTTTTAACGCGCGTTTCTTTATATGCTGTTAAGGCTTGACTGTTATAACTCATCTTTATCCCCCATGCAATCGCATATGAATTCGTTATTGATTATCGGCAAAAGCTCGTCCACAATGAGCAGCGCCGTTAAAAAAAGTTTGTTTATAATACGCCGCATCGAAAGTAAGAAGGAGCGCACCTTTATCTGCGTTTCTCACTGTTCAGCTCTGCTTAACCTTCTTTTTAATACTGAGCGCACTACACATAATAGGAAAATCAAGATATGTAACTATATTATAAATAAAATCCAATATATTCATTACTAGCTACTGAGTATACGGCATACAGCTCTGAGATGCAAGGGGGTATTTGCCCTGTAAAAGGCTGGCTTAGTATGGCAAAACAGTTTATAATATCTCCATTAGGATGATATTATGGAAAATGACTGCAACTATCTATCGGCGTTAAATGCTGAACAGCTTCAGGCAGTGTGTCATACCGGTTCGCCGCTGCTGATTTTAGCAGGCGCGGGATCGGGGAAAACGCGGGTAATCACAACAAAAATTGCATGGCTGATTGCGGAACAAGAAGTGCGCCCTGAATCGATCTTGGCGGTTACGTTTACCAACAAAGCGGCGCGCGAGATGGCGGAACGGGCGCAGGCGCTTGATGAACGGGCGGGCAGGTCTATTATCCGCACATTTCACTCTTTCGGTGCATGGATGCTGCGCCGTTATGCCGAATGGGCGGGGCTTTCTCCCAATTTTACCATTTACGACGATGAAGATACCGTAACGCTTTTAATGAAGGCTCAGCCGCAGCTCAATAAGCAGGAGGCGCAAGGGTTTATGCGGAAAATATCCCGCGCCAAAGACTACTGCCTGACCCCTGACAGCCCACAGCTTACAATGATCAGTCCCGATCCTGAATTTGCCGCGATATACCGCGCTTATCAGCAGCGTTTACAGGAAACGGGAAACGCCGACTTCGGCGACCTTATCATGCTGCCGGTAAGATTGTTGCAGGAACATCCCGCAATCGCACGGCAGCTGCATAACCGCTTCAAGGTTATCCTCGTGGACGAGTATCAAGACTCAAACGGCGCCCAATTTCAACTTTTAAAAGAACTGACCGGCACGGACACCTATGTGTGCGTAGTCGGCGATGACGATCAGTCCATCTACCGGTTCCGCGGAGCCGAAGTACAAAACATCCTCACTTTTGACCGCCATTTTGAAAACACAAAAATTATCAGGCTGGTACGGAATTACCGCTCATACGAGCCGATTCTGCGCGTCGCCGACTCCATTGTTTCCCGGAACGAGGGGCGGCTCGGGAAAACCCTTATCGCAGCGCGCGGAACCAACGGGCAAAAGCCCTGCGTATACTATCTGCCGACTCAGGACGCCGAAGCTGAATTGTGCATACGGCTTATCAAAGCGGCAGTTAAAAAAGGCGGCGCTTATTCCGATTGGGCTATCCTCTACCGCACCAATGCACAATCGCTCAGCTTTGAGACAGCCTTTTTGCATCAGAAGATTCCGCACAAAGTGGTCGGTACGGTTAAATTCTATGAACGTGAGGAGATAAAAGATGCGCTTGCGCTTTTGGCGCTTATTGCAAACGGCTGCGATGAAATAGCATTCCGCCGGATGGTGAATAAGCCTGCGCGCGGTATCGGAGAAACGACACAGAATAAGCTGATTGCACATGTCCGTGCAGCACTTTTCGGCTCTTTGCAAAAGGCGCCGCAAGAAGAATCTGTTGTACGGAATATATCCGATGAAGATGAGAACAACAGCGCACGGGCGGCAGCCGTAAAAGACGATTTTATCACCGTGCTGCTTGCTTCAGCTTCACAGCTTGCGCTTTCTAAAAAAGCAGGAACCGCATTGCGTGAGTTTTTAAATACGCTGTATTCGCTTCGCCGGGCGCTTGCAGGAGAAACTGAAACAGCATCGGCATTACAGCCGGGAGAAGGACTAGCCGCTTTTGTGCTCACAGTTATCAAGCAGACCGGTTTAGAAACCTATCATCAAAATCAGGATGAGGTGATGGGGACGCAGAAGACGGCAAACTTACAGGAGCTGATCAACACCTCCTCGCTGTACCCTTGCACTCAGGAAGGACTAACCGCTTTCCTTGAGCATATTGAGCTTGATCGCAGCCTTGCCGAAAGCGCCGATGATACCGATGCGGTGCAGTTGATTACGATGCACAATACCAAGGGGCTTGAGTTCCGCAATGTGATTATCACCGGCCTTGAAAACGGTGTCTTTCCGCGTAACGATACATATGGTGAGGATATGGAAGAAGAGCGGCGGTTGATGTATGTTGCCTGTACCCGCGCTCAAGATTCTCTTTACATGACCAGTTGTGCAGCGCGGCGGATGTACGGTAGACTTTCATATATGGAGCCGAGCAGCTTTTTAGCGGAAATTGACGGCGATCTTTTGGAAAGCTCCGGAAGTCCCGCAGCGGGTTTTGTATCTCCTGCCAATGAAGAGGCTTTGCTCTGGAAATGCGGACAGCGCATCTTTCATGACGACTACGGGTACGGTTATATCGTTCAGTCCCGTCAAACCGGCGGGGAACTTGTTATCACCGTACAGTTTGAAACCGGCGGCCAAAAACGTTTCTTCCCCGCATATCAAAAGAACGAACTGTTTCGTGTTGACGAATAGCATATAGGGAACACTATATTTTTTAGTTGATTTATATTTTATCAATAGAAAAATATACCGATAAATGATATTTTTCCTTGACAACCAAAATCTTCATGGTATAATGAAGAAAAGAAAGATACAGCGGGTATGTAGTGTTGTATTTTCTCAATTCTTATTTTTAGGGGGATTAGGGTGAAGTATGTGTTTCCATTACGGCAGCATGTAGGCGCACCCTCGAAGCCACTTGTAAAAGAAGGCGATTCGGTACTGCGGGGACAAATAATTGCAGAACTGAATGGTCTTGGAGCTAATATCCATGCAAGTGTTGCCGGAAAGGTTGTGTGCGTAGATGACGCCCGTATTAGTATCGAAGCAGCCGATGTGCAGCCGGATACATTTATGCCGCTTACTGCCGCTACTCCATTGGAGTTGATTAAAGAGGCCGGTATTGTCGGTGCAGGCGGGGCAGGGTTTCCTACTCATGTTAAGCTGGGTAAGCCGATTCCGCACGGCACGGTTATTGCAAACGCTGCAGAGTGCGAACCGTTGCTGCATCATAATATTCAATTTATAGAGGAGCATCCTGAGGTTATTATCCGCGGTGTGCAAATCGTTATGGATATTGTGCAGGCCGATACGGGATATATTGTTATTAAAACAAAGCATTTGAAAGCATTGACGGCGCTCGGTAAGGCGTGTAAGGAAATTCCGAATATCTCTGTAAAGATTTTGCCGGATATGTACCCTGCGGGCGATGAGCGCGTTATTATACGTGAGATACTGGGAACGGTACTGGAACCGGGCGCTCTCCCAAGTACGGCAAATGCGGTTATCTCAAACGTCGAAACAATTAAAAATATCGTACAGGCGGTTGACTTAAAACGGCCGGTGATTACAAAAGACATTACAGTCGGCGGACTGGTTAAAAATCCTTCAGTTTTCTTAGATGTTCCGCTCGGTTCTTCCGTACAGGAATATATCGAAAAATGCGGCGGCTATGTTGAACCGCACGGAGAGATAGTTCTCGGCGGGCCTTTTACCGGTAAGCACGGAGAGGCTGATGCGCCCATTGTAAAAACATTAGGCGGTATACTTGTCAGTATGCCGTTCCCCCAAGAAACAAGGAAAATCGGCGTTATCGGATGCGAATGCGGAGCGGGGATTGACCGCTTAAAAGAAATCGCAGCCGGTATGGGCGCTCAAGTTGTTGCCGAAACAACGTGCAAGCGTATGGTTGATGTGAATGGTCGGTTGCGATGCGATCTTCCGGGTGTGTGCCCCGGTCAAGCGGAGAAGGTTCTTTTCCTAAAAAAGAACGGTGCTGAGGTAATTCTTACCGGCACCTGTGAAGATTGAACGAATACCGTCGCAAGTACAGCTCCTCGGGTAGGAGTTCCGGTATATCATTCAACAGATCACACACTCCGCGCTGGCGGACACAGATTGTATCGTAAAAAACAATAAATTAAGGCTTTAGACAAAAACTACGTATAGGAGGTTTTTCTATGTCTATCACGAAAGAAACCGCAATGAAGCATGCAAATGACCCGGCCATTTCATGCTGCCGGTTTGAGGCAGGAACAAAAATCGAACCTTCCAACTTGGAAGATCCGGCTATTTTTCCTGATTTAGTCGATTCCGGTTTACTGAAAATCCCTGAAGATTGCTTAAAAATCGGAGAGGTTCTCGGCGCTAAGTTGACAAAAACAGTCGATGCGCTGACGCCGCTTACAAAAGCGGTTGTCGATGGTGTTCAAGCGGCATCAGGCAGTGCCCCTGCCGCTGCTGAAACAGCGTCTGCACCGGTTGCTGCCGTGCAATCGTCATGCACTTCCGCTTCTTCCGGTGTTTTGAAAATCGACATAGCCGAAGGAAAAGGCATCCATTTGGAAATTCCGATGGGAGCGGCCGGCGGTTCTCACTCAGCAGGAGCTGCTTCTCACGGTGTATCCGCCGCCGGTGTTGCCGGTGAATCGGCTGCCGGAGCAGCAGGCGAAAAAACGGTGCGTTCCTTAGTACGGAAGCACTTTAAGATCACCGAAGTAAAGCGCGGGCCTGAAACCAAGATTGAAGGTACAACGCTGTATATCCGCGAAGGCATCGAAAAAGAAGCTGTTAAAACCCAGAAGCTGGTAGTGGATTTGAAACTTGAAATCATCACGCCCGATAAATATTCTACCTACTCGGAAACTATTATGGACGTACAGCCGATCGCTGTAAAAGAATCCGGCGAGCTCGGTTCAGGCGTTACCCGTGTAATCGATGGAGCTATCTTCATGGTTACCGGTACCGATGAAGGCGGCGTTCAGATCGGTGAGTTCGGTTCTTCCGAAGGTCCGATGGATCGCAATATCATGTGGGGCAGACCCGGTTCTCCCGACAAAGGCGAAATCTTCATTAAAACACAGGTTACCATCAAAGCTCATACCAACATGGAACGGCCTGGTCCTCTCGCTGCGCACCGTGCAAGCGATATTATCACCGAAGAAATCCGTCAGGCATTAAAGAAAGTGGACGAATCATTGGTGGTCAATACCGAAGAGTTTGTACAAAAGCGCCATAAGGGTAAGAAGAAAGTTCTTATCTGCAAAGAGATTATGGGACAGGGTGCTATGCACGACAACCTCATCCTTCCGGTTGAGCCGGTTGGAACGCTCGGAGCAAAGCCGAACGTTGACCTTGGAAACGTGCCTGTTATGCTCTCTCCGTTGGAAGTTCTTGACGGCGGTATCCACGCGCTGACCTGTATCGGGCCGGCTTCTAAGGAAACCTCGCGCCACTACTTCAGAGAGCCGCTCGTACTGGCTGCGATGGCGGACGAAGAAATAGACCTTTGCGGCGTATTGTTTGTCGGTTCTCCGCAGATCAATGCCGAAAAATTCTATGTATCCCGCCGTTTGGGTATGACCGTTGAAGCTGTTGACCCCGATGGTGTGATCATCACTACTGAAGGTTTCGGAAATAACCACATCGACTTTGCATCGCATCACGAACAAGTCGGTATGCGCGGTATTCCGGTAGTCGGTATGTCTTTCTGCGCCGTGCAGGGAGCGCTGGTTGTCGGTAACGAGTATATGACCCACATGATCGATAACAACAAATCCAAACAGGGAATTGAGAACGAAATTCTTGAAAACAACTGTTTGGCGCCGGAAGATGCAATCCGCGCTTTGGCAATGCTCAAATCGGTCATGGCAGGAGAAGAAGTAAAGCCTGCGGAACGGAAGTGGAATAACAATGTGAAGATGAATAATATTGAACTCATCGAAAAAGCATTGAACATTAAGATTCCGCTTGAAGATAACGAGCAGGTGCTTGAAAAGAGCAAGAAACGCGCGGAAATCTACGAAAAGGATGCCTAAGTAATGAACGGTTTGAAATATATTTCAACCGAGCGTTACGTTGAAGGCGTTATCGTGGAGCTGAAAAGCGGAGCGGTCGGCATTGATTTAAAGGGAAGAATGGGATATTTGAGAATCCCGATGCGTATGCTGATAACCGATTACGAGCTTGAACTCGGAATGGAGGTCGGCTTTATGATGAGTTTCCCTGAGGTGCTGCGCGCTGAGGTTAATCCTAAGTACCGTGAGCTTGCAGTAACACGAAAGCCAACGAATTTTGTATACGAGGAGGATAAAGATGAGTCTTACTACAATTAAAGGACTCCAGTCTGAAATTTTTGTTCCTATTACGCCGCCGCCCGTATGGACGCCGGTTACGAAACAATTAAAAGATATGAGAGTCGCCATTGCGAGCGCCGCCGGTATTCACTTAAAGACCGATAAGCGCTTTAATCTTGCAGGCGATTTCAGCTTCCGCGAAGTGCCCGGTACTGCAAAAGCCGATGAATTGATGGTTTCGCACGGTGGATACGACAACGGCGACGTCAATAAGGACATCAACTGTATGTTCCCGATTGAACGGCTTCAGGAGCTGGCAAAAGAAGGCTTCATAAAAGAAGTTGCCCCCGTGTTATACGGCTTTATGGGCGGCGGCGGTGACCAAGCAAAGTTCACCGAAGAAACGGGCCCTGAAATCGCAAGGAGGTTAAAGAAGGAGAATGTCGATGCTGTTCTCCTTACCGCTGGGTGAGGCACATGCCACCGCTCAGCTGTTATTGTACAGAGAGCGATAGAGGAATCGGGTATTCCTACAATCATCATCGCAGCATTACCTCCTGTTGTCCGCCAGAACGGAACCCCGCGTGCGGTCGCTCCGCTTGTTCCGATGGGCGCAAATGCCGGACGGCCGAACGATAAGGAAATGCAGACTGCCATCGTAAAAGACACGTTGAAGCAATTGGTTGAAATTTCTTCAGTCGGTCAGATCGTGCCGCTTCCTTATGAGTACAGCGCAAAGGTCTAAGCATTAATGTTATATCCGGCAGCAGAATAGCTGTTTTGCTGCCGGATGTTTTATTCTTACAGTTGCATTCGTCAATAGCGTATAAGGAGTGCTGCCGATGGAAGCGGTCAAAGATTTACGGCGATTGGTCATTCGTTCGTTCCATATCACCGATGTGCAATTCGGTAAAAAAACACAGATTAATAAGCATACGCTTGTGCTTAACGATCAATTATCTTATGAAAACGATATTGTTAAAAAAGTTACCGTAACGGTCATTAAACCTAATGACTGGAATCGTTCCATCAACACTATCATGGATATTATACCGATTTCGGTAAAGGCGCTCGGCGCTCTCGGCGAAGGCATTACGCATACGCTTACCGGTGTGTATTTGATGTTGACCGGCGCTGATGAAACCGGACAGCAAATGCATGAATTCGGCTCATCAGACGGAATTTTGCAGGAGCAGCTTTTTAAAAATAGGCCGGGTACGCCGAACGATACCGATTTGCTTATCCACATGGATGTGCTTCTAAAAGGCGGACTGCCTTTTGACCGTACCTTACCGATGGCTGCATTTCAGGCAGCGGATGTATTAATTCAATCTATCAGAACCGTATTAAAAGAAGCGGATCTGCGCGATGCCGATGAAGTACATGAATACTTTGATCGGGTACGGGCGGACGCGAAAAAAGTCGTCATTATCAAACAAATTGCAGGGCAAGGCGCTATGTATGATAATATGCTGTTTACCTCCGAACCGTCGGGAACGGACGGTATTTCGATTATCGACATGGCTAATATGCCGGTTTTATTATCTCCGAATGAATATCGTGACGGCGCTTTACGCGCTATGGTATAGGGAGGCAGAAAAATGGGAATAGGACCGTCTACAAAAGAAACGAGCTTACATCATTTCCGCGATCCGCTTTTGGATGTGCTTGATAATGACGCCGATATAGATGTGCTTGGCGTTATGTTGGTCGGTACGCCGCAGGATAATAAAGAAAAACATTTGGTTGGTAAACGGGCGGCTCAATGGGCGGAGGGTATGCGCGCCGATGGCGTTATCTTATCATGCGATGGCTGGGGTAATTCACATGTCGATTTTGCCAATACTATAGAAGAAATCGGTAAACGGGGAATCCCGTTGGTCGGAATCACCTTTGTCGGAACTCAGGCAAAGTTTGTCGTTACCAACCGCTATATGGATACCATTGTGGATATGAATAAATCGGCGCAAGGTATCGAAACAGAGGTCGTCGGCGAAAATACCGTTACGCCGCTTGATTGCAAAAAAGCTTTGGCGTTTTTAAAGTTGAAAATGAATAAAGGATAGCCCTTTATTTATAGATACGTTATCGGATATGACGGGGCAGTAACGATGCGATTCGTCATTCACATCTTTCCTTGTGAAAACGGAAACGTAAAGGACGTTTAATCCGTTTCTCATACCAAATAAAAAGGAGCTCAGACGGTTATGAAATTTTCACGAAGTATTCATGCAGTGGATTCCCATACGATGGGAGAGCCTACACGTGTTGTAGTCGGCGGTGTGCCTCAGATCCCGGGCAAAACTATGCCCGAAAAGAAAAAGTATCTTGAAGATCATCTCGACTATCTCCGCACCGCAATCATGCTGGAGCCGCGCGGACATAACGATATGTTCGGATCGATTGTAACGACTGCATGCAATCCCGAAGCCGATTTCGGTATCATTTTTATGGACGGCGGCGGCTATTTGAATATGTGCGGACACGGTTCTATCGGCGCTGCAACCATTGCGGTTGAAACCGGTATTGTTCCTATGAAAGAGCCTGTTACCGAAGTTAATATGGAAGCGCCTGCCGGTCTTATCCGTGCAAAGGTAGAGGTTAAGAATGAGAAAGTTCAGAGTGTTTCCATCGTAAACGTTCCCGCTTTCTTGTACAAAGCGGATCAGCAGATTGATTTGCCCGGATATGGTAAAATTACCTTCGATATTTCTTTCGGCGGCAGCTTCTTCGCGATTGTTCCTGCAAAGCAGCTGAACATTAAACTGCTTCCGGAAAATGCGGATAAGCTGAAAGTACTCGGTATCCAAATCCGCGACATCATCAATAAAGAAATCAAAATACAACATCCGGTACTTGAGCACATCAAGACCGTTGACTTGGTAGAATTCTTTGATGAAACGGATAATCCCAAAGCCAATCTCCGCAACGTCGTTGTTTTCGGACAAGGACAGGTTGACCGCTCTCCTTGCGGAACAGGCACTTCGGCAAAACTTGCTACTCTCCATGCAAAAGGAAAATTAAAGCAAGGTGAAAAATTCGTCTATGAAAGTATTGCTTCGACTCTGTTTACCGGCGAAATCGTCGGCACAACAAAGGTTGGAGACTATGATGCTGTTATTCCGCAGATTACCGGCAGCGCCTATATCACCGGTTTCTGTCAGTACGTCATCGACGAAGACGATCCGGTAAAACACGGATTTAGATTGTAAAAGAATAGCGGTAACGAGTATGCAGTTCCGATTTGAGGCGGCAGCTCTTACCGCTGAATGTCATTTAAAGTACAACGGTAAGTTGGAGGTATAGTATGTTATATGGTGTTTTGGGCGTGTTGGGTCTTCTTACGCTCATATTCTCAGTTGCGTTTATACGCGATGTGCTTGCTCATAAAAATGAATTTGAAAAAGAGACAAATATCTTTATTTCAGGCGCAATCGGGTTTGGTATTAACTTTTTTGATACGTTGGGTATTGGAAGTTTTGCTCCCGCTACCGCTCTTTTACGCGGTTTTAAGCAAATTAAAGACCGCGTTATTCCCGGTACCTTAAATGTATCCTGTACATGGCCGGTTGTAGCGGAAGCGGTTCTCTTTATGAGCGCGGTTAAAGTTGAACCGATTACACTGATTTCCATGCTGGTTGCGGCGGCTGTCGGAGCATGGGTCGGCGCTGCTTTGGTATCGAAACTTGATACTAAAAAAGTACAAATCGCTATGGGATTCGCCCTCATTGCTACCGACGCTTTCCTTGTAGCCGGTATTATGGGATGGATGCCGATCGGCGGCGATGCTATCGGTTTGACCGGTGTAAAGCTGATTGTTGCGGTTGCTATTAACTTTGTGCTTGGCGGGTTGATGTCTTTCGGTATTGGTCTATATGCTCCGTGTATGGCTCTTGTATCTCTTATGGGCATGAATCCTTCCATCGCTTTTCCGATCATGATGGGCTCCTGCGCATACCTGATGCCGGTCGGTTCGGTAAAGTTTATTAAAGAAGGCACGTATGCAAAGAAAGCGTCCATCGCAATCGCAATTTGCGGATTGATAGGTGTTTTCATCGCTTTCTATATCGTCAAATCATTACCGCTCAATATATTGAAGTGGCTCGTTATCTGCGTTGTTATTTATACTGCAGCCACGCTTTTAATTGCAGGCTTTAAAAAGGATCAGCCCGAAGCAGCCGGAAATGAATAAGAAAAACCTCGTTTTAGGTTTAATATAGAGCTTTATCAGCTGATGTACATCTTTTGTACATCAGCTGGTTCGCATTTTTGTTAAAAAACGAGTAACACTTAATTAAGTTTTGTTTTCAGAAGTTTCTTAAAACTTTTTATGTTAAAAATAATCGGCAATGTCCTCTCTGCTATCCGTCCGATATGGACTGAAAGCAAACTCTACATCGCTTTGCATATCCTTTTCGCATTTGAACGCATCCCTGCACGGTTGCTCAACGTATTGATTGTGCAGTACATGGTGAATGCGGCCGTCGCCGGAAGCGGTTTTAGCCGCGTATTAACCGCCGGAATCGGGTACGGGCTTTACGTCCTCGTAACCGCTGCGCTGAAATACACGTTTACCGAATGGTATGCAATCCCTCAAGAAGAAACCGTGCGGAAAAAAATCACCGAAGAACTCTATCGGACATGCGCTCTCATGCCGCTTTCAGCCTATGACGATACCGAATTTTATGACACCTACGTAAAAGCGTTCAGCGCTTCGGCAGACACCTGTTTTGCCGTCTTTCAAAAAACGATACGGCTGCTCGAATGCTTTTTATCAATTACCGCCCTGTGTTCCGTCATAACCATACTCAGTCCGGGCGTACTGTGTATTGTGTTAACCGGTTCGATGCTGTCGCTCGTTGCCAATTTTTACCGGAGCCGTTTAGCGTATGAAAA
This sequence comes from uncultured Treponema sp., assembly GCA_905372265.1. Classification (GTDB taxonomy): domain Bacteria; phylum Spirochaetota; class Spirochaetia; order Treponematales; family Treponemataceae; genus Treponema. The sequence continues at coordinate 2,239 of CAJPOL010000032.1, read as the reverse complement.
AGACCAAGCGCTGACTTTTTTCCGCCGGAAACTGGATTACATCAGCCGCTTGTTTTATCAAAAGCAGTATGCAAAAGACATGAGAACGGAACCGCTGCTGCACCTCGTATTGGACGATTACGAAAAGACATACAGGCAAAAGATACGGCGTGTACGGGATTTCGGCAAAAAGACCGTTTTTTCGGCATGTGCGGCGGCATTCCCGTTGGAAGTAACCGATATTATTATTTGGCTGGTCATCGTAAAAAAGATTATGCGCGGCGCATTGCAGGCGGGCAGTTTTATGGCGCTTTCAAATGCTGCATGGTCGCTCTCCAATCAGCTGCGTCAATTATTTAAGATCATACCGGAACTGTATCAAGAAAGTTTACGGATAGACCATATCAGGTACTTTAAGCAGCGTGTTCCGCATATGTCCTTCACTGGAGCGGAGCCTCCGTTCGGGATGGCGCTTTCGTCCGTGGCGGAACCTTCATCCGGCGGCTTTTTCCCGCTTGAGCCGGAGGATATACGCCGGATTGAAATGGTACAATGCTGTTTTTCCTATGGAACCGCGCCGTTCCGTATACGCGATGTTTCATTCTCATTGGAGCGGAACCGGATACTTGCGCTGGTAGGGCATAACGGCGCCGGAAAATCCACGGTGGTGCAATTACTGCTGCGTCTCTATGAACCGGCAAGCGGCGCGGTACTCATCAACGGCAAGGATTACCGGTTGTATGATCCTGCCGGTTACCGCAAATGCACGGCAGCAGTGTTTCAAGATTACCGCTGCTATGCATACACCATTGCGGAAAATATTCTGATGCGCACTCCTACAGATACGGAGGATGAAAAGCTGGTTATTGAGGCGCTGCAAAAGGTGAAGCTCTACGGCAAAGTTTCCGCACTGCCGAAAGGCATTTACAGTGTACTTACCAAAGAATTTGACGGCGAGGGGATTCTTTTTTCAAGCGGTGAGCTGCAAAAACTGAGCATTGCGCGAGCGTTGGTAAAAAATGCGCCGATACTGGCGCTTGATGAACCTTCAAGTGCGCTTGATCCTCTGGCTGAAGCCGAATTGCAGACGATAATGCGGGAGATATGCCGCGATAAGCTGGTCATTGTTGTTTCGCACCGCCTGTCGATGGCAAAAGCGGCGGATCATATCTTACTGCTTGAAAACGGCCGCATCGCAGAAGAGGGCAGTCATTCCGCATTGCTTAAACTGAACGGAAAATATGCGGAGCTGTGGTATGCGCAAATGAATTGACTGCGCATGTAAAAAGCTGCATCATGGATGAATCAGAATACGCTCTACAGCTGCGTCTAAAATAGCGCTTCTATAGGACAGCGCGTTTTTAACTTGCAAATTATCCAAAACAACGTTATAGTATATATATGATAGCACGAGTTTCCGCTTCGCAAGAAGATTATCTTGAAGTTATTTATGATTTATCACACGGCTTACAATCGGTGCGGTCGATTGATATAGCAAAACGGTTGGGCGTTTCGCGGGCAAGCGTAAACAAACGTCTTACGCTGCTGAAAGACTCCGGTTTTGTTGAACATGAGCCGTACGGCTTGGTGCATCTTACCGAACAAGGCTGCATCATTGCAAAAAATGTCCGCGAACGGCATAACACGCTGTATAAGTTTTTAACGGAAGTGTTAGGCGTTTCGGAAGATATTGCCGATCAGGAAGCCTGTGAAATGGAACACGCCATCAGTCAAGAAACTGCTGATAAGCTGTATGCGTACCTTACAACGCTGAATAAAGCTCCCTGCGAAACCGATAAGATTTCGAAAACCCGTAAAATACATAATTCATACGATCGGGTAATCAAGTAGAGCCTCCTTCATACCGGATGCGTTATGAACGGACCGCCTCAATCCTTAATTTTCCACTTTCCCCCGTGATTATAGAGCCGTTTTGCCGGTATTGATAATACGCGTCCGTCTTCTCCCGATAGAGACACAATGCCGGTAATAAGGTTTATTTCGCTGATGCGGAAAACGGTATTGTCGTAATACAGCGATGTACCCGTTGCGGGGAGATTTTTTTTCGCCTCGCTGTACCAGTCGTGTTCGTATGCAAGACAGCATAGTAAACGCCCGCACTGTCCCGATATTTTGAGCGAATTTAACGATAAATTCTGTTCCTTAGCCATTTTTATCGAAACAGGCCGGAGCTTGTCCGTTACGGCATGACAGCAAAACGGACGGCCGCAACAGCCAAGCCCTCCTGTTATGCGCGATT